>CAJCIT010000161.1 GCA_903970405.1 Acidobacteriaceae bacterium | reverse complement strand
CCGTCCCCAATCTGGAGCCCCGTCCCCAATCTGGAGCCCTGGAGCGTCCGTCCCCAATCTGGAGCACGTCCCCAATCTGGAGCAATATCCCAATCCGCGACAAATCGGGCAGCGTCCGTCCTCTAATCGAGAAGCTGGGTGCAATCGAAAAAGCCGTAGGGAGTTGAGAAGCGTCCGTCCCCAATCTGGAGCACGTCCCCAATCTGGAGCATATCCATATACGGGATATGGGCGCCGCGCCGGGAACAATTTCGATTGAGATGTGGGGCGAATAGGCGTGCGTCCGCAGCCGTGATTCGGCCCTCATTTGGGAGGCGCCACCGGTAGTTTTTCTGGTCCCCTCGCAATCGCCGCACGGTCCGTCATCGTGCAGTTCCAGTCACCGAAGGTTGTTTTGTAGCAAAAGCCAGTACAACTGGGCTCCTTGTAAAGAGTGCAGTTCTTGCCCGGGGGGAACCCGACCTCGTTGATGTGGCACACGTACCAGTCATAACTCCCGCGGATTGGGTAAATCGGCTCAGTGTTATCGATGTCTGTAAAGTTACGGTCAGTTTCCAGAAACGGACGGCTTTTGCCGGCTTCTACTTGTATGTTCTCCAACAGGTAGAGTTTGGGCCCCATCATCCCCACCACGCTCTCACCGCTGCATCGAAGGTAGTCTTTTGATTTGGCTCGGCGACGGCGCGCCCTTCGCCGGCTCGTTTTTCGACTTACAGACGAATGGATCCCGCGATCCGTACTTGGCGCCTGCGCCACCCTGACCTTGCGCTAAGGCGGCCGATCCCGCAACGGTTAGCACCATCGCCAGGAAGCTTCTCATCATTGTTAACACCTTTATAACCGGGATTTCCGCTTCGAATCCGGTGCCCAAGTGTAGCCTCATTGCCTTCGTTTGTCGCGGTTACCTTCGACAACGCCTCGTGCCCACAGCGTTCTTGAAGCGCAAAGAAAGGCGCCGCGCTGTGTTCGACAGAAACAAAGCCTGGAGCGAAGAACGCCGATCCTGACTCAATGGGTTACGGTTGCGACGGCGCAGTTCTGGACCTGCGTCTCAGGCCAGCCCGCCTGTCCTGGTCTCTATGCCAGCCGATCGCTTTTGAAAAACAAGGCCTTAGACGTTCATTCCTTCCAGCGCGAAGATCTTGGCGTAGACGTCCTCGTAGGCTTCAACCATCGTTTGAACGGAGAAACAACCCTCCACTCGTTTCCGGCAGGCGTTCCGCTGGATTTCGGAAAGACGGCTCAGGGCCTGGATTGCGGAATCGACATCGTTGACAAGGAAGCCAGTTCGTCCCTCCTCAATGACTTCCCGGCAGGAGCCCAGATCCATCGCGATGACCGGAACGCCGGCCGCGTTAGCTTCCACCAGCACAAGGCCGAAGCGCTCTGGGATGGTGTTTAAGTGGAGTAAGGCTTTGGCCCGCTTGAATAGTTCGTTCTTACCGTCAACACCGACGGGCCCGACATATTGGATCTGGCGGCCGTCAATGTGCGGCTCCACCAGATCGCGGAAGTACGCCTCATCTTGAACGATACCCGCGATGACCAGGGTTTGACCGCTCTTCCGGGCAACCTCGATTGCCAGATGCACGCCTTTATCCGGATGGATTCGCCCAAGGAAGATCAGATCGTCTCCGCATTGCTCCTGAAATGGATACAGGGCAAGATCGATCCCGTTGTAAACAGTCGCCACGTAATTGAGCCCGGGTGCGCGGTCGGAATCGCTGATCGAAACGAAGTATCCGTCCCCATACTTCTCGTAGACGGGCATAATCTGGGGCGATGAGAACCCGTGAATCGTGGTCAGCACCGGCGTCCTGACGAGCCGCGAATACGCCAGCGCCATGAAGTCGTAGTGGCTATGAATCAGATCGAATTGGGAAGCCTGCTCGAACACTTCGGAGATGTGGCGGTATTCGGCGACCTTGGGATCGATGCTTCGGTCTTCCTCATACCCGCGCTCAATCACAGCATGCAGGCGGGCGCGAGTCACGGAGTCTTTGGTGGCAAAGAGCGTGACATCCCAGCCGCGTTCCACTAACCCTTCCGCAATATTGCCCGCCACAGTCTCCCAGGCTCCGTATTGCCGCGGCGGAGTGCGCCAGGCGACGGGGGCGAGAACCGCCACCTTCTTAGCGGACATGTCCGGAGACTTTCATGTCACTCGAAGTTCCCTTCTATTGCATCGACCCCAGGACTTCATTGAGCGGGACGGTGGCAAAGCCAGTGGCGTGATCGGCCAAGCCGTACGGGATGATCAGTACGCCCTGGTGAACTAGCGCGCCGCACGTGTAGACCGCATTCGGGACATAGCCCTCCCGTTCGCTTTGCTCGGGTTTGAGCAAAGGTTCGTGAAGGCGGCCAATGACCCTTGTGGGATCTTTGAGATCGAGGAGAAAGGCGCCGATGCAGTATTTGCGCATGGGTCCGACGCCGTGGCTGAGCACCAACCAACCGGCTTCGGTTTCAATGGGAGATCCGCAATTGCCAAGTTGGACCAGCTCCCAGGGGAAGGCCGGCTGAAGCAGCGGCACGGACTGATTCCAGAAGTGGACGTTATCGGAATACATCAGGAAGATATTCTCGTTGTCTTGCCTTGAAATCATGGCATACTGGCCGTCGATCTTACGCGGGAAAAGGGCCATACCTTTGTTCTGGGCGGCTGGACCGTTTAGCGTGATGAAACGAAAGCGAAGGAAATCCGATGTCTCGACGAGTTCCGGCACAACCACCTTGCCATCGTAGGCTGTAAAAGTGGCGTAGTATTGCGAACGGCCGTCGTGGCACTCAAAACAAACGAACCGGGCGTCTTCAATGCCATTGCGCTGGGAAGGGGTTGCCGGGAAAATAATACGCTCAGAGATATCCTGCTCCTGCTGGAATTGCACTTCGTAGTTCGATCGGGCCAGCATCCAGATGCCCTGAGCGGTGTTTGGACCCTCGGCTACCATTCCATCGAGGAGCCGGGCTTGTTCGGTATTGAGGCTGGTGCGCAGCTCTTCGAGTTCGAACGATTCGCCCAGCCTGTTCATGACGCGGCGCGTGAAGTCACCCTTTAAACCCAACTCAGAGAGCTTTCGGATGAAGAGCGCCTTATCGTAGTGCACGTTCGGGATCTGGCGCGGCTCGGCGAGGAACCTGCCTGGCGGAAATACCTCGACCCGTTGGTCCGCATGGATGATACCCGTTCGAAAGGTAATGGACGAGATATGCCCTTCGCCAGTGGCGCGCAGGCTCAAGATGAATCGGAGGGCGCCCGGCGGGAGGTCCCTCTGATTCGGATGCGGAACAATTGACGGATTAAACAGCGCGGCGCCTTCGAGCGAGTACTCGGCGAGGAAGTAGCAGCCGATCAACTGACGCCGTTGGTCGGATATTTCGACGTCGGGCATTGAATCGCGGATCTGTTCAAAGCGTTCCAGGAAGGAATCGCGGATGCGGTGATGCCGCGGAGAGAATTCCTGATAGATCCCTTCCAGCAACGGGCCGACTTGATCTTCGGAAAGCAACATGATCCGGGAAATGATTCTGCCGATCCGTTCCGCATCGCCGGGAACGAAAGGCCGCAGGAGGACCCGTGACTGGTCTGGCTTCAGAATGGTGGGCGTACGTTCGACGTGAAGGGCATTCAACAAAGTATTCATGAGAGAGGTTACGCACCGATGGCAATCGGCTCCTTGAAACTCGTCACCATGTCCTGCGTGAGGCGCATCTCGGCGAGTGACAGGAGGCACGCGAGGGTGGACTCGGCGCCTTGGTTTCCGTTCACGCGATCGACGTGCAGTCCATCGTTGCACCCGCCGGTATCGGGGGAGTAGAGCTCGACGCCCAAGTCATTCCAGCCAAGGAACCAATCGAAGGCCCGCAGCGCCTGCTCATACCACCAGAAGTCGGCAGTGGCGCGATAGGCTTCAAGACACGCCGATACCATGGCGTGCGCCTCAATAGGTTGCTGATCGAAGCTGGCGCAGACGCCTCCCCGTTGATAGAAGCCATTGCTGCCGATCGGTCGAAAGTGACCTTTCTCTGAGATCTGCAGTTCGTTCAGCCAGCGTAAGGCGCGCAGCCCTCCCTCGAAAACGTCGTGTTGCCCGGTGGCGTGTCCACTGAGAATCAAAGCGTGCGCCAGCTTGGCATTGTCATAGGACAGCTCCTTTTCAAACCAGCACCAGTCAGGAGTTTCATTACGCTCGAGGAGATCCATCAGCCGGCCAGTCAGAATTTCGCGAATCTGGGTAACCAAGCTGTCGCCGCGCAGCCGCCCAAGGTACTCATGAATACCGAGCAGGCCGAAGGCCCAGGCGCGCGGAGAAGTGAACTCAGTCAGAACCGGCAAGGCTTGGGAGAAGAGCCGCCCCGCCATCATCTGGAAGCTGCGTAAAGGCGAACGGCCCACGCCGACTCCGAGCGCCCACAGAGCGCGGCCTTGACTATCCTCCGATCCCTGATGGTCAAGCCAGCGCCGGTCAAAGCTCATGTGGTTATGGAAGCGTTTGGTGTCGCTGTCGAATGCGTGGTGCAAAAAGGCGGCGCAGGTGGTGGTGATGCCGCACAACCGCTCCGAATCCCCGCCTAACTCACCAAGCATCACCGCGAGGATGAACGCGCGCGCGTTGTCGTCAGTGCAATAGCCCTCGGAGAAATTGGGAATGCTAAATGTAGCATGCTGGAAAACCCCGGTGGAATCGGTCATCCGCGAAAGGTGATCTAGTTTCAACACCGGAAGTTCCCGAGGCCGCTGGTCGAGCGTTTTCATGGGCACGGGTTTTCGGGAGGAGGCCGCCCCTTGCGTACGCGAAAGCTCAAAGGAACGCATGTAGAGCAGAGCGACATTGCTCCAAACCATCTCCCGCCCGAGGCGATAGGCGTTCTTACGAATGGCATGCCGCCGTGTGTCGTCGCTCAGCAATCCGATGACCTCGCGCGCGATGGCCGGGGCATTGGCGAAAGGGACCAGGACGCCCCGATCATCCGCTAGAAGTTCGGACGCGTGCCAATACGGCGTGGAAACCACTGCTTTGCCGGACCCAAACGTGTAGGCGAGCGTGCCGGAGGTGATCTGCGCTTCGTTCAGATAAGGGGTGATGTAGAGATCGGCGGCGCCGATGAACTCTTTCAGGTTCTCGAGATCCACGAAATCGTTATAGAAGATTACATTCTTCTCGATCCGGTTTTTCTTCGCGAGCATTTCCAGATTAACGCGATAGGCTTCGCCGTGCTCACGCAGTTCATTCGGGTGGGTGGCCCCCAGGACAATGTAGACGACATCGGGAAACTCGGCCAGAACTTCCGGCAGGGCGTTGAGCACGTACTCGATGCCCTTGTTTGGGGAAAGCAGGCCAAATGTGAGAAGCACTGTCTTTCCTTCCACGCCAAACTGATCCTTGAAATAGGTTGGGTCCACGAACCCCACGTCGGGAATGCCGTGCGCAATCAGATCGATCTTCGAGGAAGGCGCGTCATAGATATCCTGAAGCATTTGCTGCCCGCGCTTGGCCATGACCACCACTCGCGCCGAAAGCGAAATCAGCTCGCGCATCACGCGCCGCTGGTCGGCGCGCGGCTCAGCCAGCACGGTGTGCAGGGTGGTGACAACCGGCATACGTAATTCCCGCAGGAAGGCCAGGATGTGTCCGCCCGCCGTCCCGCCAAAGATACCGAACTCATGCTGCAGACAGACGATGTCGACGTTGCTGATATTGAGGAAGTCGGCGGCGCGCAGGTAGGATGACAAGTCCTCCTCGTCAATCTCGAAGTGAACGCATTCCGGATATTCGTAGCCACCTTTTACGTCATTCACCGAGACGCAAAAACACTCGCTTTGCGGGTGCGCCATCGCCACCGCGGCAAGCAGGTCTGACGTAAACGTGGCAATGCCGCATTTGCGCGGCAGATGATCCCCGACAAAGGCGATTTTGCGAACCCTAGAGGTCTCTAGCATAAAGGCAACTCCATTTCAGCTCTACAGCGCACACACTGGCTGTGGCGCAGTTCACAAAAGGCACACAAGTCCATTGTGGCCGTGGTGGCCGTTGTATGCCGTTCACAAGAGCGCACAGGCCAGCAGCGGGCCGCCGTGCGCGGTTCACGGAAGCGCACAAGCACGTGGTGGGCCGTTGTGCGCGGTTTCACAGGTGAGACTATGACCATGGTCGCTTTGTTACGCGATTCTTTCCGCTTGAACAATGAACCGGTCAGGCGCTGGCCCAATGAAATAGAAGGGGTAACAAGTAATCAGCGTGAGGGTCTGCCGGACGCCGGCAGTCAGCACCGATACATCCGTGGGACTGACCACTTTCGTTGAAACCACTCGATAGCGATACTCGCCAGCCAGTGTTGACACCGTAATCACGTCTTCGCGCTCGATCTTGCGCAATGGGCGAAAATAAGTATCACGGTGACCCGAAAGGACGACATTGCCGCTCTGTCCAGGCAGCGCCGTCCCGGGAAGATGACCCACGGCACGGCTCAATGTCGCGCCATCCGCGCCTTCGGCGATAAGTACCGAAAGGCCCAGCCGTGGAATGGTTATGCGGCCGACGAGCCCTTCGGCGATGGCTCCCGGAGTCGTTTCGCGCACAGCCGGCGGCCGGCGAAGCAACAACCGGTCGAATTGCCGGCCCCCGTTATTCTGAAACATCCATCCACCGGCCAAATTGAACACGCAATAGGCAAGCAGCACCACAGCCGCGGTGAGGAGCAGTTGACGGCTCCGTACGAGCAGGACACAAAGCGATTTTCGGTCAATGACAAACGTCATTGAGCGCCTCTGCCGCTCGCCGGCGGCGATTCGCCTCCAGCGATATACCCTGAGCGCGTTCGCACGACAGCCTTTCCGCCGTCGGCGGAGCGGGCCACAAGCCGAATGGCTCGAAACGAACCGGTCCTAGCCGTGTTACTGGAAACGTATCCCAGGGTATATTGATTCCGGATGTCGCGCGCGACCCGTTCGCAAATGGAAACCACGTCTTCGAGCCGTTCGGGGAAGAAAGCCTCGCCGCCCGTAACCGCCGCCAGCCGGCGCAGGACAGCCGGGTTCCGGTCGCGGTCGTCCTGGTCGAAGATGCCGATGGTGTAGATAAGCGCGGTGGATTCGCCGGCCTTCTGCAACACTTCGGCTAGTTTATGTTTGCTGGCGTTGTCGCCGCCATCGCTGATCACAATCAGAGCTTTTTTGTCAGCCTGACCGGAATGTAGTTCGTCCAGTGCGATGATGACGGCATCGTAAAGCGCCGTCATGCCGATAGTGGGCATGCTCGTGATGGCGACGGCGAGCTGTTCCGAACTATTGGTGAGGCGCCCTGAACCCGGCAGCTTACCCCCTGGGCCGCTGGATACGTAGTCGTTGAAGTTGACGACGAACATCTGATCGTCCGCGCGGCTGGACTGGACAAAGGTGCGGGCGGCCGCGACTACTTCCGGCATCTTATGCAGCATGCTGCCGCTGTGGTCGATGACCAGTCCCACGGTCACCGGAACGTCTTCATGGCGGAAGAACCGGATGGATTGGCGGACACCGTCTTCATACAACTCAAAATCGGGTTCGGTCAGGCCGGAAACAAATCCGCCTTTGCGGTTATGCACGGTGGCCTGCAGCAACACCAGATCGACGTTGACTGAAATCTTATACGGATCCGAAGCTTGAGCTTTGGCATCTTGCTTGAGCCCCCCCGGCAGCAACAGGGCAAGAGCCAGGAGGATGGATTCGAACATGCGAGGCCCCCTCACGACGCCCGGACCTGGCAGTAATTCGGCTGCCACATGGCGTCGTGCACTTCCTGAACGATGTCGTCAATTCTGACGCCGGCCAAGCCTTCGGCGCAAGCCGCCTCGGCAACCGCCGCCGCTACGGTCACCGAAACGGTGCGCAAATCGTCAATCTGAGGGAGCAGCGACGCGCCGGCTTGCCGGACCGCAACCATGCTGGAGGCGGCGTTCGCCGCCGCGGCGAACATTCCGCTGCTGATCCGTCTGGCGCGCGCTACAATCGTGCCCAGCGCCAGGCCCGGATAAAGCATGGCGTTGTTTATCTGAGCGACGACGTAAGTAACGCCCTTATGAGTAATGGGGGCGAACGGACTGCCGGTGGCGATCAACGCGCGCCCGTCAGTCCACGCGATGAGATCGGCCGGGATGGCTTCGGATCGCGCCGCGGGATTTGAAAGCGCAAAAACGATCGGGCGTTCCGTATGAGCCGCCATGTCCCTTACAATTGCCTCGGTGAACGTGCCGGGGCTGCTTGAGGCGCCGATCAGCATCGTCGGCTTTACGCGGTGAACAA
Organism: Acidobacteriaceae bacterium; assembly: GCA_903970405.1. Classification (GTDB taxonomy): domain Bacteria; phylum Acidobacteriota; class Terriglobia; order Bryobacterales; family Bryobacteraceae; genus CAJCIT01. The sequence continues at coordinate 84,532 of CAJCIT010000161.1, read as the reverse complement.
CCTCGGCTAAGTCAATGCTGTTGTCATTGGGATCGTGTCTCCAGCCTTGGCTTTGGGTAGGGGGACGCGCGTAGGCGGTCTGGAAGTCGTGGAGCCGGTTGCCCATGTCCGCGGTCAATAATCCCATCCGGTCCACGCACCAGAAGCGCCGCGTTGCGTCCTCTTCGGTCAACCCATCGCGCACCATGGCGTCTCGAAGCTGATCTGCGACGCCGATTCCAGCCGTTCCCGCGCCGAAGATGACAATGCGCTGGTTACGCAATGGAGTACCGCAGATCCGGACCGCGGAAATCGCCGCCGCCAGCGTGATGGCGCCTGTCCCTTCCATGTCGTCATTAAAGATGCAAACGCGGTCACGGTACTTCTCCAATATCCGCCTTCCATTACCCGGAGCAAAATCCTCAAATTGCAACAGTGCATGAGGGAAAAGCCTTGTTACAGAGCTGACGTAAGCCTCAATGAACTCGTCGTACCGGGCTCCGCGAACCCTGGGGCGGCGGTTTCCAATGTACATTGGATCGTTGAGCAAGGTCTCCCGGTTGGTGCCCACATCGAGCATTACCGGAACGACTCGCGCGGGGTCGATGCCGCCCGCGGCGGTGCAGATAGCCAGCTTGCCGATGGACACTTCGATGCCGCCGATGCCCCAATCGCCGATACCGAGAACGTGTTCGGCGTCCGTGGCGAGAATCAGGTCGATGTCGCCAGGGCCGGCGCCCAGATTGGAAAAAGCTTCGTCAATCTCGTCGACGTGGTTGATGGAAAGATAGATGCCCCGCGGCGGACGGCATTCGTGATGGTACTGCTCCATCGCCATGCCTACCGTCAGGTCGTTCACGATGGGTATCATTTCGCGCAGATGCTCCGAGAACAACCGGTAAAACAAGACCTCGTTGCGGTCGTGAAGAGCAGTCAGGTAGACATTCTTGCTCAGGGCATCCTGCAGCCGGTCGTACTGGGTGTACGCTCGTTTGACTTGCTCCTCGAGCGTGCTGATCTCCGGCGGCAGCAAGCCGATCAGCCCGAGCGCCCTGCGCTCCTCATGGGTGAAGGCGGTTCCTTTGTTTAAGAGGGGCGCGTTTAAGACCGCCAACCCGCGGGCTCTCGTCTCGTAGTAACAATCCTCGGATCTCCGGCGATCGGTTCTGGGAGCGAGAAACGGGATCGCTCTTGGTCGCATGCGAGTTGTTCCTTTCCCCGCTTCCTGACGCGGCGCGCGCAGAGCGTCACGCCGCGTAATCAAGAAACTTACACGGCGCGCTTTTCAAACAAGCGAAGAGCAAAAGCTCCGCCGAGTGACAGGAGGCCCAGCAGACCGATCAGGGGCATTGTGCTCGCCGTAGCCGGAAGCCTCTTCGGGAGTGCGGCAGGCTGCGCCGCTACGGGTGCCGCCGCAGGCGCCGGCGTGACCACCTCGCCGACTTCCACCTCTTCTCCAGTCGGCTTCACCGCCATGACTGGCGCGCGTTTCAGGTCAACCACTGCCACCTCGTCAGCGGCTTTGATGGGCTCAGTGACTTCCGCAGCGATCTCAGCGGATGTGAAGAGGACGGGCGCATTGGCGGACTTAGCCAACTCCAGCGCTTTTGACTTCGTATAGACAAATTCCTCGCCGGAATTGCTGCCGGGATAAAACCACGCGCGGAGAGCCTCCGGTTGGCCGGCCGGCCGTTCGCTGAATGTCATCACTGTTTTGTCAGTCGGGTAGACGCGGTAGTTCGGGATAGCGAGGATTGTTGCGTAGATCTTCGTTTCGTCCTCGTTGAAAATTTGTACGATATGCCGGTCAGTCTGCGAATCCATCAGCTTGAACACATACGTACCGGCGGGCAACACCGCCCAGCCCGCCAAATGAACCCCAGGAATCTCCACGGGACCGCTGAACTTGACTACTGTCTTCTTGCTCCAACCGTCAGCTTTGGCAACCGGTGCGAGCACCGCGCCTAATAGTGCCAGACAACTCACTGTTGTTAGTACTTTCAAAAACTTCATGTCGCTTTAATTTCTTTCTTTGCTTACTATTTGCAGGTCCCGTGTTTTCGATCCAGCGTCAGCCGGACTTGCGCGAGCAGTCCCACAACGTCGAAGAGGCATTCGGAGGCCCATTGGCGCCGGCTTCCGGTTAGCTCATACGTGCTCGCGTTTGGCTCCTCCGCCGGGCATTCCGGCGTCAGGCGGATTTGACGTTGCGGAGTCACTTGACCTAATCCGGTCAGGCGCCTAACGCGGCAGCTTGTAATTGGTGACGTTGCCCCACAATCCAGTGACTTGCAGGAGCCAAACGCAAACGGCAATCACTACGACAACGTTTAAGATGCTCTTGATGCTGGAGGCCATGGGAATGTACCGGTTGATGAGATACAGAATCACTCCAACGATGACCAAAGTAACGACGAGATTTAACAAAGGCATTCTTTTACTCCTCTCTTGAGGAGGGGAGGCACTTTGGGGTCCAATCGCGCAGCGATTGGACCCCAACGCACGCGGGAACGAGGCACTGCCAATTGCAACAACGCCGAGCGCCACAAAATCGACGACGTTTGCCAAACCGAAGCGGTTGCAGTGCCGCGGCCCGGAACATGCAAACCAGCCTCCTCGAATCCGGAGACGACAAGGCCGTCGCTCCATCCTCACTACCTTCGATCTTTGACATTCCGCGCCGCGCAAGTCTCCGCTGCTGGGACCCATTCGTACTCCGTCAACTCGACGCATAACCAGACCCCGCAATACTCCGCAAAGCCCCGTCCGACGCGGCGCGACTGGGCACGCCAAACGCCTGATTGGCGAAAGTCCGCCCACGCATGGGCGATACGGCCTCCTGGCTCGTTTGGGCATTCTTTCTTCGCCCATTTAGCCCCCCTGCGCCCCCCAGGCCACGCAAGCGCCTATCGAAAGCCCTGATTCTAAGCACCTTGTTAATTCGATTGACAAGACATTTTAAATAGCCTATTGTCGATAGACAATGAGGTTTTCCAAAACTAATCGGCTGGCGCAAGTTGTTTTCGTCCTCGTCTCCTTCGCCGTCTACCTCTCGGGCCAGGAGGGCGTTGGCATTCGCGGGCAGGTGACGGATGCGTCCGGCGCGGCCCTGAGCGGTTCCGCGCTTGTTCTGACCAACATCGATACCGGCGCCGTGCGGAAAACAGTCACGGATGACGCAGGCCGCTATAACTTTCCTTCCCTCCCGGTTGGAACTTACCAGCTCGTGGCCAGCCGTTCCGGTTTCGAGGCCTCGTCAAGGAACCACATTTCGCCGACCCTCGGCCAGGTCGTCGAAGAGAATTTCGCTCTACCTGTCGGCGAAGTGAACCAAACGATCACGGTGGAAGACCGGCCAGCGGTGGTGGCGGTATCCACTGAGCAGACTTCGGGCCTGGTGGGCGAGCAGGCGTTGAAGGACCTTCCGCTGAATGGGCGCAGCTATGACGAGCTCATGACGCTGAATCCGGGCGTGGTGAACTACTCTTCTGAGCGCTCCGGCGGAATAGGCACATCGAATTCCGCTGCCGGCAATATGTTCTCGGTGTCCGGCCGGCGTCCGCAGGAAAGCATTTTTCTTCTCAATGGCATTGAGTACACCGGCGCTTCGGAAATCAACTTGACGCCCGCCGGCGCCAGTGGCCAATTGCTGGGCGTGGATGGCGTGCGCGAATTCAACGTAGTGACCGATGCCTACGGCGCGGAATTTGGCAAGCGTCCCGGGGCACAGGTGAGCATCATCACTTCGTCGGGAACCAACAGCCTTCACGGCTCTCTCTATGAATTCCTTCGCAACAGCGACCTGGATGCACGGAACTTCTTCGACCAGGCGTCGGTGGCGCCCTTTGAGCGTAATGAGTTCGGCGGGGCGTTGGGCGGTCCGGTGCGGAAAGACAAGACGTTCGTCTTCGGTAACTATGAGGGCTACCGCCAAAGACTCGGCTTGAGTAACGAAACGTTAGTGCCGGACCTCAATGCCCGGCTGGGATTTCTGCCTAACGCAAGCGGGAAGCTGGTGGACGTGGGAATTGCGCCGGGCGTGGCGCCATTGCTGTCATTGTGGCCGGTTCCTAACGGTCCGGACCTCGGCGGCGGCATCGCTATCTCCTACAACAATCCGCTGCAGCATATTCGCGAAGACTATGGGACGGCGCGCGTGGATCATGTCTTTTCAGAGAGCGATACCTTGTCAGGCATCTACACCATTGACGACAGCTCCACCGCCACGCCGTCTGTGAATCCACTCTCTTCAATCGATGAAGCGATTCGGTCACAAGTGGCGAGCGTGGAAGAGACACACGTCTTTTCGCCGAGTTTGATCAATACCGCGCGCGCCGGCTTCTCTCGCGGATTCATGTACTTCAATGGCGTTGTCCCGGAAGATGTTCCCGGCTGGGTTAGCGGCAATCCGATTGGGGCCGTGGTCATTGGCGGAGGCACGGCGTCCAACTCGGCATCGCAGCTCAGTGCGGCGGGAACCAACGTTGCCAGCAACACCATCGCCGCCCGTAACATCTTCAGCTATCAGGACCAGTTGGACTCAACCCATGGATCTCACCATATTCAGGGCGGCGTCTGGGTTCAGCGCATTCAATCGAACGACAACTTCGCCCAGGCGCAAAACGGGCAGGCTTCGTTCTCAAATCTCACCAGCCTGCTGGAGGGTAAGGTCTCGACATTCACTGTCATCCCCACTCCGACGCCGCTCGGCTGGCGAACGCTCGAAGGCGCCTGGTTCGTGCAGGACACCTGGAAGGTGCGGCCGGGGCTCGAAATCAAGCTCGGTATTCGGGCTGAGTCCACCGACGGATGGAATGAATCCCACGGCCGAGGCTCCAACTATCTATTTGGAGAGGGCGGCGTGATTGAGTTTCAGCCTCAAATTGGCACTTCGGTATTTACGGTGAACCGGGCGAAGTTTCTTCCCCAACCGCGCGCCGGTCTTGCTTGGGCGCCGTTCGCCAGCCGTAACACTGTGTTGCGCGCTGGCTTTGGCATGTACAACGGGCTGCTGGACAACTTGAGTTATCGTCTGGATCAGGCGGCGCCGTTCAATACCACCGTTTCGTTGAAGAACGTGGCCGTGTCGAGCCTCGATATCGTTCCGGGCGCGGCGCTGCCCTCAGGCAGCCTGATCTCGCCGGCCGGCGTCCAACCCGATGCTTACACGCCAACAGTCATCAGCTATAACGCCCGGATTGAACAAAAGATCGCGGCCGCAACATCGCTGAGCGTCGGTTACGTGGGTTCGCACGGTTATCACGAGATTCTCTCGGTTGACGCGAATACGCCGGCCGCAACCATTTGCCCAGCCTCGCCCTGCCCCAGCACCCTGGCGCCGGGGACTATCTACTATCCGAAGAATGCGCCTCTTGCAGATCCGAAGGTCGCGAACACCACCACCTGGATGACGGAGGGCGTCAGCTCTTATAACGCGCTGCAGGTTGATCTGAACCGCCGCTTCCAGAACGGGATCCTGCTGCGGGGCGTCTACACATTTTCAAAGAGTCTGGACGACGGCGGCACTTTGAACAACAGCGTCGGCAACAACACGCCGGCGTTCGTGGCAATCCCTTTCGACCCGAAGCTCGATTGGGGTCTTTCTCCGTTCAACGCCACGCATCTGGCGGCCATTCATGCGGATTACCTGTTGCCGTTCGGGCGTGGCCAACGGTTTCTGGACACCCGGCAGCGCGTGCTGAGCCAGTTAGTAAGTGGCTGGTCTTTGAGCGGCATCACCACCATTCAATCGGGACTGCCGTTCACGCCGCAGCTCGGCTATAACCCATCGAACAACGGCGATTCGCGCAATCCTGTGCGTCCTTCCTGGAACCCGGCGTTCACCGGCAGCGCGATTATCGGCAGCCCCAATGAGTACTTCAATCCCAACGCCTTCATCGCACCGCCGAACGGCACATACGGCGATGCCGGCCGCGACGTGCTGATCGGGCCCGGACTCGCCACCGTGGACGTCTCCGCCCGGAAGAACATACAAGTCACCGAGCGGGCGAATCTTCAATTTCGCGCTGAGTTCTTCAATGTTCTGAACCACCCGAACTTCAATACGCCGAACCCTGTTGTGTTTACCTCAGCCACCTCGGGCATATCTTCCACGGCGGGCGTGATCAGCGGCACCGCCACTACCAGCCGCCAGATTCAATTCGGTTTGAAGCTGGCTTTCTGAAGCCGAGTAGGGAATCAGCCCAGGCCGAAGCCCGATCTTGTTTCCCATTCCGAGTCCGGCTCCGTTATGATGTCTGGGGCTTCTCACCGAGTGCTGGAAACTTCTTCGCCTCCGAGGAGGATTGCGGATGCAATCTGATGGACCTGATTTTCATCGCGTCGCCGCCATGCCGGAGTTTCGGGCGTTACTGGCGGCCAAGCTTCGCTTCGTGCTGCCAGCGACCGTTTTCTTCATTGCTTACTACTTCTCCTTGTTAATCCTGGTCGGTTATTTTCCGTCCTTCATGGCGACTCCCGTCCTCGGCCCCGTGAACCTCGCCTACCTCTTCGCGCTTTCGCAATTCTTCGTGGCTTGGCTGCTGGCGTGGTTGTACCTGCGGGTCGCCGCCAAATGGGACGCCCAGGCGAAAGCGCTGCTTTCGAAACTCGATGACGGCGGCAGCAGCGCCGCACTATTGACAGGGGCGCGGCGATGAACACTTCACTCTTGATGTTCCTGCTGTTCGTCGGCATCACGCTGTTGATCACGGCGTGGGCCGCGCGGCGATCGTCCGGCTCCAGCGCCTTTTTTGCCGCCGGGCGCCAGATCAAAGGTTGGCAAAACGGCATTGCCGTGGCCGGCGACTACATGAGCGCCGCGTCTTTCCTCGGGATTGCCGGCCTCATCGCCTTCAATGGATATGACGGTTTTATGTACTCAGTGGGCTGGCTGGTGGCCTACCTCACGGTGCTGCTGATTGTGGCCGAGCCGCTTCGCAATGCGGGCAAGTACACCATGGCCGATGTGCTCGCCTACCGGCTCAGCGCGCGGCCGGTGCGCGCCATGGCGTCCTTCAGCACTTTGACTGTCAGCACGTTTTACATGATTGCCCAGATGGTTGGCGCGGGGACTCTGGTGGCCCTGCTGCTCAAAGGCTCCGGCATTACGTTCGACAGGGCCGTGGTCATCGTCGGTGTGCTGATGGTGAGTTATGTAGTCTTCGGCGGCATGCTGGCGACAACGTGGGTTCAGATCGTCAAGGCGGTCCTGCTGATTGGCGGGACAATCTTCCTGAGCATCCTGGTTATGGCGCAGTTCCATTTCAGTTTGGGCGAGTTCTTCTCCGCCGTCAGCCACGTCACGCTGGCCAACGGGAAGACGGTCAACTTCCTCCAGCCCGGTCTGCTTTACAAGCCTCCATACGGCCCGCTGAATCTTATTTCGCTGGGCCTGGCGCTGATATTTGGGACCGCGGGCCTGCCTCATATCTTAGTGCGCTTCTATACCGTGCCCGATGCGAAAACTGCGCGTGTCAGCGTGGTGTGGGCCATGGCGATTATCGGCGGCTTCTACATCATGACCACGTTCTTGGGTTTTGGAGCGGCAACGCTCATAGGCAAAGACTTCATCGCGAAGAACGGCGGCACAAATATGACGGCGCCGTTACTCGCACAGCGCCTCGGGGGCGACCTCTTCTTCGCCTTCATCTCCGCCATCGCATTTGCCACCATCCTCGCCGTGGTAGCCGGCCTCACCATTAGCGCGTCCACATCGTTTGCCCACGACTTTTACTCGAACGTCATCCATCACGGGGTCGAACGTAAGCCCGGCGAAGAGGTGCTGGTGGCGCGGGTCGCCGCTTTCGTCGTCGGGGCGGTTTCGATACTGATTGCCATTGTGCTGGGTCCCACTTTTAACGTGGCGTTCTTAGTAGCGCTCGCGTTCGCCGTGGCCGCCTCCGCGAATCTGCCGGTGATCCTGCTCTCCATCTTCTGGCAGCGCTTCAACACCGCGGGCGCCGTTTGCGGCCTCGCCGTGGGCCTGGCCAGTTCCCTGGCGTTGATTCTGGTGAGCCCCAGCATCATGGGCATTGATGCTCCCACCGTAGCCGCCGCGGCCCGGCATCTGATTCAAGCGAAGCCGCTGTTCCCGCTCGACAACCCCGGAATTGCCAGCATTCCCTTAGGCTTCCTGGGCGCGGTGATTGGAACTTTTCTCGGCGGACCAGCTTCCTCTGCCGATAAGTGGCTTGAGCTCGAGGTGCGCGCCAACACCGGCCTCGGCTCTGAGAAGGCAGTGGCGCATTAGGGCGGCCTTTCCGCATTCACAAATTGAGCCGAAACATTAACTTCCTTTCCCCACAAACAGTTACGCTGTTTTTCGGCTACGCACGCGGCAGCCCGGCGGCAGTATTGAGATGCGAAGCGCTAAAGATGCAGAGTGAATCAACCGATTCAAGGAAGAAGAGGGCATACCATGGCCGACCGTGATAGTCTTTGGAGAAGGAGCCTGACGTTGACTGTTCCCGCACAGAGTCTGGATTATAGAGTCGTAGTCCAGGAACTCGTCAGTACTATAGGGCGTCGACGAACTGCTTTTGTCGCTGGCCAGCTGGATGCCGACATATTGGATCAATGGATTGGCGGAAGCCAACCGCCGGCCGACTCCAAATCGCCCCTCTACTGTACATGGAAGGTCGCCACGGCGATTGCCAAGGTGGAATCGCCAGGAGTAGCGCGGGCTTGGCTGACTGGCCTCAACTCCGTATTGGATGACCAGGTGCCGCTGCGGTTGCTGAAGGACGGGGATGGGAAGAGAGTGATTGCGGCAGCCGAAACTTTCATTTCGCAGGGGTAAAGTTTCTGATTTGCCTGTGGTTAGTCCACCGGGATCGCTCTACCGAGTTGGACATAGACCAGACCCCTGGGTTCTGTCGCCCAACTGGTCGCCTGGTACCAAGACAGAAAACAGATTCGACGATCCGATCCGCGAATTCCGAGTTGTTTACTGTGCCTCTTCGGAGCTTGCCTGTTTCCTCGAGGTTCTGGCCGACTTCCGCCACCCGGACGCCCAAATCGAGACGGAGTTAGGACAAGTAGAGGGCACGGAATCGGAGCCGCTTAGCCTTGGGACCGTGCCAGCCAGTTGGTTGAACAAGAGGGCCGTTGGCAACAGCGTCGCCCCGACCTGTAGATGTGCCCCGGTTCTCGATTCGTCATGGTTGAGCTTCCTCCGAAGAGAACTTGAGTTGCAAACGGGTCCATTCAAGGAGCCTTTCGATCTCGCCGTTTTGTTTTCACAGGACCGCTCACTCACTCAAAGAGCCTCTCGAATCGTCTTCGAATCGGGTCTGGATGGAATTCGCTACGCATCAAGACATGGCGCCGACCTGACCAATTGGGCTCTTTTCTATCCCGCCAGGTTCGAATTGGGGGAGCCGGACAATCAGGAATTCAATGAGCATCATGGTCCGTTCCATGAGGCAATGAGCCTTCTTGACTTAACCTACGATTCGAGTTGCTGAGGAGTTATGGAGCTTTCCACAGTCCCTGCCTCAGCCGTGAAACCGCAAGGTGCTTTCCCGCGCCTTCCCCCGTGGAAGCGCTACGTCCATCGCTTGCTGGGCCGGGAAATCAGCGCCCTCACGCGCTATTACGACCGCACTATTCATTGGCTTCCTCGCCCTGAAGATGACGGTACGCTGCTTGAGTCCGTCGATTGCCCGCAAACGCAGATCGTGTCGGGGGAGCAGGATTTTCCGGATCTGACCCGCGAGGTTGATGAACGCACCGCCGTTCTGGTGAACGGTACGCTCAACCACCATTTCGATATTCAGGGGCTACTGAGCGGGCTCAAGGCGCGGCTCTCACGCAGTTCCCGCGTGGTAGTGGTGCTTTATAACCCCTATCTGCGGGGCCTCTATGGGCTGGCCAACCGTCTAGGCATACGCTCGGGTGAGCTGCCTACCACTTTCATTACTCGCGTCGATTTGGAAACTCTGAGCGCCATTTCCGGCTTTGCCATCGTCCGCCAGCGCCCGGTTGTGTACTGCCCCTTCTCGCTCTTCGGTTTGGGCGATCTGATCAACAAGGTACTGCCGGTATTGCCGGTTCTGAAATGGTTCTCCTTCGCCTTCGTCGTTGTTCTGCGACCGGTCATCAAGACCGCGCCCGGCGGCCTTTCGTGCGTGATTCCGGCGCGCAATGAGCGCGGCAACATTGAAAACGCGCTGAAGCGCTTGGAGAACTTCCCGTGCCGGATTGAGGTCATCTTCGTCGAAGGCCATTCGAGCGACGGCACGTGGGAAGAGATCCAGCGCGTGGCGGAACTCTATAAGGACCGCTTCAAACTGCAAATCATGCAGCAGACCGGCAAAGGCAAGAACGATGCCGTTCGCCTGGGCTTCTCCAAGGCGACCGAGCCCTTGCTGGTCATTCTGGACGCCGACCTTACCATGCCGCCGGAGATGCTGGAACGCTTCTATCTGGCTTACTGCGCGGGCCTTGGCGATTTCGTGAACGGTTCCAGGCTGGTTTATCCCATGGAGGGCGATGCGATGCGCTTCCTGAACCGCCTTGGGAACGTCTTCTTCGCCAAACTTCTGAGCTTCGTGCTGGACGTGCGGATTGGAGATTCGCTGTGCGGAACGAAATTGTTATCGAAACGCGACTACCAGCGAATCCTCGCCTGGCGCGAGGATTTCGGCGACTTCGATCCCTTCGGCGATTTTGAATTGCTGTTCCCCGCAGCCATTCTTGGCCTTGGCATTGTCGACGTGCCGATTCGCTATCTTGCGCGAACATACGGCTCCACTAACATCCAACGCTTCAGGCACGGCTGGCTGCTGTTCAAGATGACCGCGATCGGACTTTTTCGAATCAAGATGCGCTAAGGCAGCCGGACAGGTGTAACGATAGCGGGCCGAAGTTCACTAGCTCTACGGATGGCGGTAATAAGGAATTCCGTCAAGCCATAACGTCAGCCGAGATGACGGGAGCACATCATGAACAACGAAACACCCGGATCGCCGGTCACGAGCGACTTCCCGGAAGCCAACAACCAAGATTTTCAGTTCGCGCTGAAAGCATTGATCGGCGCGTACTTGCCCGTAATCGAAGAGGAATGGAAGCGCCTCCAATCGCCGGTACTGGATGCGCCTGTCACCACGGCCGCCGTCGGCTGCGAAGACGAACTGCGCCTCGCAAATCGAGTCTTCGAGTCCTTCCTAACTGAAGAAGTGGCCTCGCGTCTGCTTCCCGAGGCGGCGCGAGAAAGCCTGGGACCGGCCGAGAACTGGAAGTGGTGTCTCTTGCACGCCCGCTGCTGTCTCGTTTTCGGCTGGCTGGTGTGCCGCGGGCCCCGTACGTTCCAATCGTGGTCGTACTATCTCTATGAGTATTGGAAGTGTGTCCGGCAGGTGCTGGGAACGCCAGTTAGTAACCCACCCACTATTGCGGAGCAAGGCGATTTTAAAGCTCTGGTGGGCGCTTTGGCAACGGCTTACAAACCGTACTTAACTGACCAACTCGCCACGGTGGAGTTCCCCTCCGCCATCCATGGTGATGTGATCGCCGGAAAAATCGATTGTGTTACCGGCCAGGAAGAGCTCTGCCGGATCTTCGACCGCCTGCTGCATACAGAGAGCGCTCGGGCCCTGTTGGGCGCCACGGCGTTTGAGCAGTACAGCGCGTCATCCTCCTATGCCTTCTGCCGGTGCTGGTGCCTCTGCGCGCTGTGCCTTGGGTGCTGCCTGGCGCGGGCGCGCACCATCGACGATCTCCGGCTGTGCCTGGCTTACTATGTGCGGTGTCTCGAAACCTGCCTTCGCCCGCTTACCTGCGAGCTCACGGCGCCTACCGGCTGTGTGCAGGAAACGGAGTTTCCGGCTGCCGGTATCTTTCGCGGCGTGGCAATTTATGGAACAGCGGCGGGAACTTCGTGCAGCTATTACATCCTGCAATGGAGACAAAGCGGCATCGGCCCCTGGCAGACCGGTGCCATCGTGTATCCGGGCGGCGCGGCACAGGGCGCATGCGGCGTCACCGGCGGGTTGCTCGGCTATTTGTCGACATTCCCATTGGTCTCCCCGGGATTGGTCGAGATCCAGCTCTGCGTTTATTCCAGCCAGCCGAATGTGAGTCCGTGCTGCGTCACCATCGACTTCCAACTCCAGCGGAACCTGGTCTGGATTCAGGGTATTGAGGGAATCGACGCAGCGACGCCCCCGGGGGTATTCGATCCAACAGCTCAATTGGTAGATGCTTCGAATGTGGTCCGTTCCTTCGGCACAGCGCTGCGGGTTTACGGATCGGCGGTGGTCGGCGGATGCAGCGGGCAGAATATCAAGAGATATACGCTCAGTTATCAACAGGGCTTCACCACGAACACCAGCGGCGCGTGGATGCAATTCTGGCAGGTGAACTACGACACGCCGCTCCAAACCGACGCCGGCCTCAACTACGTATTTGAACACGCACTAACTAACCAGTGGGCTGAATTCGATTGGTCGTTCTTCGATCCGTTCCCGACTCCGCACACAGTCTGTTCAGTCGTGGACGACTATTTAAATGACGCTTACTGGGACACTCAAAATCCAGTGGGCGGGTATGCGGTGCAATTTCCGTATCCCTCGGGGCCCTGCGGCGAGTTGCCTTCCTCGACGTGGAATTCGACGCCGCTGGCGCTGCCGAACTGTCAAAGCGGGCGCTACACGCTTCGCCTGACGGTGGAGGACACGCTCGGTAATAAGACGGACAACCTGCGGCAGGTCTGGTTCGACAACAAGAACATTTACGGCAGTATCGCTCAGATCGGATCGATTCCCGCCTGCGCCACCATCGACATTTCCGCCTTCGCGGTGGGAGGAGGCGACTGCTCAGTACCGTGGCCCGCGCCGCTGGAGGGCATCGCTTACGACGAGTACATTGAAGAGGGAAACTTCTCACAACCCAGCGATAATTTCGGCGGCTATTCGGTGCAGATCATGAAAGCGGGAGGAGGCTGGCACAACGTGCCGGTGCCCGGCCCGGGGAGTTCTCCCTGGTCCGGCCCCCTGGTAGGCACTGCACGTGTCGGAGATCCGGGGACCAGATGCCCGACCGCCATGCCACCTCCCGGCCCGGTGCCGGCCTTGACCAACGGCATTCTGGCGTTGTTGGATATGCGCCGGCTCGACGCGGTCTGCAACACGAATCCGCTGGACGCCGATCTTGTGTTGCAACGTGGAGAATGCTGCGGATTTATCGTGCAGTTGACGGTGTGGGATACCTCCATCTGTCCAAGTTTGACAGGAGATCGCCACCAAGTCACGGCGCCCTTTCCGTTCTGCATCTGCAACGACCTGCCGCCGCAATCATGACCCTTTAACGCGGGCGAACGGCTGAAAGAGAAAAGGAATGGACAGTATTGGCCTCTTGACGCGATTGACGCTGGCTGTCCTCGCCACGTGGCGGATTACCCATCTGCTTTCGAGCGAGGACGGCCCAGGCGACGCAATCTTCCACCTGCGGGCGAAGCTGGGGTCCAGCTTCGCCGGCAAATTGATGGATTGTTTCTATTGCTTGAGTCTCTGGGTGGCGGCGGGCGCCGCGATTGCGGTGACACAGCATTTAGTGGATCGGGCTCTGGTATGGCTGGCTCTATCCGGGGCCGCCTGTCTCTTGGAAAGAGCCACTGGAGAACGAATAGTAACTCGTAGGTTGTCGGAAGAAGGAGAAAACAGTCATGGCATGTTGCGGTCAGAAAAGAGCGAGTTTGAAGAGCAATCCGGTGCGGGACGAGCGGAACAGGCCCGCCCCTGGTTGGAAGCGCCCGCAATCTCATCCGGTGAACGTAGCCGTGGCGCCACAAGCCTCGGCCCGTGGCGCTAGCGCACCCTCGCCTGGTGTCGGGGTGTCGTCAGGCGGCAGTTCTCAGCGTGAGGTCACAGTGCGATACACAGAGACATCGCGGGTGATTATCGAAGGCGCCGTATCGCGCCGTCTTTATCAGTTTTCGGCGTCCGAGCCACTCAAATCCGTGGACTCGCGAGACGCCGGGGCATTGTTAAGTACCGGATTTTTTGTCCGGGCTTGACTCGGCAGCGCACAGGCCGTTTGTGGGCCGTTGTGCGCGTTCCAACGTGAAACGCACAGGCCGTTTGTGGGCCGTTGTGCACGATGGCACTAATCTTTTTCCCCGGCTGTAACGCTTTCCGGGTTTTCGTCACTAAGCAGACGAGCGGTTTGTACCGGGCGTCAACGCGTCCCGGGACGGCCGACGGCAAAGGATCCACTTGTCTTCCGCGGCACATTCCGTTGAACCGCGCACAACGGCCCACGAACGGCCTGTGCGCTCCAGACTGGCAGCACGCGTGCTGCCTTGCAACGGCGAGCACCCGACGTTACAATACCCGCAGCAGAGCTGCCGAGGAACCTTGGAGCGTTATGTCTTCGATAAGGAATACGTTGAACGCCTCGCCCGAGGGGATGCCGAAGTAGGGCGTCACTTTGCGGCGTACTTTGGCGAATTACTTCTGATCAAATTGCGCAGCCGCCTGCACAGTCCACAGTTAGCCGCCGACCTCCGGCAGGAGACGTTCGTCCGCGTCTTCAAAGCGCTGCGTAAGGAAGATGCGATTATCTATCCTGAGCGCCTCGGCAGTTTCGTCAACTCCGTCTGTGAGAACGTCCTGCTTGAATACTTTCGTTCGAAGCCGGCCGCCCAGATCGACGACGATGCCCCTGAACCTGTCGATCGCTCGATCACAGTGGAATCCGAGTTGATCACGAAGGAGCGGTCGGAGCTCGTGAAAAGGATACTTGCCGATCTGCCGGAGGTCGACCGTAAACTGCTGCGAGCCGTTTTTCTTGAGGAAAGAGACAAGGACCAGGTTTGCGCCGAATTGAAGATCGACCGAAACTACCTCCGCGTCCGAGTGCATCGCGCGTTAGGGCGATTTCGGGCCTCCTTTGAGGACAAGGACCAACTCTCCCGAGCCACTCGGGCGGCCGGCTGATGTCAGGACATAACATGGAACACGAATTTGCTGAGAAAACCGCGGTCGTGGATCGTTACCTGCTCAACGAGGTCAGCGCGGAGGAGCGAGTCGCTTTCGAAGCTCACTTCTTCGATTGCCCCATCTGCTCGGATAAGGTCCGGAAGGGCGCCATTTTCATCGACGCGGCGAAGGAGATCATGTGCGCGGAAGCGCCGAACATGGTGCCGAACGTGGACACCGCCCGAACCCCGTCGTGGTTTGTCTGGTTGAGGCAGGGGTTGAATCAGGTCTTAAGGCTCCCGGCGCTTGCCCCTTCGTTTGCCGCGCTGGCCTTGGCCACGGTCGTCGGTTACCAGAACCTGGTCACTCTCCCTGCCTTGCGCCAACCGCAGGTGCTTTCCATGGCCGTCATCGCGCCGTTGGCCCGGGAGAAGGCGCCAGTGATAACGGTGGATCCGCGGCTGCCACATTTCAATGTGAATTTCATGGTGGATTCCCCTCGTGTTTACCCAAGTTACGTCTGCCAATTCAGGAACGAAAGCGGACGCGAGGTGTTGACGCTGGACTCCGGCCCGCAGGATGTTTCGTCCTTTACGCTCGGGTTCCTGCTACAGCTCTCGCAGTTTCCCGACGGACGCTACGAACTGACGCTACGCCCCCGACTGGATCCAACTGTGGTAGTGCAACGATATACTTTCGTCGTCCGGAGGGATGTGCCCAAATGAATCTGCCCGTTGAGAAGCGGTTCTTCTTCCATGCCAATGCCGTTGCGCTAGCCGGACACGTTCGCCGGCCGGAAGACTTCTACATTCCGGCAGTGGCCAGCTCGTGTCTTCCCGTTACCGGCGGAATTGGGAGGGCTGCGGAAAAAGGGGCAAAGTTCGGCGATTTATTGTCTTATGAAAATGCGGCGACCCATGTCTCCGGAGACTTCATAGACGCAAAGCTGGCCATCGACTTCACTCAAGGCAACTACGGGGAAAACGGCCTTGCCACTGAGACGTCGGCCCAGAGCAGCCTCACCGGTCTCAGGATAACCAGCGGGAACCGCGTCCTGGAGATTGAAGTGCTGGAGGCAAAGATGGCGGCCACTTCCGATCGGCAGGGAGCGACAAATTTTCATTCATTGTCGGCGGAGTTTCAAAATGTGCGGGTGGACGACGTCGGCTTGACGATCGTATCCCATTGCGACGTGTTTCAAATATTCGGCACTAAACAGAGCCTGACCGAGGCATTCGCGGCGAGTCAGGACTTTCGTGACCGCTACGGCGCCTGTTTTTTCAGCGCAGAGGGCCCCGATCCCGGTCGGCAGCAAATCCCTGAATCGGACGGCTTGATCTATGGCACCATCGTTTCGACTTTGGAGTGGGAGGGAAAGGCTCCAGAGGGCGCCGTTATCTCCGGCAACAGGGTCACAATTGAGGACTTCGGCTCCATTTACTTCGGCGAAATCGTGATCGAGGAAGGCTTCCGGCGCCTCACGCTGTTACGCTTTCAACTGGGGTCACCAACTGGCGGGGAAGGTTCAGGCGTTGAAGTTCAAACCAACGGCTCCAGTTGGCCGCCGCGGACTTCATAGCGCAGCCGCAGCCCTTCTTGTTATTTCTCTCCTGGCCCTTGGCTGTTCGACCGTCCCCCGATCAAAGGCCGACCCGGACCATCCGGAAGCAGCTTTCGCCGCCATCGTGGCGGAAAGCAAGAGCGGCAATTTTTCTTTGGCGCGGGCCGAGGCGCAGCGCTGCTATGCTGCGTGGCAATACCGTCCTTCCACGACATGGCACTGGAAGTTCAAGCTGTTGAATGCCGAGATGCTGCTGCTCAACGGTGAAACGCGGCAGGCAGTTGAACTCCTCCGGTCCGCACCGCCCGTCCAGGAAGCCGGCCTTCAGCCGCGCTTTCAAATGCTACAAGGCTACGTGGCTTTTCGGGGAGGAAGAACTGCTGACGCAACGGCCCTGGTGACACGCGCCGCGGAGTCTGCCCATCGCTTTTCCGACTACGAACTTGAAGCCGATTGCCGGCTCTTGCTTGCCGCCTACGCATCGCCCGAAGACGCTGAGCGGGCAGAGAACGCGATCGGCGGTATCCTCGAACTCTCCGCGACGCATCGTCTGCCATATCAGATGGCGGCCGCACTCCTCGATCTTGGATTGCTGCGGATTCACGAGTCGCGATTCGCATCGGCCGTCCCCCCGCTGGAGAAGGCAGCCCGGACGGCAAAGGATTCGAATGCCACCCTGCTCTACTCCATGAGTCTGGGAAACCTTGCGTCCTGCTACTACAACCTGGGTGACTTCGACCTGTCGTTGGAACTGCGGAAGCAGGCGATCGCGATCCAGCAAACGGCGGGCCTGACGACCGCGCTTCGAGACAGCTACCTTGAACTCGGCTCGAGTCAACTGCGTCAGGGACAAACACGTGAGGCAATCGAAAGCATGCGGCGTTCGCTCGCTTTGGCCAGCGCCGAGGATGATCCTGAGATCTATTCGCTCATCGCCTCGAACCTATCCTCGGCGCTTGAGACATCGGGGGAGCTGGATGAAGCAGAGAAATTAAACGAACACGCCATCGCGGCCAACCGAGGCCAGGACCCCGAAGCAAGAGTCGCTCTGATGCTGAATCAAGCTGCCATCGCGGAGCATCGCGGACGGCATGAGGAAGCCCTGCGCATCGATCTGGACGCTGCTGCCGCCGCTAACAATAAATATCCCGTTGAGGCGTGGTCGGCTGACGCCGCCATCGCGGCCATTTATGCCAACCAGAATCATAGCGACAGCAATCGCGCGGCCCGGCGCTACTACGAAGCCGCCCTCAGCACCATTGAGGCCAGCCGCGCCGAACAGTTACAGAGCGAGTACCAGATCGCATTTTTGTCGCAGTTGATTCGCTTCTATCAGGAATACGTTGCGTTTCTGATGAGTCAAGGCGACGCCGCGGAAGCCTTGCTGGTTTCCGATTCCAGCCGGGCCGGCGTCTTGACGAACGATGTCACCGGCCTCAACGCCCGTGAAGATCGCACGCTTGTCTCTCGCGTTCAGAACGCGGCGCGCCGCAACAACACCACGTTCCTCTTCTATCTGCTTGCTCCGAAGCAATCCTATCTGTGGATTGTGACGGGTCGCGAGTTAAGAACGGCGAACCTGCCTGGCGAGCAGGAGATCGGCGACCAAATCAGGTCGTACCGCCGCTTGGTGGAGGAAGAGAAGGTGGACCCGCTCGCGTCTTCCAGCGCGCTTCCGGCCCGGCTCTTTGAGTCGCTAGTGGGGCCGGCGCTACCGTTGATCGCCCCGCAGGGCACGGTGGTTATTGTTCCCGATGGCGCCCTGCACGGCCTGAACTTCGAAACCCTGGTGGTGGCGAAGCCTGCGCCGCATTACTGGATTGAAGACGTCACTGTTTCCATTGCGCCGTCGCTCAACATTCTGAAGCCCGCTCCCCTCAACAAAAAGCGCGGCGATGGCTCTCTCCTCGTTATCGGCAATCCTCGTCCGGCGAGTCCCGATTTTTTGCCGTTGCCCCATGCGGTTGCTGAAATGGAGCAGGTTCGCCGGCACTTTGCCGGGCACAAGACCCGCGTCCTCCAAGGGGCCGACGCGGTTCCTGCAGCCTATGGGGCATCGCGTCCAGAAGGGTATTCGACGATTCATTTCGCCACACATGGGGAGACGAATGAGCGAAGTCCGCTGGATTCGGCCATCATCCTCTCGCCCGAAGCCGACGGTTATCGGCTTTACGCTCGCGAGATCATGCGAGTGCCGTTGGGCGCCGACTTAGTGACTCTCTCGGCATGCCGGAGCGCCGGCGCACGGACGCTCTCGGGCGAGGGACCGGTTGGATTCGCATGGGCGTTCTTTCAGGCGGGCGCCAACAATGTGGTTGCCGGCCTTTGGGACGCGAATGACCGATCAACAGCGGCCCTGATGGACCGATTCTATGGCGCGGTGGAGCAAGGCGAAGCGTATTCCAAAGCGTTGCGCGAGGCGAAGCTGAAAATGCTTCAAACAGATTTCCGAAAGCCTTATTACTGGGCGCCTTTTCAATTGTATAGCCGCCTCCTTCCCTAGGCAGCGGTGCGCAGGATCCTACTACGTGTCTGGCGCCAATTTTCACAGGTTCTAACCGTCGCGGCTCAGTCGGTACCCATCTATCGGCCTCCGCTAAGCGCTTCCAGCGACGCCGCAGGTAAATAAGTTCCCAACAGTTGCCGTCTCCAGATGGCGCCGGTCCGGTCGCGTTCAGACTTCGATGTGAAGCGATAGTCGTAGAGTTGCGCGCGCACAAACTTCGGCGGCCGTTCGAAAGGGATTCCGCTGAACAGGTGTAGCACCTCGGGTTCACCCTGCAGCAACCGGATCTGCAGATTCGCCGTCCACGGCTCTTGTTGCGGGCTTGAGAACGCCGCAAACCACAACTGCCAATCGAGCCTTGGCTGCAGCGGCGCCACGATCGGCAACCGCCGCTTCAGATCGCCCGGCTTATACGGCAACTCATACTCCTGCCAAGTCAGCCCATCGTTTGAGCCTTCGAAGATGATTTCAGGGCGGTCCGTCGTCATCACCGCGAAGAGGCCGTAATGATTGACAATGTCATAGGGTGCGATCAAACTCTCTACCGCCGCGACGGAGCGCTCCGTACCAGGAGCGAGGTTGTCAATCGCTTGTAACAAGCCAAGGAACGCGATGCACACAGCCACGGCGGCGGCTGGCCACCGCGCCCATGGAGTGCTCAACCACCGGGCCTGGTTGCCCGCAACCCGCTTCAAAATATCGGGCAGCCACTGGAACGCCTGATCGTCGAACGCCCACAACAACAACGCCAGGCTCAGGAGGTTGAAGAAGGCGTAGTTTCCGGTCGCGGCAATCGCCAGTTGCAGACCCACCAGGAGCCATCCGCTTAGATGCCTCGCACGCCGTGGAGCGAACAACAAGAACGGCGCAGCCAGCTCGATTACCAGCACCCAACCGGTGAGCGAATCCAGCAGCCATACCGGCGCATGATGCATGACGTACGCGAAGGGATTCGGCAGTGGCTGCGTCTCAAAGTGAAAGCGGAGCGCGCGCAAGCTGCGCCAGGTAGAGTCGCCGCTGGTGACTTTCACTACGCCCGATTCGAACATGAGTCGAAACACAAGCAAGCGGAACATCCAGACCTGCCACGGGAAGCCGGCGAAAAGCGCCAGAAACCCCGCCTCCAGCAATAAGGCGTCCCATTGAAACGAGGTGAACGGCTGCCCCACCGTCGCGATGGAAAGGTAAAGTGCCCAACACGCCAGAGTGCTGAAGCGGGGCACGACGTTCACCAGCAGCAACACGGCGAACACAATCCCGGCGCCGCATAAGGCCGTTAGCATCGCATCCGTGGGACTCAGCCAGAGCAGCGTCGGTACAATGCGGTACACGCGCGAGCCAAGATCGCCATGCAGCATTTGCAACACCCGGTTCACCGGTGCAATGCCGTGTTCACCCACCAGTCCGGCGATCTGCAGTCGCAGAGACAGGAACGCAAAAAAGTAGACCAGGCCCAGCAGGCGCAGGAAGAGGAACTCGGTGACGCGGTACCTCTGGGGCTGTACCTCCTTGCCCCACAAGAGCACCGTCGCTTTGTAAGCAAAATCGCGATGGCGCGCGATCCAGCTATAAAACGCATCGGCCACGACGGCGAACGAAGGCGCCCGTTCATGGAGCCACAGAAGGAAGCGCGGCCACCAGCTTGTCGGGCCTAACAGTCGCAGAATGGCATGCGCCCCGTGGTACACCGTGCCCTCCGCCGTAACCAGGTGCACGGCCGCCGGCAGCGTGTTGCGATCCAGTTGGGGAAGGCGATCGCCCAGATCCTGAAAGGCCACGTACTCGACTGAGTCCGGACCTAGCGCCTGCCAGTAACGAAGCCA
The DNA here is from genome assembly GCA_903970405.1 of Acidobacteriaceae bacterium. GTDB lineage: Bacteria > Acidobacteriota > Terriglobia > Bryobacterales > Bryobacteraceae > CAJCIT01. The sequence continues at coordinate 63,742 of CAJCIT010000161.1, read as the reverse complement.
GATGCCGCAGAAGCCGCAGTGGCCGTCGTAAACCAACACGCTGTTTTCGGGCATCCTACACCCGTGGGCGGGGGGCGAGGCGTTCGGCGGTCACAAAGTGCGGCGCAATATCGACGGGGATGTCTTCGAGCCGGTCGAGCGCCGCTCGCAGCTCCGGCCCTATGACGCCGAGCTCATCCAGTAACTCGCGGGCGGCCTGGTAATCGCCAGTGGCCTCAATCGTCAGGATGCGCCCGGTCAGCTCACGGACGCCGTCGCGAATACGCCCCAGGTCTACGGCGAACCGCCCCTCGGGCAGCGCCACGAAGCCGCCCTGCCGCAGCAGGAAATTAAACTGCACGGCCATGCCCCGGCCATGGGCCTCATGCGCGCCGAAGCGCATCGTGCGGAATGACGAAGCCAGAAACGTGGTATAGACCTGCCGTTCGGCGTCAGGGCCCGCCGCCAGAATGCCGCGGTCGAAGAAGAACTGCAGCATGAACAGGCCCGTAACATCGGCCTTGGCTTCTTCCAAGGCGCTGTAGAGTTCCTTCAGCTCCGCGCGAACCGCCGTCTTGCGGCCGTTCAACTGAATCTCATGGGGCCCAATGCCGTGGGCGGTTTCATGCGCCAGGATATGGTTGAAGAACCAATCGAAGCTCAGGTCGGCTTGCGCGTCTTCGGTCAGCACGCGCGCCGCAATTGGCTTCAAAATAGCGTCGAACTTCGCATGTTGCACATTGCGCAGCATCACTTTCTTGCTGCCCTTTTGAAGAATCACGCGTTCGTCGTTCGGCAGGTTGAAAGCGGCGGCCTTCACGCCATGGCAGGCGTCGCCGGCGGCTAGAACCTCATTCACCACGCTGATCGGCGTCGAGGCCGCGAGCTTGGGATTCCTGTGACACGGCGGAATTGGGAGGTTGTCTTCCACTAGTTGCAGCGAACGCGTGAAGGCGTCGAGTTGCGCGGAGGCCTCCTGGTCAGTGACGCAAATATAAGCCTCAAAGCCTGCCTTGTATCCAAAGAGCTCGTCGTTGTATGTCTCATAGGGACCGATGGTCACCTCAATCGGTCCGGTGACGTCCATCCACGCCAGGTCGCTTGCGAAGTAATCGTTCGACAAGAAGGCGTCTGCGCGCGCTTCGAGAAACGCCCGCAGCGAAGCGCCGGTCACCAGGCGCGCCGCTTCCCGGAGGTGAGATGCCGCCTTCGCCAGATGATCGGCATAAGCAGCCGAATAGGGCACCGCCGTCAACCCGCCGTTTCCGTTCCGCCGGATTACCGAGTAGAACCCGCGCGCCAGTTCCGCCTCTGAGGGCGTCAGCGCCGCAGCCCATCGTTCAAACTCATCGCGAGTTAAATGCTCGGGATAAAAGGCGGCGCCCGCCGGCTTTCTCGGGGGCACCTCCGCCAGAAACGCAGCGTGGTTATCGAGATCTGACCAAGGCCCCTTATAGAGTTCGAAGAGCTGACGCCGCGCTTCACCCAAAACGCCGGCGTCGCGGCGCAAGCTTTCCTCCACCTCCAGATTTCCAGACCACAATTGCTCCAGAAAGAGGCGGTCCAGCACATGGCCTGCATGGATCAACTCGCGCAACGCCTCCACATCGCGTGGATCGAGGTGAGCCAGATCGACATCGAGAGGCGTGGGCGCGAAGCGCGCGGCCATCTTCTCAAGTTCAGCTTGGCCGGGGGCGATCAGGGAGTCAGTCATTACTACTGCTAGGCTACCGCTAGCCGGCATCGCGACCGTGATTCGGCGCGCGGATGACTGATTTCGTTCCAGAACCACGTAGTATTCCGAGTCATGCGCCGCTTGCCGCCCTTGGTCGGCATCTCATTCCGATCAAGGTACTCCACGCCTGCAGGAATGGAGCCGTGCCTATGGAGGACGAGCGAGGTCAGCGCGGTTAATCGGCCCCCCAGACCAACGCGAATGAGGACAGGACCAAAGAATTGCCTATTGAGTAGGCCTGAATCGCCGATGAGGGAGTAAAGTGGCGAGGTAGATCCGCATGGACACCGTAACTAGGCACAGCCGAGATGACTCTCGGCTCAGCAGGCTAAAAGACGATAATCGTTCCGCCCTCCCATCTTTGCTACCGTAGGTCTCGTGAACCTGCCCCGTTGCAGCGGAGTCTTGCTGCATCCAACCTCGCTGCCATCGCAATTCGGCATCGGTGACTTCGGCGCCGAAGCCTACCGGTTCGCCGGCCAGTTGGCTGACGCCGGGCAAACCATCTGGCAAATGTTGCCGCTGGGGCCCACGGGTTACGGCGATTCTCCGTATCAACTGTTCTCCGCGTTCGCTGGGAATCCGCTTCTGATTTCGCCGGAAACCTTGACACGCGACGGTCTGTTGACTCAACACGACGCCGAAGAGACGCCGTTCTTCTCCGCGGATTTCGTGGAGTTTGAGCGCGTCATCGCATGGAAGACCAACCTTCTCACCAAAGCCTTCCGGAATTTCAAACGCTCTGCCACGCCTGAGCTGCGCTCCGCCTTTGAAACGTTTGCCCGGGATCAGGCCGCGTGGCTCGACGATTACGCCCTGTTCATTGCTCTTAAACGATTCAACGGCATTGAGCACATCTGGACGGAGTGGGACCACGATCTGGTGGTGCGAAAGCCTGAAGCAATTGCGGATGCCCGCCAGAAGCTGGCGGACTCCATCGAGTGCCAGAAATACTGGCAGTTCGAGTTCTATCGCCAATGGAATGCTCTGCGCGCCTACTGCGCTGAACGCGGCATTAAGGTGATGGGCGACATTCCCATTTATGTGGCTCATGACAGCGCCGATGTCTGGGCCAAACCGGAAGCTTTTCACTTGGATGAGCACGGCCGTCCGCTGGTGGTGGCCGGTGTGCCGCCGGATTACTTCAGCGCCACGGGGCAGCTCTGGGGGAATCCGATTTACCGCTGGGAAGAGATGGCTGAGAGCGGGTATGCCTGGTGGGTGGAGCGCTTCCGCAGCACTTTCCGGCAGTTCGATCTGGTGCGGCTGGACCACTTTCGAGGCTTCCAGGCGTATTGGGAAGTCCCCGGCGGCGAGCCGACGGCGATGAACGGGCGATGGGTTGCGGGTCCGGGCGCCGCCCTCTTTCGCGCAGTCAAGAAAGAGCTGGGCGACCTGGAAATTGTGGCCGAGAATTTAGGAGTGATCACTCCCGAAGTGGAGGCCATCCGCCGCGAATTCAATTTCCCTGGGATGGCCATTCTGCAATTCGCTTTCGGCAAGGATCCGCAGGCGCCGGACTTTAAGCCCCACAACTATGTCCGTGATTTGTTCGCCTATACGGGCACCCACGATAACGATACGGCTCAAGGGTGGTGGCAAAGCGAAGGCGGCGACAGCACGCGGACACTGGATGACGTGACGAGGGAAAAAGCGTTTGCCTTGCGCTATCTGGGCGCCGACGGCAAGGAAATGCATTGGACCTTGATCCGGGCTTTGCTTGCGTCTGTAGCGCGGGCGGCGGTGGTTCCGATGCAGGACCTGTTGGGGTTGGGCGCAAGTTCCAGAATGAATAAGCCCGGCACGCTGGGCGGCAACTGGAAGTGGCGGATGGGCGCCGGCGATTTCAGTTCCGAAATTGGCTCGCGTCTGAAAGAATATGCTGTAACATACGACCGCGTGCCCCGCTGAGTGGCCAGGCCTCGGGTTTAGTTGCCCATTGAGGAGAGTGTCCGCGTGGAGAAACCCCGTTTAAGTTTCTGGCAGATCTGGAACATGAGTTTCGGCTTTCTGGGTATCCAGTTTGGCTGGTCTCTCCAGATGAACAACATGAGCGCCATCTATGAGTACCTGGGCGCCAAGCCGGATCAGCTTCCCTTTCTGTGGCTGGCCGCCCCTCTCACCGGGCTGCTGGTTCAGCCCATCATTGGCAATTGGAGCGATAACAACTGGGGGCGTTTGGGCCGCCGGCGTCCCTTCTTTCTGGCGGGCGCCATTCTCAGCTCTATTGCCCTCATCTTCATGCCCTTGAGCGGAACGGTTTGGATGGCGGCGGGGCTGCTCTGGATTCTCGACGCTTCCATCAACATCAGCATGGAACCGTTCCGGGCGTTTGTGGCCGACATGCTTCCGAACGACCAGCGCCCGCGTGGGTTCGCGATGCAGAGCTTCTTCATAGGCATTGGGACCGCCGCGGCATCGCTCCTGCTTCCCTTTCTGCTGAAGCGCGTCCTGGTTCACACCGGCGCCGATTCCACCCATGCCATCCCCGCCATCGTGCGGGTCTCCTTCTGGATTGGCGCGGTGGCATTTTTCTCCGCCGTGCTTTGGACCATAGTCACCACCAAAGAGTATCCGCCTGATGCCTTGGAAAAGGCACGCCTCAAGACGGCAAAGCGCTTTGACTTGGGCGAGATTATTGAGGCGGTGAAAGCCATGCCGCCCACCATGAAGCAACTGGCAGTGGTGCAGTTTCTCACCTGGCTCGGTTTGTTCTGCATGTTCCTCTACTTCTCAGTGGCAGTGGCGCACAACGTATTCGGAGCGAACCCAGGCGAGCCGGCGTATACAGAAGGTATTATCTGGGCGGGCTATTGCTCCGGGGCTTATAGCGTGGTCTGCTTCCTCTTTTCGCCCTTCCTGCCGGGGCTTGCCAAAAAACTGGGGAAGCGCGGGACCCACGCGTTGTGTCTGCTGGCGGGCGCCGTTGGCCTTATTTCCGTGACCATCATCCACAACCAATGGCTGTTGTTTCTTCCGATGATCGGCGTCGGCATGGCTTGGGCCAGCATCCTTTCCATGCCTTATTCCATTCTCTCTTCCGCACTGCCCAAGAATAAGATGGGAATCTACATGGGTATCTTCAACTTCTTTATCGTGCTGCCGGAGATCGTCTCGGCATTCCTCTTCGGATGGGTGATGGCTCATCTGCTCGGTAACGACCGCATGAAGGCGCTGGTGGTGGGCGGTGCGTGCTTCATTCTCGCGGCTATCCTGACGTATCGTGTTCGGGAGGTGGTTGTCGCGGAGTCTGATGTTATCGCCGAGCCGGTACCCGTGGCGAAAACCGCATGAAGAAAACTGCTGCGCTGTGGCTAATTGCCGTATCCTGCGCGACCGCGGTCTGCGCGGTGGCTCAGTCGCCGATTGTTACCAAACCGGTTGTTACAAAGGTAGAGCCGCCCAACTGGTGGGCCAACTACTCCATCAATCCGGTGCGCCTGCTGCTGCGCGGCGAGCGGTTGCGCGATGCCACGCTGACCGCTCCGCGTGGCTTTGCGGTTTCCAACATTCGATCGAACGAGCGCGGCACTTACCTTTTCGCCGATCTGAAAATTCCCGCAACTGCGATGCCGGGCTCGTACCCGCTGACGGTCACTTCGCGGGCCGGTTCGTCTCAAGTTCCCTTCCAACTTGCAAAGCCGCTATCCGCCACCGACAATTTCCGCGGGTTTTCGAACGACGACGTCATCTACCTGCTGATGCCGGACCGCTTCGCCAACGGAGACCCGTCGAACGACGACCCTGCCATCTCGCACGGACTCTATGACCGGACCAAGCCGCGCTATTACCATGGCGGCGACATCGCCGGAATTATTCAACACTTACCCTATTTCAAAGAGCTAGGCGTTACCGCCATCTGGACCACGCCGATTTACGACAACAACAATGGGCTCAATGACAAGGAGAAGTACGATGGCAAGGGGATCTCCGATTACCACGGCTATGGCGCTATCGACTACTACGGCGTTGAGGAGCACCTCGGCACCCTCGATCTTCTGCGGAAACTGGTTGTCGAGGCGCACAAACTCGGCATCAAGGTGATTCAGGATCAAGTGTCCAACCACGTGGGGCCTTACCACCCCTGGGTCGCCGATCCGCCACTCCCGACGTGGTTTCATGGAACGGCTGCCCAGCACATCAATGAGACATGGCAAGTGTGGACGCTCGCAGACCCGAATGCCTCGGCGCAGATCAGGCGCGATGTGACCGACGGCTGGTTTATCGACATTCTGCCGGACATGAATCAGGAAGAGCCGGAAGTGCGGCAGTATGAGATCCAGAACACGCTGTGGTGGTTAGGGGCGGTTGGCTTTGACGGAATCCGGCAGGACACCTGGCCCTATGTCTCGCGGGCATTCTGGCACGATTGGATGGCGGCCATCAAGCAGCAATACCCGTCCGTCACCGTGGTTGGTGAGATCTTCGATCAGGATCCGGCGCTGGAGTCGTTCTTTCAGGGCGGCCGCGAGCACGAAGGCATCGATACGGGCCTCGATTCGGTTTTTGATTTTCCCGCCTACTATCGAATGCGCGACGCGTTTGGCAGTGGAAAGCCCGTTCAGGCTGTGGCTAACGTGATCGGTCACGATTACCTCTATCCGCGGCCGGCGGCCCTGATTCCGTTCTTGGCCAATCACGACACGCCGCGCTTCATGAACGATGAGGGTTCCACCATCGCCGGTTTGAAGCTCGCCTTCACCTGTCTGCTGACCTTGCGCGGCATTCCGCTGATTTACTACGGCGATGAGATCGCAATGTCCGGCGGAGGCGACCCCGACAACCGCCGCGACTTTCCGGGCGGTTGGCATGACGATCCGGCGAATGCGTTCACGAAAGCGGGACGCACGCCTGACCAGGAGGAGGTCTTCGAACACGTTAAGAAACTGACGGCTTTGCGCGCGAGCGACGCGGCGTTGCGCCATGGGGAATTGAAAACGCTGGTTACCACACAGCAGCAATGGGTCTATGCGCGCCGCAGCGGCTCACATACCGCCGTTGTTGCCATCAACAACGACAAGACCCCTGCCGTCATTACAATTCCGCTCTCCGGCATGACGCTGGCGGACGGAACCAGCCTGCGTGGGGCTCTGGGAGTAGTGGGCAAGGCGACGGTTCAATCAGGCCAGATTACGGTGAGTCTACCGGCGCGTTCGGCGGAGGTCTTCGTGAGCCGGTAGGTCCGCTAGGAACGTGGAAAAAATGACAAACGCCGCTGACCTTTGGCCCTGACCCTTTTCCTAAAACGTCAGCACGGGCCGGTCTTCCGACGTAAAGACGATTCCGCCATAGAGCGCCACGTAGTCGTGCGAGGCAACGCCACCCAGGTTCTGCGCGCCGTAATACGTCGCTGAAAAATTCGTGCCGAAGTGCTTCGCCACTTTTCGGGAGACGCCGCCGGTAGCGTAGAAATACGCATAGCTGCCGCTGACATTGAGCGTGGGTCCCGCGATACTGGAGAAATGGGAGTAACCGGCCGCGGCGTTGAAGCCAAACCGCCGGCTCACGGAATAGCCGATGCCGGCCGAAGCGTTCAACGATTTGGAAGTGGCGTACACGCCGTTCCCGGCATTCACGCCTTCCACAAAAACCAGCGTTTCCGTGTAACGCTTTGAGGCCTTCGACAACCGCGCATTGATAAACGGCGAGTAGGAGGCGCGATGAAAGTCATACGCGCCGGCCCCATCCGCGGCAGCGACCTCTTGACTAAAGTCAGTTCTCGAAGCACCCGCCGAAAGCCCAAACTGCAACGTGGGCGAAAAGAGATGCGACAGCGAAGCGTACACCGTATTCGTATTCGAATTGCCGACGCCGCCCGAAAAGACAAAGTAATTAAAGTTGTATCCCATGCCGACCGTAGTTCGGCTGCTCTTCCTGTAGTTCGTGCTGCCTGAGCCGCTGAAGCCCTTCGAATTAAAGAACGAATCCGGGTGGTAGGCAAGGTAGAAGAAATCGCCGCCGAACTCATAGCTCCAGCGTCTGCTTGCTTGATACACCAAGCTGGCCGAAGAAAGATAGTACTGCTGCTGGTTGGCCACCGAATTGAAGGCAACCGGACTTACCGTACCCAGACTCAACGGCACCGCGACCTGACCTTCGGGAAGAACCTGGATGTACTCCCTGAGCGCCAGCAACCAACGCCGGTTGAGCTTGTAGTTAAGGCTCAACGCCAGATTTTGGTAGAAGCTCGAGCCGCCTTCACCGTTTGAATACTCGCGATAGCCGCCGCTGTAGGCAAGAGCCATCTCGCCGTGCTCGAAGTTATGCACCAGGTTTAACCCGCCGCCTGCATCCACGCCTCCCGTGGCTTCGTAGTTCTGCAGAGCGCCATTGTCGGTGTAGTTGCCGGCGGAGGTGTTATAGAATCCTCTAACAAACACAAAGAAATTGGCGTAATTACCGCCGTGATTCTCCGCTGTGGAATCCGGCACTTGCATATCGGCGCGGCTCAGGATGGTGGGTCCGGCCTGGTCGGGACTCGCCGGCGTATCGGTGCTTTGTGACCAGGCGGCCGATGCAAACAGCACGCCCAGCGCCAACCGGCAAAACTTCATCAAATTCCTCCAATACAACCATTTAGGGTCTCACAAGTAGAGGCGATTCTTCAAGCCCATGCGGCCACGCCGGGTCGCTAAGCGAGTTTGAAGACTTTCTGCAAATAATGGAATCGTTGGGAACTTTCGGGGCGGGCGAAGCCCTCTAATACAGCAGGGTCCAAAATCCCGTTAGGAGCCGACATGTCCCGTCCATGGGCGTTCAGTAAGTGCCTTCCCCGCCAAGCCGCCGCGCTTTGTCTCACCGCCGCCATCACTCTATCCGGCGCCGATCTGCCGGTCCGTGAGGTGGTTCTCTACAAGCATGGCGTCGGTTTCTTTGAGAGGCAAGGCACAATTCCCGCCGGCGAAGAGGCGCGCCTCGACTTTCGTGACAGTGAGATGAACGATGTTCTGAAGTCGCTCACTGTCTCCGACGCCTCGGGATCGAAGGTTTCGGGCATCCGCTATGACTCGAATGAGTCGCTCGACGAAAAGCTCAACCGGTACCCGTTCGCCATCGGCGACCAGGAGCCGTTAAGCGCCTTCCTTGACCGCATGAAAGGCTCTCACGTGGAAATGAAGACCGATCGGGCGCTGGAGGGGACCATTATCGGGGCGCGATCCCTTTCAACAGGGCCCGATGGCGACCGGCACAACCTCCGCGAACAGGTGACCCTGCTGCTGGATTCGGGCGATCTGGTAAATCTCGATCTCTCCACCATCTCCACCATGCGCTTCTCCGATTCGAAGCTCCAGGACCAGCTTAAGCAGTATCTCCAAACGGTTGCGCAATCGCGGTCCAAGGATAAGCGCAGCATTTACATCGATTCGGCGTCATCGGGCGCACGCCAACTGGATGTGGCTTATATTAGTCCCACCGCGATTTGGAAATCGTCTTACCGGCTGACTCTGGCCGACCCCAGTTCAACCCTTGAAGGCTGGGCCATTGTCGACAACACCACCGATGACGATTGGAACAACGTGAAGTTATCCGTGGTCTCGGGCCGGCCCATCAGTTTCATCAGCCAACTCGACACCCCGCGGTATGGGAACAGGCAGGTGGCGGAATTGCCGGAGGATGCGGCGGCAGGGCCCGTGGTCTATGGCGGAGCAGTGAGCCAGAACCAAGTCGTGATGAATCAGTTGGTGCAGCCTGGGATCGTGGGCGGCGTCATCGGGGGCGTTGTCGGCGATGCGCCTGTTTCTGCGCCGCAGCCGCCAGCCAGACAGGAACAATTGCTCTACAGTAGGAAGCAGGCGTCACCCTCTAAACAGTGGCTTTCGCCATCGACTGCCGTCGCCGGGGTCACCGGCGCCACGCTCGGCGAGCTCTTCGAATACAACTTCGCCGGTCCCATCACCATCAGGAAAAACCAATCGGCGATGCTGCCATTCCTCGCCGAGAAGCTCGAAGCCCGAAAGCTCCTCATCTACCAGCAAGACCGCGGCGAGCACCCCGTAAACGCCGCCGAGCTGACCAACAAGAGCGGCAAGACTCTGGATGGCGGACCCATCACGGTGTATGACTCCGGCGCTTACGCGGGCGAGGCCCTATTTGAAACGCTCCGTGACGGCGACCGCCGCCTCATTGGCTATGCGGTGGACTACGGAACCCGCATCACAAGTAACTTCGAGAGCGGCGACAGATTGGTGCGTGAGCTTCACGCGGCCTACGGCATCCTTTCAACCAGGACCGCCAGCGTCCAGACCCGCACCTTTAAGATTCACAATGTGGATGCGAAGGCCAAGACGCTCATCGTCGAGGAGCCGATTAGTCCCGATTACCGGCCCATTTCGCCGAAGCCCCTGGAACTGACCGCCAAAGCCGCCCGGTATGAGGTCAAGCTTCCGGCCAATGGCGAGGCCTCTCTGGTAATCAAACGCGAGTATCTGATCACCGAGACCACCGGCCTCACCGAGTCGACGCCCGACTCGCTCACCCTCATTGTCCAAAACAAAGCCCTCAGTGAGAAAGGCCGCGCCCAGCTCCAACAGTTGCTGGATACGAAGCAGCAGATTGCTCAAACTAGCGGCGATCTAGCTGCCGCTGAAACCCAGGTGCGCGAGCTCGATGGCGATCAGAACCGCTGGCGCCAGAACATCACCAGTCTCCGCGGCATTCCAGGACAGGAGGAGCAGGTACGCAAATACTCCACTCAGATTGCGGATAGCGACGCTGAGCTCAGCCGGCTCCGCGATCGACAAAAGCAACTGGAGCAGCGCAAGTCCGCGCTAGAGAAAAGTCTGCGCGATCAGCTTCCGAAGCTTGATTTCTGATCTGACGAAGCCCGATTCCCGATACTGTTAAGCTCGATTTTTGAGAGTCGCACTCATCGGATTCGGCAACGTGGGCCGGGCCTTCGCTCGCCTCCTTGAATCGAAGCGCGCTCAATACCCGTTTCGCATCGTTGGTATTCACACCGCACGTCACGGCACTGTGTATGACCCGAAGCGGTTGCCCGTGGTCCCCCAGTTTGGGGAGGCCGCGCCAACGGTGGACGCATTTCTTGATCGCGCCAGCCCCGATGTGGCCATCGAAATCACCACGCTGAATCCTGCCACGGGCGAGCCGGCCACGTCGCACATCCGCGCGGCCTTCGCGCGCCACATCCACGTCATCACCGCGAACAAAGGCCCCATCGCCCACGCTTACGCCGGGCTTGCCGGGGAGGCCAAACGCGAACAAGTGGAGTTCCGCTTCGAATCCACTGTGATGGATGGCGCGCCGGTCTTCAATATGGTCCGCAACACGCTGCCTGGCGTTCAGATCCTCGGCTTCACCGGCGTTCTCAACTCAACCACCAAGCTGGTGGTGGCGGCCATGCAGCGCGGCCTGACCATGGCCGAAGGCATTGCCGAAGCCCAGGCAATCGGCGTCACGGAAGCCGACGCTTCGTTCGACATCGATGGCTGGGACTCGGCCGCGAAGACGGCCGCGCTGGCCAACGTTCTGATGGATGCCCGCGTGACGCCTGCTCAAGTAGACCGGCAAGGCATCGGGGATTTGACCACGGCTCAGGCAGTTCAATATGAAGCCGAACGCAAAACGGTTTTGCTGGTGAGCCGGGCGTTGCGCCAAGGCGCGAGCCTTCACCTTCAGGTGAAGCCGGAAGTAGTGGCGGATACGAATTTGTTGGCAAGCATGCAGGGAACGTCCAATCTGTTGCTGCTCCATACTGACCTCATGGGGACGCTCGGCACGTGCTGTCTCTCGCCGGGCGTGGAGCAAACGGCTTACGGCTTGTTCTCGGATTTGGTGGATATCGCGCGTTCCGTTTGAATGTGAATCGCCTTTTCGAGATCGCCCGGTTCGCCGAACTTAGCGCCCACAAGTGACGCGTCAATGTTCCGGCACAGGCCCGTCAACACCGATCCGGCGCCCACTTCCACAAACCGGTTAACGCCCTCCGCCGCCAGCAGCCGCATCGATTTCGTCCAATGCACCGGGTTCGGAACCTGCTCGAACAAGCCTTGCCGGGCGTCCGCGCCTCGGGTGATGACGGCCGCTTGCCAGTTGTTCACCAGCGGCACGGCCAAGTCGCGAAACTCTGTCGCATCCAGATCCACTCGCAGCTTGTCTTGCGCGGGCCTCATCAGCGGGCAATGGAACGGAGCGCTCACCGCCAGCAGAATCGCCCGCTTCGCGCCGGCGGCCTTGGCCAGCTCCACGGCGCGTTCCACAGCCTTCACGTGGCCGGCAATCACAATCTGGTCAGGTGAATTAAAATTTGCCGCGGTCACCACTTCTCCTTGCGCTGCTTCCGCCAGAACGCCGTCCAGTTTCTCTTCGGGCAGCTTCAGCAGAGCAGCCATCGCGCCGGCGCCGGCAGCCACGGCCTGTTGCATATACTGTCCGCGCTTTCGCACCAGTCGAACGGCGTCCGCAAAAGCAAGCGAACCCGCCGCCACCAGCGCCGAGTATTCGCCCAAACTGTGCCCGGCGACGATGTCAGGATGGATGCCGTTTTCCGCCAGCACACGAAACGCCGCAACAGAAACAGTGAGCAGCGCCGGTTGGGTATTCTCGGTCTTTTTCAGCTCCTCTTCCGATCCCGAAAAACAGAGTTCCGAGAGCGCGAAGCCCAAGGCTTCATCTGCTTCCTCAAAAGTACGCTTGGCGACTGGATAGGATTCGGCAAGCAGTTTTCCCATGCCGGAGTACTGAGACCCCTGGCCTGGAAACAAAAAGGCAAGTTTGGGCATGTTCGCGGACGCTATCGTCAGTGTACTGGCATGGCGCCCGAGCGCCCGCAACCCTTCAGAGCCGCGACCGCGGGGGAGAAGTACGTTGCGGTCGCTCCCTGACGGTCTGCGGCTCAGTCGGCGTTGGCGCGTCTGTCAGGCGCCAATTTTTTCCAAGGCTTCTTGCTAACGGGTCTTTGCGCCTCTACTCGGGGAACGGACCTGGGCGCGACTCTTGCAGGGAGAATTCAGCTTTTTCGAGATTTTCTAGTGGGCGGTGTTCGCGCTCACGGGCTCGGAACGCCAGTGCAGGCCGTCCTGGGTCGTCCAAACAGACCCCGCATCGGTGGTCAGCCGAAAGAGAGTCGATCCGGCTGGCCCAATCAACTGGGTTACTTTGCCGGGCCACGGAGGCTTGATTGCCTTCCAGTGCTTGCCGCCGTTTCGACTGAAGAAAAGAGTGCCCGCTGAGTCCACCGCCAGCGCACGGTTGCCGCTCGAAACGGTTAACGAGACCGGCAACTTGCTGGGCAGGAGTCGCGCCTTGTTAGAAGAGACCTCGGCGGTTACTGCCGCTGTAGGAACCACGGCGCTTGCCCCGGCGACCTCCACGGTTTGAGATGCCGAGCCAACCGATAACGATGACGTCACTCGCGCAAGGTCCTGTGGCTGAAGCTCAAACTGCCCTGAAGAACGCTGGAAGCCTGGCGACGTCACCTGCAACTCATACTTTCCGGGTGGCACTGCCTCAATGGTGAACTCCCCGTTCGCATTCGTGGCGGTGGTTCCCATCGTGCCGCCGGCAAGTTGCTGGATAGTAACGGTGGCGCCCTGGATGGCTGAGCCGGCGCGGTCCGTGACCGCCCCCTTGACGGCGGAGAGACTGCTCACCTGGCTTTGCTGGTGTTCAATATTGAAAGTGACATCGCCGAAGTTGCGGGAACGGACGGGGCCTCCATTGTCACCAGTGTCGGCGAAACCGGTCGAATCCGACTTCTTGGCGGCTTTTAATTCGCGTCCCTTCGCCGGAAGCTCGGGGTTTGGGGCGATCCCATCGGTTCTCGCCGCCGGTGGCGATTGCTGCAGCGGCGCGGGCCGAGGCAGCAGCGACGCCCCTTGCGACATGGGCGGAACGGCGCGGCTTTGTGCATCCAAGTTGGCAGAGGCAGCGCTGGTATCGGCGTTTGGCGCCGCGGCAACCGGGTTCGAACCCGAATCGATGGCAACACTTCTTTGCTGCTTGACAGCGACGGCGACCTTGGAGGCAGCGCCCGGCGCCTTGGAAACGGCCTTCGCGCCGGAGTTCTGCGCTGCTTGTTCGGCAGCCCGAGGAGAGACGTAAGGCGCGGGCGTCGATCTGGCAGTCTGCGCCAAAGGCGCCACGGCGGCCGTCGGTTGCCGATAAATGACCGTTGCAATGGTCAGCACGGTGAGCGCAAGCGCCGCGGCGCCCATCGCGGGAAGCAGCGCAAACCGGCGCCACAGCCTTGGCACAGCGGTTATCGCCCCGGGCGCGGGAACCGTCGCCGCCTCAGACGGCTGGGCAATAAAAACAATTTGCCGGCAGCGGGAACATTCCGAAACGTGCGCCAGGCATTCCAGGCGCTCATGCTCAGGCAGGAAACCTTCGGCAAAAGCGCTGAGCACCTCCGGCTCGGGATGTAGCCGCGGATGGATCGATTCGGTCATGCTTGTTCCGGCTCCGGCAATGCTCCCTGCCGATAGAACGCGGCAGGAGGCGGAGTTTGCAGCAGGCTTCGCAGATTGATGGTAAGATCGCGCGGATCGGCGCCCAGCGCCTCTTCGGCGGCGTGGCGGCTCATCCCGGCAGCGCGCAGGCGATTCACCAGTTGCTTGCGAAGTCTCTCCGTCAGCCGCTTGATTTTGCGGCTCACCGTCGCCTCATGGACCCGCAACACGCCCGCGATCTCGCGCAGCGGCCGCTGATCGAGAAACCAAGCCGAAAGAATGAATCGGTCCTCGCTTTCGAGAGAACTGAGCGTTGCCGTCAGCGCCGTACCCAGCCGCACAAGCACTTCGGGCGGGAGGCTTGGCGCGGTGGATTCGGCGGCGAAGTCTTTCCCGTCAAGAGTAGTTTCGCGATGGGTGCGGCGATGTTGGTCCACGTGCCGTTGGGCAAGCGTCGCCCGGAGGAAGCCCATCAGTGAACCTCGCCCGGCATAAGAGGCTAACGGTGAACGGCGCTCGCCATCGCGGCCGGGGAGCCCGAACATCTCCGCATACAGCGAATCGGCGAGATCCTGCCCGAGCGATGCCGACCCCGTGATTCCGATGGCCGCCTGCGTGAGCGGCTCACGATAGCGCTCCAGAAGTTGCCGCCACGCTTTCTCGCGGCCCAAAGCGCAGGCTTGCGCCAGAGCAAGCTCCCGGAGTTGCAGTGAACGCCAGAAGGCGGCTATTTGAGCGCGGCCGGCTTCGACTCCGGGAGGCAGCCCATAGTTGTACCTCGCGCCAATCGTCAGGAGCGCCTGAGCCAGTTCAGCCTTGGCGAGGCCGAGGCCGTCTGCCTCCTGCCAAAAATCGTCGATGGAGAGTCCGGAAGTCCGGGTGAAGGATTCAAGCTCCGGAATCGACGTGAGCCCGGGCTTTCGCCCATCGCTCCGGGAGGAGGCCGCCGAAAGGTTGAGGCCCGCGGATTGTGGCGCTTCAGAATCCAAACACCCACGATACGTCAGCCGGATGAAGCAGGAAGCGGGACGAGCAACACCGGACAACCGTCAATCGCCCGTTTGGGAGTGCTCCTGAAGTGCAAAGTCCGGCATTACGGGAATCGGGCCAGCAGCCAGCCCGAAGGGTAAGGTAAAGTGCATCGTGGCGCCCTTTCCGAGTTCGCTATCGACACCGATTTCACCGCCCTGCAGGGCAACAAGGCGCGCACAGATAGCAAGCCCGAGTCCGGTGCCTCCGTAACGGCGCGAGATAGACCCATCGGCTTGTTTGAATGGAGCAAAGATCAGTTTCTGGACCTCAGGAGCGATACCGATCCCGGTATCTCTAATTTCAAAACGGAGCAGGCACGAATCGGTGGTTTTCTCCACCAGCGAGACGCGCAGATCGATACTGCCTTCCTTCGTGAACTTGATCGCGTTGCTCAAGAGATTGATTAGAATTTGCGTCAACCGATTCAGATCGCCGACGACTTCGTCAGGCGCATCGTCAGCGACATCGATGCGGGTTACCAGTCGCTGGGCCGACGCTTCGGGACTCATAATGGCCATCGCGCGACGGAGCAAAGGTCGCAACGCAAACGGGGTACGCTCTAACGTAAGATGGCCGGCTTCGATTTTGGAAAAGTCGAGAATATCGTTGAGAATGACCAGCAGCGACTGCGCCGAGTAGTGCACGGTTTGCACATAATCGGTCTGGACCTCGTCGAGCTCAGTCTCCGCAAGTAACGTGGTGAATCCCAGGATGCTGTTCATGGGGGTGCGGATTTCGTGGCTCATGTTTGCCACGAACTCGCTCTTGGCTCGGCTGGCAGCCTCGGCCTGATGTTTCAGCCCCTCTTCCTGAGCCAGCTTGTTGCGGATGAGTGCGGTCTGCTGACGGACTCGGCGGCGCAGAATGAATACCCAGATCAGAGACAAAGCCGCGACGCCGCCCAGCCAGGCGAGGACGCGCCGCAGGCGATTCGCCGTCCACCACGGAGCGTGGCGGAGCATTACGACGTCGGAGGGCGTCCTCAAGACCACGCTGAAGCCGACCGGCACGGAACCGTTAGGGTGCCGCAGTCTTTCCGCTGAACAAACCCCCGTGAGCCGGACAACAGAGCCCCGCTCATAAGCCGGAAGGATGGACGACGCGCCGGTCAGGACAGCGCGGAACGGCACCCCGCCCGCCTCAAGATTCAATGCCTGTTGATTCTTCGCGAGACCCCGGTCAGTAATCTGTCCGTCGATCGTGACCAGCTGCGGTTCGCAACCGTCGTTCAGAACATCCCCCGCGTTAATGCGTATGGGTTCGATATGAACCGTCCCGCCCACTCGCTCTAAACTGGCGTGCAAAAGAACTGGACCGACCACGCCGAAATCCGGGAAACCTAGCACGTCAACCTGATCGCCGGCAGAGAGGCTCACCGCAGAGTGGTCTCTGATCAGAACACCACCGCCGCCATCCTGAATGTAAGTGGGCCCGGAGCGATTGAAGAGCGTGACCACGCCCCTCACATGAACTCGATCTCCCGGCGCCGTCCCGGCGGAAAATGCCATCAGGTCCGCCAGCGGAGTCACGGCCAACCCGGTGGCGAGAGGGGCCGGCTTGACTACGGTGACAAAACGGGCATCGGGCACAAGGATCACGGCCCCAATAAACTGGCCGCGCGTTGTAAACGAACTACCGGCAACTCCCCGGACCTTGATGCGCGCGCCCACCAGGCTCTCAGCCGGAGGCTTCGTCTCCATGGTTTGCACGCCGAACAGATGCAGACCCCATCCGATCTGCATCAGCGCCCGGCCGCCGTTTCTGCCAACGGACTGGACAACGCCGGTGACTTCCACCCAGTTGCTATCCTCCCGGCCGACCAGAATCTCCTCAAGCGTGGCCGGCGACGCTTGGGGCGGCGATCCCTTGCCGACCACTCGCGGGGGATTACTCAGCTGGATTTGCGGCGCGAATCCCCCTGGATCGATCACGCCGTCAAGGTCCACTAAGTCGCCGGCAGCGAAATTGTGGCTTTTCAGCCGGCTAATATCCACGAAGAGCCCGCCCTTGCCGGCCCTGCCATCGTGAATGAACGTCAGTTGTTGTTCCGGATCGAAGAACGTCACATAAACGCGTCGTAATTGCGCTCGAGAGTGCCTCGCCGCCTCCACCATTGAGAGCTTTCTGATACTTGTTACGTCAGTGAAAACAGTCGAGGTGCTTACTTTGTCTTTACCCCCCTCGCCGATCTGACTATCGATGATCGTCACGCTGGTCAGCCGCCGGCCCGGTCCATCTCCTTCGACGAAACCCATTGCTTGCTGCCATTTGGCGGTAAACCGTTCTTGATTTTCCGCGAATGAGACGGGCACGGAACCCGTGGCGTCGGCGAATGTCGCGGCCGTGCCGGATTCATTCATTTGAATCCTTCCGCTGAGATGTACGCGGTGATTCGGCGCCGGATGTCCGCCTTCCAGATCCCGCACTTCCGTGATTGGAACCGCCGCGGGAGGCCGGCCCGCGCGTTTGACATGCACCTGCTCAACCCGCTGAATCCAGAGCCTTGCCTGACTGGCGCGCCCCTCGACGTCGAAACTGGTTTCCAGAACGCCGTTGACGTCGGCCTCGGCGTCGGCGAGGCCGTCCACATCCGTGCCGGCAAACTCCACCGCGCGCGCCCGAATCCGCTTGTCCCCCACCTGAATGACCATGGATACCCGGCCAAATCCTTCCAGCCAGCTCTCCCGAATCACGCCTGAGAGCGTCACGGGCTGGTACTCGAATTTGGGGTCGTAGAGATGTTCTCCCGTGAGCGGCAGGAACGCCAGACCCACAGATTTGCCGGCCAACGTCAGGTGAGTCTGGGTCAGGCGCGGGGTGGGGCTCCCAACCGAAACAACTCCCCTCAGGACGCCCTGGACCCCCGGCCGACAAACCGGAGAATCCTCCGCGTTGTCAAAACGAATACCGTGGCCCTCTTCGTCCTGAAAGAGGAGCGGTCCGAAAGTGGGGTCGCTAAATGTGCAGTGGCCGCGGATTTCCGCCGCTGCGCCGGCCTTGATTTGCGCGGCTGTCAGACCTTCAATCGAGGCCACGGACGTGAGGCGGCGGCCGTCTGATCTTGCGCCGGCGCCGGATCCGGGTTGGCACGAAGCAACGGAAAGCACAAGAGCGCCAAGCATGGCGGCTCCGGGCCACGACCCCATCAAATGGCGAACAAGCGTTGCCACGTGGACCCTATCGTCTCTGCGCGGTACCTACGATATACCAACCCGGTAGCGCGAAACCTCTCAGTGCGGTCAACCTGGACTCTTCTTAAACTTGAGATCAATCACGACCTTTTTGCGGTTGTCGAAACTGCTGAGCGTCTTGATTCCGCTAGATGCGCCATTTTTCTCAGCTGTCAACTCATAGCCGGAATTGGAACTAAGCCCGTAAAAACGGTAGCTGCCATCCGCCTGCGTGATGAAAGACCGGATTTGGAGCGTCTTGTCATCCTTAATCTGGACAACCGCCCCCGTCACGACCGCGCGCGAAGGGGTAAGCACTCGTCCTTCCACTGACCGCAATCCGTCGTCCGTTTGAGCCAGAACAGAAACGGCGGCGGGCAAGGCGGCCAGAAGGAAGCTGCGCAAGATCAGCTTCAGCGAGAAAGTTCGATGGTTCATCCTGTATTCCTTCTATTAGTTGAGGGATCCTGTCCTGTCAACCGGTCGCTCCCAGACGGTCGCGGCTCTGAAGCGACGACGGACTCAATGCCAGTCCTCTTCTTCTTCCTCTTCCTCATCTTCCTCTTCGTCGTCGTCCTCGTCGTACCCGTAGCCGTCTTCGTCCTCGTCCTCATCGTCCTCGGTTTCGAGTTCGACTGGATTCACGCTGGCAACACTCAGCGAAGCCCCGCATTCATCGCACGAGAGCACGTCTCCCTCGTCCAGGTCTTCTTCTTCCACATCGATGGGCGAATCACATTTCGGGCAGGTCACCATACTTTTGTCCATTCGAGTTTTTTGAGCGCTCAAATTCACTTGGGAACCAACTACTCTTCATAACACGGCGAGGGGACGGGAGAGTGGAGGCTCTCGACAAAATGCCTGTCAACCGGCGCGGTCCGGACAAACAATTGCGCTTCGAAGATCAGCGCGACAGAACGGGCGCGCCGGTTTCCCCAGGCGCCGCAGCTCCTCTTAGATCCGCCGGTGACATAGTGACCAGGGTCTTGTCCATGTCCTCAAACGTCTCGATCATATGCACAAGCCAGGTAGCGGCAAGCCGCGAACACCAGGAATCGGTGACGGTGCGCCCCAACTCCTTCGCCAAATTCAGCAACGCCGTGTGCGGCAGGGAGATTACCTTCTCTTCCCAGGCGCCATCGCCGCATGAGATGGAAAATTTCACGTCAACCGCGTCGGCATGGCGAATCGAAATGGCCGTTTGCAGCCACCGGAACTTCACATTCCACCGGCGTCCAAACGGGTCTGGACCTGCGTCGAACTGGCGAAAGTCCTCCTGCATGTGACCCAATCCTATCATGCGGATATGCCGGGCAAGCTGCAAAGGACGCCTATCCGGGAACAGACAACCAGTCCATGTCTTAATGCGTTGACCGGTACGCAGCCAGGGAAAGAAATTCGTCCCGCGTTTCCTTATTTTCACGGAAAGCGCCGAGCATGGCGCTGGTGACAGCTCCCGAGTGCTGCTTTTCCACGCCGCGCATCATCATGCAAAAATGGCGGGCTTCGCATATTACGCCGACGCCGCGGGGATCCACCAGTTCCTGGATGCACTCCGCCACCTGTTGCGTGAGGCGTTCCTGGATTTGAAGCCGCCGCGCAAAGGCATCCACAATGCGCGGAATTTTGCTCAGGCCAATGACCCGATCGCCCGGCAGGTACGCCACATGAATCTTGCCGAAAAACGGCAGCAGGTGGTGCTCGCACATACTGAAGAACTCAATATCCTTCACAATCACCATCTCGTCGTACTTCACTTCGAACAAAGCGCCGTTCACCAGCTTGTGGATATCGGTGTTGTATCCGCTGGTGAGGAAGCGCAAGGCCTTTTCAGAGCGCTCGGG
This sequence comes from Acidobacteriaceae bacterium, assembly GCA_903970405.1. Taxonomy (GTDB): domain Bacteria; phylum Acidobacteriota; class Terriglobia; order Bryobacterales; family Bryobacteraceae; genus CAJCIT01. Next base: position 43,575 of record CAJCIT010000161.1, on the reverse strand, counting down.
CGTGCGCTCAAGTCCATCGCGGTGCGGATCTTCACCCAAAGCCGCCAGCACGGATCTCATATGCGACGCAATGGACTCAGTCGCCTCCTGCGCCGTCGGAAAATCGACTACGGCGGTGTTCTTATTCATTTCAATCGTCTCTTTCACGCTTCCGGCCGGACTCTTCTCGGTAGGGATGACAGGTTTCAAGCGAAAACCTGTTCTTGCTCGACGGCTGGTTCCGGGGATCGCTGCCCGCCAGGGTTCCACCGCGGCAGCAAAACTTCGAACCCGTTCCGATCCGTCTCCTGAATATGAACTCTCGTAAGGCGCGGACCGGAAACCGGGAAACGGAGGACCCATGCTGCCTCTAAGAGAATGGCCACGGTCAGCGCCACATTCTCCGTGGTGGGCACCAACGCCGCGAATTCGGGTACGTCCTTGTTGATGTTCCGGTGATCGAAGAGTTGCAAAACCTTGGTCTGGACCAGTTCGTCCACATCGCGCCGGTTTACCAGCAGGCCCGTAACCGGATCAGGACGGCCCTGGATCGTAACCTCGAGGATGTAGTTGTGACCGTGGCCGAAAGGATTATTGCACTTCCCGTAAACGGCCGTGTTTTCTTGCTCGGTCAGCGCCGGGGAGTGAAGCCGGTGGCTCGCATAGAACTGGTAGCGATGCGTGACTCGAATCACGCTGCCTCGAGGCTCAACGTCCATTGAGGGGAGACCCTCCCGCTGGTTCCAGCGCGCCTCGCCTCTGGGACTCCACATCCACGTAAAGATCGGGCGTCTCCCACAGGCGGACACGCCAAAGGCCAACGGGTTGTGGCGAGGTTCGCTCCCCTGTCAACCGCCGGTCCAGACGGCGAAAAATCTCCGAGGCGACGTTTTCAGCCGTCGGCACCACTCGGTCGAACGGTGGGACTTCGTAATTCAGGAACCGGTGATCCATGGGCTCGATGATTTCTTCTTCGAGGATGTCCTTCAGGCGCTTGAGATCGATGATCATCCCTGTGGTTGGGTCCGGCTCTCCCTCCACCGTTACCTCTACGATATAGTTGTGACCGTGCCCGTTCGCGTGGGCCGCCGCTCCGAACAGGCGGGCATTTTCTTCCTCGCTCAAGCTTGGCAACCGGCACACGTGCGAGGCCGAAAATTCGGCTTTACGCGTGATGTACATGCACCCTTACTGATGCTCGCATGAAGCAATCGGATACTCTTAAATTAGCGCCGGGGAACGCCTCTGGGCTGGCCATTCCCGTGAATACGAACAAGTTGCTCATCGGCCTGCTGGCCCTGCTGACCGCCGGTTTCCTCGGAATCGTTGTTTCGAATCTGCATGATTCCACTGCCCGCGAGGGCGAGGCGGCGCCCCCGTTCCACTTCAAGACCGAGCAGGGGCGCGAAGTATCGGCCACGAATTTCGGCGGGAAAGTGCTGGTCCTGAACTTCTGGGCCACCTGGTGCGCCCCCTGCGTGCGCGAGATTCCGTCGCTCGACGCATTTCAGAAGCAGTTCAAGGATCAGGGCGTGGTGGTAGTCGCGGTCAGCGTGGATAAGAACGAACAGAAGTACAAGACGTTCCTCAATCGCTTCGGGGTCGGCTTCGACACTTATCGAGATCCCTCCACTGACATCAGTGCTGAATACGGCACCTTCCAGTACCCGGAAAGCTACATCATTAAAGATGGCAAGGTAGCCAGGAAGCTGATCAGCGAGCAGAACTGGATGGGCGATGACATGGTGCAGTACGTGAAGAGCTTGCTGTAGCGAATTCCATCCGTCAAAGGACAAAAACCAGATGCCGCTGACCAAGACGCTCATTGAGCAGTTTGAAGCGCAACTGGGCAAGGGGGCTGTCCTCTGGCGCCCGGAGGACCTAACCCTCTATGAATACGATGGCGGCGTCGACAAAGCGCGACCCGCCGCGGTGGTCTTTCCACGCACCACCGAAGACGTCGTCTTCATCGTTCTGAAGGCCCGCGAAGCGCGCGTGCCGATTGTGGGACGCGGCGCAGGCACGGGATTGAGTGGCGGCTCCATTCCCCGCGACAACGGAGTGGTGATCTCTTTTTCGCGCATGAACCGCATTCTTGAGATCGACATTGAGAATGAGCGCGCTATTGTGCAGCCGGGCGTCGTGAATTTGGATGTAACGCAAGCCGTCAAATCATACGGCTATTTTTACGCTCCCGATCCATCCAGTGCCCGCGCCTGCACAATCGGCGGCAACGTGGCGGAAAACGCCGGCGGCCCGCACACGCTGGCCTATGGTGTCACCACCAACCACGTCGTCAGCCTGGAAGCCGTACTGCCTGACGGTTCCGTGATGCGCCTGGGCCGGAAGGAACTGGATTTGCCCGGTTATGACCTGACGGGCTTGCTCACCGGCTCCGAAGGAACCATGGCTCTGGTAACGGAAATCGGGCTGCGCCTGATGCGCCAGCCGGAAGCTGTCAAAACCATGCTCGCCGTGTATGGGGCGGCTGAGTGCGCCGGCGATACGGTAGGCGAACTGACCGCGCGATCGCTGCTGCCTGTCGCCGTGGAAATGCTGGACGGGCCGATGCTGCGCATGGTGGAGGAGGCGACTCACGCGGGTTATCCGATGGATGCCGCGGCGGTGCTGCTGATTGAGGTGGAGGGTCTCAAGGAAGAAGTGGAGGAGCAGACCGCGCAGATTGACAAAGTGTGCCTCCACTGCGGCGCCACCGAATTCCGCATCGCCAAGACCGAAGAGGAACGCGCCCTGTTGTGGAAGGGCCGCAAGAACGCCTTTGGCGCCATCGGCCGCATCACCCCCACTTACTATGTTCAAGATGGCGTTGTCCCGCGCACGCAAATCGCCCCGACGCTTAAAGCTATCGCCGCCATCGGCGAGCGCCGAGGCATTGCCATTAGCAACATCTTTCACGCGGGAGACGGGAATATGCATCCCATCATTCCGTTCGATCCGCGCAAGGAAGGCGACTTGCGCAACGCTCAACTGGCCGGCGAGGAGATTCTGGATTTTTGCATCTCGGTGGGAGGATCCATTACCGGCGAACATGGCGTCGGCATGGAGAAGATGGAGCTGATGGCGCACCAGTTCGACGATGACTCACTCGATATGATTCGCCGCATCAAGATGGCGTTCGATCCGCACTGTAGCCTGAATCCGGGAAAGGTTCTGCCCACAGGGAAAGGGTGCCTGGAGATTCGGCAACCGGCGAAGATGGAGTTATGAATTCGATGAAACGAGTCGCGATCCTCGCCCCGGTCCTCTTAGTGACGGCCCTCGCCGCGCAAATACCCACCGGTCCTGCTGTCGGTCAGCGGGTGGAGGATTTTCGCGCCTCAGACCAAAATGGCCAGGAGCAAACCCTTCGCTCGGTCCTTGGACCGAAGGGCGGCCTGCTGGTCTTTTTCCGTTCCGCCGATTGGTGACCCTTTTGTAAAGCCCAACTGGTCGAGTTGGAACAGAACCGCCGCCGAATTCAGCAGGAGGGCCTCGGCTTGGCCGCCATCAGTTATGACAGCGTGGCAGTTCTCAAAGCCTTCGCAGACCGGCAGCACATTACATTCCCGCTGCTCTCCGATCCCCAGTCGGCCATCATCCGCCGGTACGGAATCCTCAACGGCACGGTCGAAAAGAACTCGCCCGCCTATGGCGTGCCTTATCCCGGCGTCTACGTCTTGGACGCCCAAGGCCGGGTAATCGCCAAGTATTTCGAAGATGACTTCAAGCAGCGCGATACGGCCGCCTTGATACTAATGCGCAGCTTTGGGCTCTCCGCGGCCGGACCGCACACAACCGTCGCCGCGAAACACCTCCAACTGGCCACCGCCTCGAGCGACGAAGAGGTTGCTACAGGCCAGAAAATCTTCATCGCCCTTGAATTGAGCCTTCCGCCAAACATGCATGTCTACGCGCCTGGTGTCACTGGCTACATTCCAATTGACTGGACGATGGAGCAGACGCCCGGCGCGGCCATTGGGCCGGCCGAATACCCAGTCTCCGCGTTACTGCGGATGGAAGCCATTCACGAAACCGTGCCAGTCTTTCAAGGCCAAGTCAGGCTCGTGCGCACAGTCGTGATCGGAAACCCAACTGAGATTAAGGCCATTCTCGACGCGGGCGGCTCACTGATACTTTCCGGGACGTTCCGGTATCAGGCCTGCGATGACCGTACCTGCTTCCTGCCTGAGACCGTTCCCGTTTCGTGGAAGCTTAAGGTGCTGCCTCTGGACCGGGTGCGGGCCGCAAAACAGTAGCCGTCGGAGGGAAGCCCCGTGGTTTTGCGCCTTATAAATAAAATTGATCGGTTGGGTATCGTCAAGTGCGGGGCGGATCGTCGACAATCAACATTTGCCCCTCGGAAGCACCTCCTCCCCCAGGTTCCGCCGCCGCCAGCCCTCGTCCGCCGAGGCGTCTGCCGGATCCCTGGGTCCCGCGCGCAGGAGTTGCCTCGAAATCCACAAGAGGGTCATGGCAGTGGGAGATCAATGGCTAGCGAATTACATGATTTTTTGAGCCTTCCGTATGGCGAACTGGAAGAGCTGAACCTGCAAGCGAAGGAAGAGCGCGCCAATCGCGTTGCCCCGCACACAATCCGGGAGCAGCGGCTTAGGTACCTCACGGACGAACACCGCGTCAAAGCCGTCACGGTGCTTTTCTCCGATTTGGAGGGCCGCCTCCACATGCTGGACTACGACAAGAAGTTCCTGGTGAAGAACTCGGACAACTTGACGTTCGACGGCTCGTCTATTCGCGGCTTTACGGCCCAGCGCGAGAGCGATCTGCGCTTGGGAATCGATTGGAGCGCGTTCTTCTGGGCGCCGGCGGACATTTTCGGGGCCGGCAAGGTCCTTGTGTTCGGTGAAGTCATCGACAAGGACGGCCAGCCCTACGCGGCTGACATCCGGGCCGTTCTTAAGGGGTTCGCCGCTGGGCGGTTTCAGAAAGACGGCTATACGCTGGCCGCGGCGAATGAGATTGAAGGCTTCCTTTTCAAAGGAACCGATGCCGAGCGCAACTACTACGAAACCGGCAAGTTCGAATACGTTAACACCGGCGGCTATTATCACTCATTGCCCGGCGATCCGCTCCGCCAGTTCATCGATACTGCCGCCGAAGTGCAACGGGCGATGGGCTTCCAGAATGAGAAGGACCACCCCGAGGTGGCGCCTTCCCAGTTTGAGATCAACTACAGCTATGGCGAAGTGGTTGCCGCCGCCGATCAGATCCAGATCTATAAGCTGATCTGCCGTCAGGTGGCCACCAAGATGGGCTTCACGGCCAGCTTCCTGCCGAAGCCGGTGGTGGGCGTAAACGGTAGCGGCATGCACACCAACGTCTCCATCTCCAAAGACGGGAAGAACTTGTTTTGGGATCCCAACGGCGAGGAGAAGATGAGTGCGTTCGCCTGGGAGTTCGTTGACAAGATTCTCTCCCACGGTAACGACCTCTGCCTGCCTCTTAACTCGAGTGTCAACGCGTACCGCCGTCTCGATCCGCACTTCGAAGCGCCGAATCAGCTCAAAGCGTCGGCCACCGATCGCGGATCGATGATCCGCATTCCCATTGGCAATGAGCGTAGCGCTCGCGTGGAGGTTCGCTCCGTGGCGCCCGATTCGAACCCCTATTTGGTGCTCTATAGCGTCTTCAAGACGGGTCTCGACGGACACATAGCGAACATTGACAACCTGCGTAGCGCGCCGCGCTATCTGCCGGACAACATCTACGACGCGTTGAGCAACTTCCGCGAATCCGAGTGGGCCACCACGCTCCTCGGCGAAGACGTGAAGGGCCGATTTGCCGACCTCAAGCAAGCGTCGGCCGACCGCTGCCCGAGGCTGTTGGGCACGTTCGTGAAGGCGCCCGAGGTCCAGTACCACCACGAAGTCTACAATCAGTTCCTCTGGAACATGTTCTAAAGAAAACCAGGGGCCTGAGTGAAGCGCCGGCACTGCCGAATCGCGGTTGGCTGCGTAAGCCAGGGAGCGGCCGGTTGCCCCGGCGGGAGGGCGTGGTTCGCTTCCCCTTTACGCTTTTTCCTTCATCGCCACCGGATCCCAGCCGCAAACTTTTTTCTTGAAGTAGCTCTCATTGGTCAGCAGCGCCGGGCCGGCGGCGCGGAGTCCGAAGCTTGCATCCTCAATGGACGGCTTGCCATCGCGGATCGATGTGTAGAACGCGCGGTGATGCTCCAGGTGCGCCGTGTTCTCAGTGGTGAACACCAAGTCGTCCTGAGGCTTCAGAGTGGCTACCGTGGTGGGTGCGTGCTTCGCGTTCCACGCTTGCGTCATCTCCTGTTGGGTTTTCTGCGCGAATGAGCCGATTGTGTAATCGAACTCGTCGGGCCGCGGAACGCGGTTCACTTTCAATGTCGTGAAACTCGCAGTCATGGACCCATCGCTTCCCACAAACCGCACGCCGAACGATTCATCCACACCCGATTTGAAATTCACCCTCAGAATCAAGTTGAACGCTGGATGCGCATCGCTCTCCGGATAATCCATCGTGGCCAGCATCACATCCGGCACATCGCGGTCGTGCGTCCAGTAGCGCAGGCCACCCGTCGCGTATATGCGCGTAGGGCCCATCGACCCCGTGACGGTATGCAGACCGGTCAGCAGGTGTACGAAGAGATCGCCCGCCACGCCCGTACCGTAGTCCTGGAAATTGCGCCACCGGAAGAAACGCGTCGAGTCGAACGGCCGCTTCGGCGCATTCCCCAGGAACCGATCCCAATCCACTGTCATCGGGTTCGCATCAGGCGGAATCGTATATTCCCAGGCGCCCTGGGCCGTGTTCCGGTCGAGCCAAGCTTCCACCATGTTCAGCTTCCCGATGGTCTTCGCCTCATACAGCTCGTGCGCCTTCTGGTACATCAGCGAGCTGCGATATTGGCTGCCCACCTGAAACACCTTGCCGCTCTTGCTCTGCGCCTCAATCACCGCCGCGCCTTCTTCAATGGCGTGCACCATCGGCTTCTCGCAGTAGACGTGCTTGCCCGCATTCATGGCATCGATCGAGATGCGCGAATGCCAATGGTCGGGCGTCGCGACGATCACTGAATCGATGTCAGGCCGCTCGAGAACTTCACGGTAATCGCGCGTGGTGAAGAGATCCTTCCCGTACGTCTCTTTCATGTGGTCCAGCCGCCCCGTATAGAGGTCGCAGGCCGCCACGCACTTCACTCCCGGAAGGGAGGTGGCAAGTTTTGTATCCCCTTGGCCCATGCCGCCTGCGCCGATGATGGCGATCTGAATTTTGTCGTTAGCTCCAAACATATGCGGCTCCCTAGGCTTTCAACTTCATCGCGATCGGATCCCATTCCACTGGATGGCCTTCGAAGTAGCTCATGTTGGAAAGCAGGGCCGGTCCGGCGGCCCGGAAGCCAAAAACCGCGTCTTCCACTAGCGGCTTGCGGGAACGGATGGATTGGGCAAAGTTCAGGTGGTGGTCGTAATGGTCGCTATAGCCGTGCGGCGCGCGGAACACCGTCTCCACGTTGGCGCCCATGCCCGCGGGCGTATGCGGCGCGGGCGGATATTTCGCTTCGTAGCCCGCCTTGATGCGCGCCTGCATCGCATTCGTAAACGTATCGATGCTGTAGCCGGGACCCCTCTCGGCCGGTTGCTTTGAGAGCGTCACCGTGCCGCCCACCGTCATAATGCCCTCGCTGCCAACAAAACGGAAGCCCGAACTCTCTTCAGCTCCGCTGACGAAGTTCACCCTCAGCACCAGGTTGAAGGCCGGGTGCGCGGCGGTCTTCGGATAATCGAACAAACCCAGCAGCACGTCCGGCACGTCGCGGCCGTCGTCCCAGAAGCGCAGCCCGCCGGTGGCAAAAGCGCGCGTCGGTCCCGTGGAGCTGGTGATGAAGTGCAGCCCGCTGAACAGGTGAACGAACAGGTCGCCGGCAACGCCGGTGCCGTAGTCCCGGTAACAGCGCCAGCGGAAGAATCGGTGGGCGTCCCACGCCGTCTTCGGAGCGCGCCCCTGGAAACGATCCCAATCGCAGGTGCTGCTTGGATCGGCGTCGGGCGGAACGGCGTATTCCCACGCGCCCACGGCTGAGTTGCGGTCCCACCAGGCCTCCACCATCATCAACTCGCCAATCTGGCCGCTGCGGAAGATCTCCTGCGCCTTCCTGTAGATCACGCTGCTGACGCGCTGGCTACCCACCTGGAAGATGCGCCCGGTCTTATGCTGGGCCTCCACCACCGCCATGCCATCGTCGACGTGCTGCACCATCGGCTTCTCGCAGTAGACATCCTTCTTGGCGTTCATCGCGTCCACGCTGATCTTCTGGTGCCAGTGGTCAGGCGTTCCGATCAGCACTGCGTCAATGTCCGGGCGGGCCAGGATCTCCTCGTAGTTGCGGGTCGTGAAAATGTCGCGCCCGTACTGCTCTTTCATGTGCTCCAGGCGGCCGTCGTAGCAATCGCAGGCGGCTACGATTTTGGTGAGCCCAGTGGAGGTCGACGTGTGCGCATCGCCTTGGCCCATGCCGCCGCAACCGATGAGGGCAATGTGTATCTTGTCGTTGGCGGAGGTTTTCTTCTCGGGAAGCGCTGCTTGCGCGGCAAGAAGCGGCGCCCCCAGACCGGCCGTAGCCGCTGCCGTCCCGAGGAACTGGCGTCTTGTAGTCATTCGTTTACTTTTTATCAGATGACGAGGGAGAAGTGGAGCTTGCCGGCGCAGATTTGTTGCTGGAGGTGTCGGATTTGCCGCCAGAGTCGGATTTCGACTCCTTCTTGCCGCCTGAATCGCCGGACTTCTCACCCGAGGAAGACTTCTCGCCGGAGGAAGACCTCTCGCCGGTGGACGACTTTTCTCCTGAAGATTTGTCTCCTGAAGCGGCCTTGCCATCGGACCCGCCAGAGTCGCTTCCTCCAGACGTCGAGCCGCCGTTCGAACCCGCCGCGCTGCCCTGGGAACTCCCGCTCTTGTAGTCGGTAATGTAGAAGCCGCTGCCTTTGAACTGCAGCGCCGGGGCTGAGAGCAGGCGATGGACAGGACCACCCCCGCACTTCTCATGCACCGTCAGAGGCGCGTCAACAAACTTCTGAATGACTTCGAATTTCTCGCTGCAGTTGTCGCAGAGATATTCGTACAGGGGCATTTCGCTCTTACTGATTCTCTTCCTGGTCCGGGGGTATGTCGATGGCCTTGGAGGGATCGCGAACAATCACGCCGCTGTTCGGCTTCCGCAAGTCTGCAAGCGATGTCTTGCCGGTGACCAAGTCAACGGCTTGCTTCAGCAGGTTGTCTTCTACAGTCTTCGGCTCGGTTCCGGGAATGGGATTGCCGTCCTGATCCAACTCGGGCGAGTTGTCGTTCTCATTCATCTGCACGGTGGGGATCACCTGCGTATCCTGAATCGCCTTGCCGTTCGGCGAATAGTACTTGGCTACGGAGAGGATCACCGCCGCGCCATCTTCCATCTGCACCGTTCGCCGGACGCCGGCATCGCCGAAAGTCCGTTCGCCCACCACCTGGGCGCGTTTCAGTTCCATCAGTCCGGCGGCCGCTATTTCCGCGCCGCCCGCCGTTGCGCGATTCGTGATCACCACCAGCGGTCCATTGTAGACATCCGCTTCCGGCTTCGCTTCAAAGTCGGTCTTGTCGTACTTCTGGCCCTTGGCGTAGGTAATGTCGCCCTTGTCCACGAACAGGTTAGCCACCGGAACGCCGGATTGCGGATCGCCCGTGGCGCAATGCCGCAGATCGAGCACAACGTATTTCGCGCCCTGCTTCAGCAGACCCTGCAGCTTTGACTTCACTTCGGCCGGCCTGTTTCCCTCCAGGCTTTCCACCTTCAGGTAGCCCACCTCATTCGGCAGCATCTTCGCCGTTACGTCGGGATACGCGACAGCCGCGCGGGTCAGCGTCACTTTTTGCGGGTCGGGATTCCGCATCCGGAGCACCGTCACTTCAATATTGGTGCCGGCGTCGCCCGCCAGCAACTGCTCGGCGTAGGCCAGAGGCATGTCGCGCGTTGCCACGCCGTTAATGGTTTCAATCAGATCGCCGGCCGTAATATTCGCCTTCATCGCCGGTGAATTCGGCAGCGCATCGATCACCGAAATATACCCAAACTTCTTGGCCAGTATCAGACCGACATCCGCCTTGGCGGAGTCCTTGTTCTTCATGTACTGCTTGTATTGATCGGCGTTCAGGTAGCTGGCGAACGGGTCCACCGATTCCAGCAGTCCGTTGATCGCGCCCAGCGTGACGCTCTTCATATCGGGGTCTTCCACGTATTCAAGCTTGATCCGTTGCAGGACCTCGCTATACACCCGCAGGTGCCCGTAGACATCGTCATTGGGAGTAGAAGTGGAAGAAGCGGAGGCGGTTCGACCGTAGATCGCGCCGACAAGAAGCCCCACCACGAGCAGCGTGGAGGTGCCGACAATGGACCATTTTAGGCGGTTGTACATGGGTAAAGAGGCTGACTCGATTATACCGAAGCTTCATCAGGTTGAAACAGCGGCTATAAAAGAGGACGTGTCGCGTCCTCTTCTGTTACTGCGATGCCGTATTTCCTCGTAAACCGAACTAAAGTGTAGACCCGCCGCCTTCACTGATGTAGTTCTTGTTCCAGGCGGGAATTTCCACCTTGACCGTGCCTTCTTTTTGAACCACCGCCTGGCATCCTAACCGCGACCGAAGGGTCAGCCCAGGCGCCATATCCAGCCGGTCCAATTCGTCCTCCTCGGCTTCCGACAGCAACTCCGCGCCTTCCATGACGATGACATGGCAGGTAGTGCATGCGCAGCTTCCGCCGCAGGCATGTTCCAGATGAATCTCATTGTTGAGAGCGATATCGAGGAGGGACTGGCGTTTGCCGTGGTCCGTATAGCGCAGTTTTCCCAGCTCAAACTCCGCCGTCGCATGTGACGGCTCAAAAATAACGGTTGGCACACCCCCATTCTACAAGGCGGACTGAATTGGTCCAATATAACTGGCTTCGTGTAGGGCAGCCTGGAAGGCTGCGGCCGATTTGGGCAATCGGCCCCTGCGGGTCGCGTTCCGTTCCTGTTGATATCGCGAATGCGCCGATCCACTGACACTTGTCGCGCCGCCGATTAGCGGCGTCCCCAGCGGCCCGCGTAGTAATGGCCGCCGTAGTAGCGTGGAGCATTCCAGTATGCGCCAACGAAGGGCCGCCGGGCGTAGTAGCCTTCACGCCAGTAATAGCGTGGGCCCACGGGATAGTAGTAACCGGGGATCCAGGCCGCTCCCACATACGGTGGAGCGGCGTTGTACGCGGGCGCATAGGCATATGCTGGAGGCGCGGGCGGATAGTAGCCCCAGCCGCCACCAACTCCAACACCCACGAAAACACGAGGACCGGCAAACAGTGAGCTTCCGGTCAATACGAGAAGTGCTAACAATTTCAGTTTCATTTTGATTCCCTCCACAAGGTCTTTAACCTTGCCGTTCCACCTTCTTAATTGCACACAGAGTGCCAAGGCTAAGTTACTGATTCCGTGGACGTAGCCGTAGGCGGGGCTGGTTGAAAAAGAGCCTCTCCGGTGGATTTCCACCAACTCAAGCAGCCGTGAAAAATCGGCGCCCGACTTAATCGCCGCGCTTCCGAGCCGCGATCAGGGAGCGACCGGTTGTGCCGGCCACGCCTTGTTGCCCGCACTCGCCCCTTTTGAACCGCGCGCGTGAGCAAGCGGGTAAACGCGCAGTTCCTCGCCAACCAGTCGATCCCTGACGGTCGCGGCCCAGTAGCGGATGGCCAGCCCTTGGTACCTTCTTCCTTAGGGACCGCCCGCGCCCCGTCAGCCCATGGATTTCAAGGACGCCCTGAAGAGCCAGCTCAACATTGTGGACGTGATTGGGGCGCACATTCGTCTGAAACGGTCCGGCGCCGGGCCGCGTTACGTCGGTCTGTGTCCCTTCCACATGGAGAAGACGCCCTCTTTCAGCGTCAACGCCGACCACCAGTACTACAAGTGCTTCGGCTGCCAGGAAGCAGGCGATATCTTCACCTTCGTTCAGAAGACCGAGAGTCTGACGTTTCCCGAAGCGGTTAAAGCGTTGGCCGAACGTTATAACATTCCCATGCCTCCGCGCGCTCAGGGCGCCGATCCGGTTCAGCAGCGCCGGGAGGTGCTCTTCGAAGTACAGGACAAAGCGGCCGCTATTTTCGAAGCTAATCTCCATTCGGCGCAGGGCGCCCAAGCGCGCCAATACCTGGAAGGCCGAAAAGTAAGTATGGACACGGCCCGCACATTCAGGTTGGGGCTTGCCGATTCGTCAGGTCAACAATTGATCCAGCGCCTGAAGAGTTACGATCCGGCGATTCTTGAGGAGGCGGGCCTCGCCATTCGCCGCGAGGATGGGACCATTCGGGATCGATTTCGCCAGCGCATTATCTTTCCGATTCACAATGAGTCCGGCCGGGTCATCGGCTTCGGCGGGCGGGCGCTCCGGCCGGATGATAATCCGAAGTATTTGAACTCGCCGCAAACGCCCCTCTACAACAAGAGCGTGGTCCTTTATAACCTCCACCGCGCCAAGATCGCCGCCCGCAAACTCGACCGGATGATTGTGGTTGAAGGCTACATGGATGCCATCGGCGTTGCATCCGCAGGGCTTTCCGAAGTGGTGGCCATCTGCGGCACCGCGCTCACCAATGAGCAGGTTCGGGCCATCAAACGGCAGATCGCCCACGGCAGCGCTTCCACCGGCCAGGTCATTATTAACCTCGATCCGGATCGCGCGGGGGTGTCGGCCACGGAGAAATCGATTAACCTGCTTTTGGCGGAAGGATTGCGAGTCAAGGTGCTTGCTCTGCCAGGAGGGCTCGATCCGGATGAATTCATCGCGCAGCAGGGAGTGGAACGATACCGATCGCTCTGCGATGCCGCGCCGCGCTATTTCTCATGGCTGGCGGACCGCGCCAAGGAGAAGTTCGACATGACTACCGCCGAGGGCCGCGTCGACGCATTCCGATGGGTATGGCCAGCCATCCAGCAGGTCCATGACAGGCTGGAGCAAGCTGAGGTTGTCACCGAAGTCGCCGCGAGTTTGAATATCGATAAGGATGTGGTGCGGCAGCGATTCGACCGGAGGACCGCCGCCGCGGCGCCATCCCGCCCTCCCGATCTCACCTTATCCCTGCCGCCGACGGAGCGGCTGCTGCTGAACGCCATGCTGCAAAGCGCGGAAGCCCGCGCCGCCGTTCTTCCGTATCTGGCTCAAGCCCATGACTCCGCCCAGCGCACGAAGACCGATATGTTCACCCTCGGGCCGGCTTTCGAAGCCTTCCTGGCCTTGGAGCAGGAGCACATCCCGTATTCGTTCGATAGCCTGCTGGCGCGTCTCGATTCGCGTATCCGCGCCATTTTGGAGCAACTCGCTTTTTCTGAAACATCCGCCGATCCGGAAACCTCCACAGTTCAGGCTTTAGACTGCATCAGGAAACTGGAGTCGAAACAGCTCGAAGCGGAGCGGAATGAGATGAAACGGCGAATTCGAGCGCTCGAAAAGGAAGGCAATCTCAGCGAAGCGATGCGGCTGACCGATGAGTTAGATAGGCATCAACGTGCGTCCTCTTAACGTAGTACCGTGTTCTAATATGAGTAATCAAGGGACGTCTTGTAGGCCAGTGGGTAGAAATAGGACAGTCCTGGGGTTTCGCGGAAGAGTGGTCTGGAATCGGGCCAGCCGCTCGTCAATTGCCAGAACGATGAATTGACAGAAGGCGGTTCATGCAAGACGGCAGCGAAAAGAGCTTTGCTTTGAAGGATCATGTAAATGGCATAGTCCGCGACGACTTGGCCGTTGACGACATCGATCTCATGTCGGAGCTTGACGCCATTCCGGCAGATCTTCTCGGCGAACCTAAAGACTTTGACAAGAAAGGCGACGAGGCTGAGGAACTGAGCGAGCTGGACCTCTCCGCCAGCGCTTTAGACAAGAGCAACGATTCGGTTCGCGTTTACCTTCGCGAGATGGGCATGGTTCCCCTCCTCACCAGAGAAGGGGAAATTGAACTGGCTAAACGGATTGAGCGCGGGCAGTGCGCCGTTCGTAAAGCGATTTCCCGTTCGCGGCTCATCATCCGCCGGCTTTTGGAACTTCGCCACCCGATCGAACGGGGCGGTGTCAACATTCTGGAGGTTCTGCAGGCGCCCGAACTGCAGAATCCGGCGGAAGAAGAGGTATTGATCGCACCCCTCCGCGATCAATACCTCACCGCGATGAATGAGATTGAAAAGCATTTTCGGAAGGCGCAGCTGGTTCAGCAGAGGCTCGCCGCCACGCCGCGCGGCTTGAGGCCCAAACAGTACCGGAAGCTGCGCTTCGAGTATGCGCGGCTGATGATCTGCATTTCGCACCTCATCCGCGAGCTTCAGTTCACTTCCAACTTCCAGCGCGCGCTGAGCGGCATGTTGCGCTCGACGGTGGATAACTTGCGTCCCGTTGAGCGCGAAATTACGCGCCTGCAGCGGAAGCTCGAACAGCCCGGCGTGGCCCAATCGCCCGCCGCAACCACCATCAAAAAGGAATTGAAGTCGCTGAACGCGCAAATCGTTCAAGTGGAGGACGATTCGGGCGCCAGCGCCGGTGAACTTCGCCGCACGCTTCAAATTGTGGAGAGAGGCGAAGCCGAGACCGATGGCGCCAAGAAGCGCCTGATCGAAGCGAATCTCCGGCTGGTGGTCTCCGTCGCAAAGCGGTACACCAACCGCGGCATGCAGTTCCTGGACCTCATCCAGGAAGGCAACATCGGCTTGATGCGCGCGGTGGATAAGTTCGACTATAAGCGCGGCTATAAGTTCTCGACTTATGCCACCTGGTGGGTGCGCCAGGCCGTCACGCGCGCCATTGCCGACCAGGCCCGCACTATCCGCATCCCGGTTCATATGATTGAGACCATCAACAAGCTGGTCCGGTTGCAACGCGTAATGCAGCAGGAACTGGGGCGTGAACCGACTACCGAAGAGCTTGCCTTCCGCATGGACCTCTCGCCCGGCAAAGTCCGCAAGGTGATGCGCATCGCCCAGGAACCGATTTCACTTCAGACGCCGGTAGGCGAGGAGGAGGAGTCGAATCTTGGCGATTTTCTGGTGGACAGCCGGATGGTTTCACCGTCTGACGCGGTCATCAATCTGAATCTTCGTGAACATACCGCGGAGGTTCTAAAGACGCTCAGTCCCCGTGAAGAGAAAATTGTCAAGATGCGCTTCGGCCTGCAGGACGGCAGCGAACACACGCTGGAAGAGGTGGGCCAGCACTTCGCCGTGACACGCGAACGAATTCGCCAGATTGAGGCCAAGGCGCTCCGCAAGCTCCGCCACCCCAGCCGCAGCCACCGCCTCCGCAATTTTCTGGAGACGGGCCGGCAGTAACTTGCCTTGCGGAATGGCTTACTCGTCCCGCTCCGTGATCAGCGGCCGCTTGGTCTGCCGCAGTGGCTCTCCGCCCAGTAATCCAGCCAGCTTCTCCTGCCGGTACTCGAAGGTTCGGATCAACTGTTTTCCTACGGAGAGACTGTGAACCATACGGCCGATGGGACCCATTGGCAAGGCATAGTCCACGCGGTCGCCCACCGTCGTGCCGTCTGCGCCTTCCACAAACGTATGACGGTGCTTCCATAGCGCGTACGGACCTTTGGCTTGCGCGTCTTCGAACACCAACGGCGGGTCATACTCGGTAATCAGGGTTCGCCAGTTCATTGGCAGGCGGGCCCAATAGATTCGGTAAACGATCTCAACCCCTTTCGCCATCACAACCGGTTCCTTGGTCAGAACCTTGAAGCCTAACTCCGGTGGCGTTATTCTCGCCAGATTGTACGGATTCTCAAACACTGAAAAGGTTTCTTTGAGAGATCGTGGTGATAGAAGCTCGCAGGTGAGCGTATAGATATGCATTGCACTCCGGCTACAAGCTTTCAGATGCGCGGCTGGAGGTGTTCGCTCTTTTGGGTTTTCCATGGCAACGTTCGTGTGATCGGTGGCACAGGCTTTCGCCTGTGGAGAACCGAAGTATGCGCTATGTTGGGTTGGGTTTCACATGCCAACCGAAGCAGCGCCTCCCAAAGATAGAACTTCAAAGGTCACGCCGCCCAAACAGGTTCGCAAACCGAAGAATGCGGCGGAACGAAAGGCCCGGTTGGGCCGTATATTGACTGAGCTGGACCGGCTCTATCCGAACGTGACCTGCGCCCTTCACCATAAGAACGCCTGGCAGCTATTGGTTTCCACCATTCTCTCCGCCCAGTGCACGGATGAGCGCGTCAATATGGTGACTCCAGGCCTCTTCAAGAAGTACCCCACTATCAAGGATTTCGCCAACGCCTCACAGGAGGAACTGGCGCGGGAGATCCGTTCCACTGGTTTCTTCAATAACAAAGCGAGGTCCGTTATCGGCGCCGCCAATCGCGTGCTGACTGAGTTCGGCGGCAAGGTTCCCCAGACCATGGAGGAGTTGCTGACGGTGCCAGGTGCCGCGCGCAAAACCGCCAATGTTGTCCTCGGCACGTGGTACAAGATTGCCACCGGCGTGGTGGTGGATACGCATGTCCAGCGCATCTCCCAACGGCTCGATCTCACAAAGAACGGCGAGCCCGTCAAGATTGAGCAGGACCTGATGAAGCTCCTGCCTCAGGACCGGTGGATTCAGTTTTCGCATCAAGTGATTCACTTCGGCCGCCAGATTTGCGTAGCGCGCGCGCCGAAGTGCGGCATCTGCCCGCTGGACCCGCTCTGCTACGCAAAGGACAAAGCACTCGCATGAAAGACGATCGGCCTATGAAACACCACAGCCCCCCACTTCGGAACTTCTTCGACTCCAAACTGCCGCCGGAAAGCAGGCTGCCGGCTGCCGGTTTCTCGCGCCGCGCTTTCATAGCTGGGGCTACCGGCACCGCCTCCGCCCTTCTTGCGAATCGACTGTTCGGATCGCCCGCCGGCACGTCCACGAAGCCGGACAAGAAGCTGGAGGAGCTGGGCGCGGTGGCTCTGACGGAAGCCAGGAAACAGGGCGCCACCTACGCGGACATCCGCATTAACCGGTATCGCGACCAGTTCTCCGGATACCGGCTCTCGCCGGAGCGCGGCGGCACGAAGACCGACGAAGTCCCATTCGTCACTGACCAGCAGACCTTCGGGTTTGGCGTGCGCGTTATCGTCAACGGCCAGTGGGGCTTTGCGGCGTCGCCGTTCGTGACGACGGAGGAAATTGTGCGCATCACGGGCGAGGCCGTTTCCATCGCCAAGGCGAACGCCGTGCTGCAGCGCACGCCGGTGGAACTCGCTCCCACGCCTTCGTATATCGATCGATGGGTGATTCCGTACGACAAAGACCCGTTCACGGTAAGCATGGACGAAAAGCTTGAACTGATCCATAACGCCACGCTGACCATCAAGAAGAACACCAAGGTATTCTCCGCGTTCGGCGCGCTGGGATTCCACGCCGAGGACAAATACTTCGCGTCGTCGGAAGGCTCCTCGATTCAGCAGTACATCGTCCAGGTTTATCCGTTTCTCGAAGCAGACGCGGTGGATTTCAAAGAGGGCAAGTCCAAGAGCCGCTCCTATCAGGTGGCGCCGCTGGCCACTGGGTGGGAGTACGTCCCGAAGATGAATCTCGGCGAAAACGCCAAACGCATCGCCGACGAAGTCGTTGAACATCTGGGCGCGCCGCCGGTGAAGGCCGGCAAGAAGGATCTGGTTCTTCTGCCGAGCCACCTCTGCCTCACGATTCACGAATCCATCGGCCATGCCACGGAGCTGGACCGCGCCCTGGGCTATGAAGCCAATTATGCCGGCACCACGTTCGTAACGCCTGACAAGCTCGGAAAGCTTGACTATGGCAGCAAGCTGATCAATGTCTTTGGTGATCGCACCACGGAAAACGGCCTCTCGACGGTCAAGTACGACGACGATGGCGTCAAGACCACCAAGTTCCCCATTATTGAGAACGGCGTGTTCGTTCACTACCAGACCATTCGCGACCAGGCGCATCTGATCGGGGAGAAGGAATCGCGCGGCTGCTGTTATGCCGATTCCTGGTCCAGCGTTCCGTTTCAGCGGATGCCCAACGTGTGGCTGGCGCCCGGCCCGGAGGCGGCGACGCTCAACGATCTGATTTCAGGCGTGGACGATGGGGTTCTGATTGAAGGCACCGGAAGCTGGTCCATCGATCAACAGCGTTACAACTTCCAGTTCGGCGGCGATGCTTTCTGGGAGATTAAGGGGGGCAAGAAAGGCAACATGATCTCCCAAGTGGCGTACCAAAGCAAGACCACCGATTTCTGGCATGCCTGTGACGGCATCGCCGGCCGCAGCTTCTGGCAGCAGTACGGACTCACGAACGATGGAAAAGGCGAGCCCGCTCAGACCAACGCCATGAGCCATGGCTGCGCCCCCTCGCGCTTCCGCGGAATCAACGTGCTGATGACCGATTAGGAGACAACCATGCTTTCGAAACAAGACGCGAAGAACCTCATCGACAAGCTCATCGGCTTCTCTACTCTTCCCGAATGCGAAGTCAGCGTCTACAATTCCGAGGACGTCTTCATCCGCTTTGCAAACAATGGCATCACCACATCCGGTTATCGAGTGACCCAGCAAGTCAGCATCACATCGGTCACCGCCGACAAGCGCTCCGGCAATTCGTCGGTGAGCGAGTTCAGCGATGACGCGCTTCGCCGGGCGGTGGAAACGGCGGAACAACTCGCGAAGATTTCACACGCCGACCCGGAACACGTGGACCCGTTGGGACCGCAAGAGTACCCGGTCCTCCAGAATTTCGATTCCGCCACCGGCTCGGCCCGCGGCGACGTTCTGATCCCGCACGTCAAGGCCATCATCGATCAGGCGAAAACCAGCCAACTCACCACAGCGGGGTTCATCACTCGCTCAGCTACCGCGGCAGCGGTTGGTAATAAGGCGGGACTCTTCGGATATCACACCTATACCGATTCCGGCCTCAGCAACACGATGCGCAATACCGGCGGCACCAGTTCCGGCTGGTCTTCGCAATCCTCTTCGCAGATCAAGGATCTCAATGGCGAAGCGGCGGCGCGGATCTCAGCTGAAAAATGTTTGCGAGGGACCATTGCCCGCAAGAAGCTGGATCCTGGCCCGTACACGGTGATCCTTGAGCCGGCCGCGGTGGCGGACGTGGTTGGCTTTCTGGCCTTCAGCATGGATGCGCGAAGCGCTGAGCAAGGCCAATCGTTCCTCTCAAAGAAGGCCGACAAGGCGGGCGAAACCCATCTTGGCGAGAAGATGTTTCCGGAATTCATCACCATCCGGAGCGATCCCTTCAACACCAAGCTGGCGGCCACGCCCTGGTCTAATTCATTGTTGCCGAACCAGAAGATCGATTGGGTCGATCATGGCGTGGTCAAGAACCTCTTTTGGGATCGTTACTGGGCACAAAAGGCCGGGAAGAAGCCGACGCCCTTCCCGAACAACCTGGTCCTCGATGGCCAGGACCACTCCGTGGACGATCTCATCAAGTCAGCCGACCGCGCGCTCCTCATCACACGCCTCTGGTACATCCGGGTCCTGCAACCTCAGACTTTGCAACTGACCGGGACCACCCGCGACGGTGTGTTTCTGGTGGAGAAGGGCAAGGTCACTGAGCCGGTGACGAACTTCCGGTGGAATGAGAGCCCGGTCCGAATCCTGCAGAATGCGAAGATGCTGACCCAGCCGGCGCGCGTGGACGGTTCGGAGACGGGTTCCTCCTTCGCTCCCGCCATGCTCGTCGCCGATTTTCCGTTCTCAAGCATCTCGGATGCCATCTAAATAAAGGATGAAATACTACCTGGGCGTGGACGGCGGGCAGTCCAGCACCCTCGGGCTGATCGCCGATGACTCTGGCCGGGTCATCGGCAGGGGCCGGGGTGGCCCCTGCAACCACGTCACGGGACCCGAGGCCAGAACCAGGTTCCGCGCCGTGCTCACCGCGGTACTGACGGAAGCTTGCGCGCAAGCGGGCCTCGATCGTTCAGGCATCGTCTTTCACGCCGCTTGCCTGGGCTTCAGCGGAGGCGCCGGCGATAAGGAGGCATTCACCCGCGAGCTCTTAACGGCAGACCGTTATAAGATCACCCACGACGCCGAAGTCGCAATGATCGGCGCGACCGGCGGAAAGCCAGGCATTATCATCATTTCCGGCACCGGATCGATCAGCTTCGGCCGCAATGCGAAAGGGCGAACGGCCCGCGCAGGTGGCTGGGGTTACGTTTTTGGCGATGAGGGCAGTGCGTTCGATTTGACTCGCCAGGCTCTGCGCGCCGCCCTTCGCCTGGAGGAAGGCTGGGGCCGCGAAACTGTTTTGCGCGGCCTCTTGCTCCGTGAAACCGGCGCTCCCTCCATCAATGCCCTGCTCCACCGGTTCTACACGCCGGAGTATCCGCGCGACCGCATTGCCAGCTTAGCCGGTATCGTCTCGGAAGCGGCCGATGAAGGCGACCCCGTCGCCGAGCACCTGCTCTTCGATGCCGCCACACAGTTGGTCAACTGCGTGGAAGGAGTTCACCGGCAGCTCTTTGAACCGACTCAGACGGTGGCCATCGCCTACATCGGCGGCGTGTTCAAGAGCCGGCCCTTGCTTTCTGAGTTTCTCAAGAGTGTTCGTTACCGCCTGGGTTGCCAAGCCGGGGAGCCGAAGTACGGCCCCGCTGCCGGGGCGTTGATCGAAGCGATGCGGCTGAATGGTTTAGTGACCCTGCCTGGCTCGCTCCCGGCTGAAGAAAAATGACGAAAGACGCCACGAGCCTTCATTATCGTTATCTGCACACGCTGATAGCTTAATATTATTCATATCTCTCTTGATTTTTATTACCAACGCCATTACTCTGGTTCCAGGACCATATGGCACAACCCTGGCAAGCACTCACCGCTCTGACCCAGGGCGCTCGCCTAACGGTGGAGCGGGTCCGGCTGGCGGACGCTGACATCGCGATCGAAGGCAGCTTCGAACTGCCTCCGCTGGCGGAGCTGGCTGCGGAAGACCAGATTTTCGTGGCCGCCTTCGTTCGCTGTCACGGCTCCATCAAGCAAATGGAGCAGCTTTTCGATGTGAGCTATCCCACCATCAAGAACCGCCTCAACCGCCTGGGAGCGCAGTTGCCGCTGGTGGAAATCGACCAAACACCTGAACATTTCGGGGAATCGGAGCAGACCAGCCCAGAGGGCATCGCTCGCTCGCTCCTCGCGCAATTGGAAAAGAATGAGTTGACCGTCAGCGAAGTGCTGGCACGGTTGAAGGAAACACGGCAGTCATAAAGGAGTTAACGTGAACGAAGAAATCCGCAGTATCCTCACTCTGCTTGCCGAAGGCAAGATCTCAGTGGAAGACGCCCACCAGTTAATGGAGGCAGTGCACCGTTTGGGTGCGCAATCCCGGCAGTTGCCAGGAGTATCCGCCGAGCGGCCCAGGCCCCCGGCGCCTGACGCCCCTGTTCAATTCCTGCGAGTTAAGGTGAACAAAGCAGCGAATGACTTTCGTCCGGAGAAGGAAATGAACATCCGGGTTCCTGTTTCCCTGATGACCAGCGGCATGAGACTGGGCGCCATTATTCAAGGATTCGGCGGCGCCCGCGTGCAGGAGAAGATGCGTGAGCGCGGCATCGACCTCTCGCAGCTGGACGGCGCAAGGCTGAACGAAATCTTAAGGAAAGGCGAGCTGCTCCTTGATTTGGACGACGGCAAGTCACACGTCCAGGTCAGTTGTGAGTAACAGCAGCCTTTCGGGGCTTGACACTCCGTAAAGCCGCCTTGAAATTGTTATGAGAATAGACAAGTGGCTATGGGCGGCCCGTTTCTTCAAGACCCGGGCGATTGCTACGCGCGCCTGTGACTTAGGCAGGATTCAGTCCAACGGACAAGCGGCGAAGCCGTCCCGCGAAGTCAGGGCCGGAGACCTGCTGCAGGTCAAGAACGAGAGCGGCGATTTTCAGATTGAAGTGCTGGCGATCAGTGAGACGCGCGGTCCGGCGGCGGTCGCCTTGACGCTCTACCGTGAGACGGACGCAAGCCGGGAGTTGCGCCTGAAACTCGCCGAAGAGCGGAGAGCCATGCCCCGTTTCGAAGCGTCTGGCGAAGGGCGTCCCTCCAAACGGAACCGGCGCGACTTGAATAGATTACGCGGACGCATCTGAACCGGTGGCGTCAGCGCCCGTTCAGCTCCCTGATTGCCGGCGTCCTGACGCCGTGCCACCGATACTCGTAGTGCTTCCCCATACGCACATTCAGAACTTTCTTCGGACGGAAACACACCAGACTCTGGCCGCCGGGGCGCCGGACGCTCCGGTACACAATTCCATTTGAGCCATGGTCGAAGACTTCGCGCCCGAATCGCTGCGACGCTGTGTAACTAGCGGGATTGTAGAGCTGCTTGTATTCGGGCCGCTCCTCCCGAATGTCATGGTAGGGTCCTGAAAAGTCGGCCAGATAGGCGCGCACCTGCACAAACGTTTCAAAGACGCCAACTTCGGCGAGCTCTTCGGTGCGGTGGTGGATCACTTCGGCGTGAGATACTTCAACCGTCTTCCCGGCATACCAGGCTCCGCGCTCGGGGCCTGTAAATCGAGCGCCGGTTAAGCGCGGATGACAGTAGGCGGCCATGATAACCGACGCCATCCGCTTGCCCACCACCCATTCTTCGCGCGGCAGCCGGTGCAGAATGCCGAGTTCAGTTGTGATGCGATCATTGGTCCACGACTCAAGCTCGATGACCGCTTCCAGATCCGCCGGCTCGGCTATCCGGTCAAGAATACCCACGGAGGGGAAGCGCGTCGGGACCAGCCGAACGGTGTTCTTCCAATGGATCGGACTCGCGGCGGCACTCACTTTCATTCGCGGCAACTATCCTCTGCGCCCGTCGAGGAGCCGCCGCACTTGATACAGGCCGTCCATGCCGCTCATCATCAGATCGAGCGCCGGCTTTCCTCCAAAGAGCGGATTGCTGTTCGGCAGCCCGATCCAACGGTCCGCCAGTACATCGTCAGGATAAAGAATGTGCAGGGCTTTGTAAATGCCCAGCAGCAAGGAGATCCGCGTCAGGGTATCGAAGGAGAGCGTCCCGCCGCGCTCCGCTTTGTATTTGAAGTAAGTGGATTCGGCCGGATGTCCCAACAGCGCGATCTGGTCGCTCACGCTTAACCGCCAGGATTCGGCCAGCAGGAAGAACGCGCGGATGGCTGGCCCCGAGAGGCGTCTGCGCTGCTCCCGGTCGTGCCGGGACGCGGCGGCGCCATCCCCCGCCTCAAGTAGTATGGTGTCCGCCGGACCGGACATCTGGCGGACCGCATTCGGTTGACTGCCTGGCATCGAGCTCCAATCTCTATATTTGGAGTATACGCTATATTTCTGGAGTCGCGCAAGTTGGAACTGAACGGAGGCTCGACTGAGCCGCGATGGTCAATGAGCGGCCGGTGATTTGGCCTCGATGTTCGCGGATCACTCGTGAGATAATCCGCCCAGGGTAACGATCCCTGAAACGGCTGACACTGCTCAAACTCGCCGGAGTCTGGACACTCGTCTTTGCCGGTTTTACATTGGCGGCGCTGCTTTGCCTCCGGCTGTGGCGGATTCAACTGACCGGCGGTGAGCCCACCGGCGCGTTGCTTGGCGCCGTTGCGGCATTGGCAGCAGCCTCTGCCGGCGCCGGCTTCCTGATCTCTTATCTAGTCCTCAATCGTTGGGCCCGTTATGCCGAGGAACTCAGACGCGTCGCCGAGGCCCTTCCAGCCGCCGGCGCGAAGCCTCGCCTGGCGCCCCCGCCGGAGATGGCGGAGCTTACCGACGCCATCCTTCGCACCGCTTCGCAGGTGAAGAGCACGGTGGAACGGGCCACGCTGGAGTCGTCGCGGCGGGAAACGATTTTGGCCGGCATGGCTGAGGGTGTTCTGGCAGTGGACAGTAAACTCAGCGTGGTTTTTTACAACGAAGCCTTCGCGCGAGCCTTCAAAGCGCGATTGCCGGTGGCGGAAGGGCGGCCGCTCTATGAAGCCGTCCGCGAGCCGGCCCTGCACAATATTCTCGAAATGGTGGTTCGTTCCGGCGAGTCGGCGCGCGAACAGTTTCAGTTACCTTCCGCCGCCGGGCACTGGTTTGAGGCCCATGCCCTACCCTTCCTCGATGCCAGGAACCGCGGCGCCATTGTGGTGCTGCATGACGTTTCCGATATTCAGCGCCAGGAGCAGGCCCGGAAGGACTTCGTCGCCAACGTCTCGCACGAGTTACGCACGCCCCTGGCCGCCATCCGCGGATACGCCGAAACCCTGCTGGACGGCGCACTCGACGACGGGGCCAACAATCGCCGTTTTGTCGAAGTGATCCTGGCTCATGCCATTCGGCTGAACAACATCGCCTCTGACCTGCTGGTGTTGTCAGAACTCGATTCGAATGCGCCGGCCATCCCACCGGACCGCGTCAACATGCTGGAGGTGATTGACTCCGCCACACGAACCGTGGAAAGCAGCGCCGCGTTGCGGAAGGTTCGGCTGATTCAGGGCAGATGCGAAGACTGCGTGGTGATCGGGTACCGGTTCCGGCTGGAACAGGCGCTGGTCAACCTCATGGACAACGCCGTAAAGTTCAACCGTCCGGACGGGGAAGTGTGCGTGGAGTGCGGCTTTACCGGCAACGGAACGGTGCGGCTTTCGGTGAGCGATACAGGCATAGGCATCCCCAGCGAGGATCTGAAGCGAATCTTTGAACGCTTCTATCGTGTCGACAAAGCGCGGTCAAGGCGGGTCGGCGGCACCGGTTTGGGCCTCTCCATTGTCAAACAGATCATCGAACGGATGGGAGGCAGTATCAGCGTGGAGAGCCAGCTCGGGCGCGGGACCCGTTTTACGATTGTTCTCCAGAGTTTTTGAAGAACTCGGCCAAAGGGAATGCCGCCCGTTTCGCGAATGCCGCGCACAGTCCAACGAATAAGCGTCAGATCCTGATTGCTTCAACCCGAGCGTCGATCTCTTCTTCTTCCACCGCACCAAGAGGCGGATTTGTCCGGGATTGCTTCAAAACACTGGCCTCCCGGATCGGAGTTGGTAAGTTCGCAACATGCGTCCCCAACCACTGATCGCAGTGACCGATGTTGAAACAAGCAGCCGATGGTACCAACGCCTGCTGGGCTGCGAGAGTAACCACGGAGGCGCCACATATGAACAGCTAGTTTCCAACGGGCAACTCATCCTTCAATTGCACAGCTTCGAGAGCGAACACGATCACGGCCCGATCGGCAATCGTGAGGACCGGCCCTATGGAAACGGGGTGTTGCTCTGGTTCCAGGTCGACGATTTTGAGGCGATCATGCGGCGCTGCACTGAAATGAATGTCGAAATTGTCATGCCTCGGCATCGAAACCCTCCGGATGGTGACGGTGGGCCGAATCATTGGGAGTGCTGGATGCAAGACCCGGACGGCTATATCGTGGTTATCGCCAGTCCGTACGGAACGGCCGACGGAACGTGGCATCCGGACCAGAACCCATTCGGTGGATAGGTCCAGAAGAACCATACTTATTCGCAAAGTCCCTTCGGGAGAGTGTGCGGCCTCCAGGCGCCAGCTGCGCCCGTTCAGAAAAGCAGGCCACTGGCAACTCTGAACGTCTCGGTTGCACGCAATATCGCGTTCCCTCCCCTTGTGACATTCACGCGTTTGTAACCTCCACGTCACAAGGCATTTATGAATTCGCGTCGATACTAAGAGGGGCCGGTTTGCGCTGCGCAACTTTCAGGCGCTGTGCAATATGTGCAATAGGGGTGTGCCTCGCAGACTCGACCCGGCGATCCGATTACGAATGAGGACCTTACGAGGATGAAACTGAAATCGATGGGCCTGTCAGCCCGTGTGGCCTGTGCGGCTTCCGCCCTGGCAATCGCGCTTCCCGCTTATGGGCAAGTTCTGATAAACGGGGCTGGCGCAACCTTCCCTGCCCCGATCTATACCAAGTGGTTCAGCGAGTATCGAAACGTCGATTCCAGCGCCAACATCAACTACCAGGCCGTCGGCTCCGGCGCCGGCATTAACCAGGTGAGCAGCGGCATTGTCGACTTCGGCGCGAGCGATGCCCCCATGACTGACGAGCAGATGGGCAAAGCCAAGATGAAAATACTGCACTTCCCGACGGTGATGGGAGCAGTTGTTCTTACATACAATGTTCCCGGCGTCTCCACCAGTCTGAACTTCACTGGCGAAGTAGTGGCGGGGATCTTCCTCGGAAAGATCGTGATGTGGAACGATCCGCAGATCACGAAACTGAATCCCGGCATTACCCTTCCGGCCGACAAGATCGTTACCGTACACCGGGCCGACGCCAGTGGGACAACCTACGCTTTTACCGATTATCTGGCGTCCGTCAGTCCGGAATGGAAGAGTGGTCCGAACAGGGGTGCAACCGTCAACTGGGCGGGAGGACTGGCCTCCAAGGGCAGCGACGGCGTCACCGGTCTGGTGAAGCAGCAGAAGAACAGCATCGGTTATGTGGAACTGATTTATGCCGCGCACAACAAGCTTCAAGCGGCTAAAATCAAGAACAAGGCGGGTGAGTTTGTGGAGGCGGACCTTCAGGGCGTCACGCTGGCCGCCGCGGCCGCCGCCAAACAGATGCCCGCGGACTTCCGCGCCTCAATCGTCAATCAGGCCGGCAAGGGCGTTTATCCGATCTCCACCTTTACCTGGCTTCTGATTCCTGAGCAGATTTCAGACCAAGCCAAGAAAAAGGTGCTGACCGGCTTTCTGAGGTGGATGCTCGATAAAGGGCAGACCTACGCGCAAGGCCTTGATTATGCCCAACTTCCCAAGAGCGTGGTGACGCAGGAGTTGAAAGCGATCGACAAGATCAAATAAGGAACTCGTCAAAGCCTCCATGGCGACAACAACTGTGGTACATCGCGCTCCCCAATCCGGGGCGCGCACCTTTTTCAAACAGCTTAAGGGCGGCGAGGGGCCTTCCTATCTCATCACCTTGGCCGCCGCGCTTCTAATTCTGCTGATCGTGGGTTTGCTGGTGTGGGAGCTGGTCGCCAATTCAACCGCGATCTCAAGTAAGGGCGTCTGGGCCTTCCTCTCCAGCTCCGAATGGGACCCGAACGGAGACAAATACGGTGCGCTACCCTTTATTTATGGGACGGTGGTGACCAGCGTAGTAGCGCTTCTCATCGCCGTGCCGTTGGGCGTGGGAGCGGCGCTGTTCCTGGCTGAACTGGCGCCACCCAGGATCTCCAATGGCCTCACCTTCTTGATAGAGTTGCTGGCAGCGGTTCCGAGCGTTATCTACGGCCTGTTGGGCATTTTCATTCTGGTCCCGGCCATCCAGACGTACCTCTATCCGCTGCTGAAGCCGTTGAGCTTTTTGCCCACTTTCAGCGGCGATTTTTACGGCGTCAGTTTTCTATCGGCAGGCATCGTGCTGGCGATTATGGTTGTTCCCTTTATCATTTCCGTTTCGCGCGAAGTGCTCCTGGCAGTCCCAAATGAACAACGGGAGGCGGCGCTGGCGCTGGGCGCCACCAAGTGGGAGGCCACTTCTCAGATTGTGCTTCCGAACGCCAGCACCGGCGTCATCGGTTCTGTCTTTCTCGCCTTGGCGCGGGCCCTCGGTGAAACCATGGCTGTCACAATGGTGATCGGAAACAGTGTGAAGATCAGCCCTTCTCTGCTGGCTCCGGGCTACTCCATCGCCGCCGTCATCGCCAATGAGTTTGGCGAAGCGGGAGGCGGTCTGCACCTGTCCGCTCTTATCTTTCTGGGGCTGGTGCTGTTCGGTCTCACCATCGTGATCAACGGCCTGGCGCGGATGTTCATACTGGCGACGGCGCAGAGGGGAGCCTGAAAACCGGATGGCAACCGCGACTTACGCTAGAAGCATCGCCGGGGTCACCGGGATCTCCGCCTCTCGGAAAATCACCAACATTTCGATGCTCGCATTCACGGGCCTCGCGACGCTTCTCTGCGTCGGCGTTCTGTTCTTCATCCTGGGATATCTTTTGTGGAACGGCGGCAGATCGCTCTCTCTCAACTTCTTCACCCAACTGCCGAAGCCGACTGGCGAAACCGGGGGCGGCATGGCCAATGCAATCGTGGGAAGCGGTAAGATTCTGCTGCTGGCCACCATCATCGGCGTGCCAATCGGCTTCCTGGCCGGCGTCTATCTCTCTGAATACAGCAACAAGACATTCGCCTTCATTCTGAAGTATGTGGTGGATCTGCTGAACGGCGTGCCCTCCATCGTCATCGGTATTGTCGCGTATGCGCTGGTGGTTCAACCCATGAAGCACTTCTCGACGCTCGCGGGCGGCATTGCCCTGGGTATCATGATGATCCCCATCGCCGTGCGAACCACTGAGGAGTTTCTGCGTTCCGTCCCAAATAACCTGCGCGAGGGAGCGATGGCCCTTGGCGCAACCAAGGCCCGCACGATTTTTTCGGTGGTTGTGCCCGCCGCCATTGCCGGCCTGACGTCGGGCATGATGCTGAACCTGGCCCGGGTGGCGGGCGAGACGGCGCCCCTCATTTTTACCGCTTTCGGCAATCAGTTCTGGAGCAAAGGCTGGCTGCAGCCCACGGCGGCCCTTCCCGTGATGATTTACCAATACGCAATTTCACCTTACGATGACCAGCATCAGCAGGCATGGGCGGCGGGCTTTGTCCTGTTAGCCTTGGTTTTGACTATCAACGTAACAGCGCGGCTGATTATCAGCCGCGGCGCATCGTCCGCGCGGAGATAAACTGTGGCCACCCCTCAGCAACAACAACTGACCGGAGAAGCGCTCGCCAACCCGCCCGTTCCCATGGCGCATCAAACCAGCATGGCCGTTTCGTCTAAGCTTCAAGCGAACCACGTCAACTTTTACTACGGCGCCTTTCAAGCGTTGAAGGACATTACGATGGGCATCCGGACCAACAAGGTAACGGCCTTTATTGGGCCTTCCGGGTGTGGTAAGTCCACCTTCCTGCGAACCTTTAACCGGATGAATGAAACCATCCGCAATACCCACGTGGAAGGCGAGTTGCTCCTGGATGGCGAAAATCTTCTCGAGATGGACGTAACCGGCGTCCGCCGCCGTGTGGGCATGGTGTTCCAGAAGTCGAATCCTTTTCCGAAGACCATTTTTGACAACGTGGCGTACGGTCTGCGGGTAAACGGCATGACGAAGAGATCCTACGTGCAGGAGATGGTGGAGAAAAGCCTGCAGCGCGCGGCGCTGTGGACGGAGGTGAAGGATAAGCTGAACAAACCCGCAAGCGCCCTGTCCGGCGGCCAGCAGCAGCGTTTGTGCATCGCCCGGGCGCTGGCGATTGAGCCGGAAGTTCTGCTCCTCGACGAGCCTTGTTCCGCCCTCGATCCTATTGCCACGCTGAAGATTGAAGAGTTGCTTTTTCAGATCAAAGACATCACCACCATCGTCATCGTGACCCACAACATGCAGCAGGCGGCCCGCGTAGCCGACCAAACCGGTTTCTTCTTCATGGGCAGTCTGATTGAGTTTGACGATACTAAAGTCATCTTCCA
This sequence comes from Acidobacteriaceae bacterium, assembly GCA_903970405.1. Classification (GTDB taxonomy): domain Bacteria; phylum Acidobacteriota; class Terriglobia; order Bryobacterales; family Bryobacteraceae; genus CAJCIT01. The sequence continues at coordinate 14,097 of CAJCIT010000161.1, read as the reverse complement.
GAACCCAACCAAGAAGGAAACCGAAGACTACGTCACAGGCCGTTTCGGTTAATTCGTCTTACAGCGGGAGGATAGTAAAGAATTGCGCCATTTTGAACAACAATTAGAGGCTCTCAAGGGGAAGCTCCTGGAGATGAGTGCGTTGGTGGAGAACTCGGTCTACCGCAGCATTCAGGCTGTTGTGGAGCGCAACCAGGATCTGGCGAATCTCGTTCTGGAGAACGAGGAGCGCATCAACGACCTTGAAATCGAAATAGACGAAGACGCCATCCGGCTGATTGCTCTTCAGCAGCCGGTGGCCGCCGATTTACGGCTGATCACGGCCGCGGTGAAGATCAACAACGATCTGGAGCGCATGGGCGATCTGGCCGTGAGCATTGCCGAACGGGCGTTGAATCTGATTCAGACCCCGAATGCGGAAACGGCGATCGACATTCCGCACATCGCCAGCCTGGTGCAATCGATGGTGCGCAAGGCGCTGGACTCGTTTGTCAACCGCGATGCCGATCTGGCGCGCAGCGTGCTGGTCTCCGACGACGAAGTGGACAGCCTGCGCACAGCCCACTACCAGGAGCTGATCAGCTTCATGGAGACGAATCCGACATACATCCCGCAGGCTTTTCAACTGCTCTCCATCGTTCGCAATCTGGAGCGCATCGCCGATCATGCCACGAACATCGCGGAAGATGTGTTGTTCCTGGTCAAGGGAATCGATGTTCGCCATCGCAACGAGGAGCGGCGTCTGGGGAACAGCATCAAAGCGGCGAAGATCGACTAGCGGCGAGAGCCTTGCCTCAGGCGGCGCGCCTGCGCCGCACCACCGGCTAAAGCCGGCGCCGCCTGTGCCCGTATAAATATGGTGGCACAGGCTCATCTTTTGGTATGCGCCTGCAAACGTAGAATGCAGGCACACGCTATAGCCTTGCGAGGGAGGCGCACCTGCGTCGCAAAGGGGCCAATCAAAAAATTGGCGGTTCCAGGCTGGCGGAGAACTGTTGAGCCGGATACAATGCGGTTTCCCCTCCCCGTTACACTAGAGCAACAAAGATGTCCCCGCGGCCATTCGTTCACCTGCACTGCCACACCGATTACTCCCTCCTAGACGGAGCCTGCGAAATCAAGCAATTGATGGAAGTCGTCGCTGAGCACAAAATGCCGGCCGTCGCGATGACCGATCATGGCAACCTGTTCGGCGCGGTGGAGTTCTATAGCGAGGCCACGGCGCACGGCGTGCACCCGGTGATCGGCTGCGAAGTCTACGTTTCGCAGCAGGGCCACAAAAGCCGGTCTGACACTGACCGTTATAACCACCTGGTGCTGCTTTGCGAGAACCAGGAAGGCTACAAGAACCTCACCAAGCTGGTGTCTACCGCTTATGCGGAGGGCTTCTACTACAAGCCGCGCATCGATAAGGACCTGCTGGCCCGCCACTCCAAAGGCTTGCTTGGGCTCTCCGCCTGCCTGCGCGGCGATGTGAATGAGAGCATCTTGAACGAACGGTACGACCAGGCGAAGCGCCTTTCGAATGAGTACAGCGACCTGTTCGGCCGCGGCAACTTCTACCTGGAGTTGCAGGACCACGGGCTCGATCAGGACCGCCTCGTGTTGCCCGCCGTCAATCGCCTGGCCCGCGAAACAGAGATCCCGCTGGTTGTGACCAACGACGCTCATTACTTGACGCACGATCACGTCCGGTCGCATGAGATTCTGCTCTGCATCCAAACCGGCAAGACCATGTCAGATCCGAACCGGATGCGTTTCAGCACGCCCGATTTCTATCTGAAATCGCGCGCCGAGATGATGCAACGGTTTGCCGAAGTGGAGCATGCCCTGGACATCACGTGGGACATTGCCCAGCGCTGCCGCGTGAAGCTCGAAAAGGTGCACGATCCGTTTCCGAACTTCGATGTTCCCGAGCAGCACACGGCCGACACCTACTTTGCGTCGATCGCGCGCGAAGGCTTCGAAAAGCGGCGGACGCGCCTCGAGGCGATGCACGCGCAAGGGCGCCTGAAACACCACATCGCAGAGTACAGGGAACGTCTGGAATTCGAAATCCAGATGATCCAGGAGATGAAGTTTTCCGGCTACTTCCTGATTGTCTGGGACTTCATCCGCTACGCGAAATCGCGGGGCATTCCGGTAGGCCCGGGCCGCGGATCGGCTGCCGGAAGCCTGGTGAGCTACGCGATGGAGATCACCGATATCGATCCGCTGGAGTACGGCCTGCTGTTCGAGCGGTTTCTGAACCCGGAACGCGTCAGCATGCCTGACATCGACGTCGACTTTTGCACCAACCGCCGCGGCGAAGTGATTCAATACGTCACCGAGAAGTACGGCCGTGAGCATGTCGCCCAGATCATCACCTTCGGCACCCTGGCGGCGAAGGCGGCGATTAAGGATGTGGGGCGGGTGCTTGACATGAGCTTCGCGGACGTCGATCGCATTTCGAAGCTGGTCCCCAAGACGCTCGATATCAAGCTGAAGGACGCAATGGACGATCCGCAGCTCAAGGACGCCGCCTCGAAGGATTCCCGCATCCGTGAGGTTCTTGACGTCAGCCTGAAACTGGAAGGGCTGGCGCGCAACGCGGGCGTGCATGCCGCCGGCGTCGTTATCTCTTCCGTTCCGCTGACGGAACTGGTTCCCATCTACGTCACGAACAAGAACGAAATTGTGACGCAGTACGACATGATCGGCCTGGAAAAGCTGGGCCTGCTGAAGATGGACTTTCTGGGCCTGACCACGCTCACCATCATTCAGGATGCGCTGGCGCTGATCGAAAAGTACCGCGGCGTCGAACTGAACATTGAAGATCTGCCGCTCGATGACAAGACCACTTATGAACGGATCTTCCATACCGGCCTGACCAGCGGCGTGTTTCAGTTTGAATCCTCAGGCATGCAGGATATTCTGCGGCGGTATCAGCCGGATCGAGTCGAAGATCTCTGCGCCTTGAACGCCCTCTACCGTCCCGGGCCCATCCAAGGCGGGATGATCCCGGACTTCATAGACCGCAAGCTGGGACGCAAGCCCGTTGTTTACGAGCTGCCCGAACTGGAGCCGCTGCTTGCGGAGACATACGGCGTCATCCTGTACCAGGAACAGGTGATGCAGATCTCGAACGTTTTGGCCGGCTATTCGCTCGGCGATGCCGATCTCTTGCGCCGGGCCATGGGCAAGAAGAAGCTGGAAGAGATGACGAAGCAGCGCGACCGCTTCCTGAGTGGCGCCGCCGCAAGAGGCTTCCCGGAAAAGAAGGCCGCTAAGATCTTCGACCTGATGGAACAGTTCGCCGGTTACGGCTTCAATAAGTCGCACTCAGCGGCATATGCGTATCTGGCCTATGTGACGGCTTATCTCAAGACGCATTACGCGGTTGAGTTTATGTCGGCGCTTCTGACGTCGGAATCGGGCAGCACGGACAAGATCGTCAAGTACATCAATGAGTGCAAGGACCTGGGCATTCGAGTGCTTCCCCCTGACGTGAATCAAAGCGACCTGCACTTCACGCCCGCTGGAAATTCGATTCGTTTTGGCCTGGGTGCGGTGAAGAACGTGGGACAAGGGGCGGTGGACGCCATCGCTAAAGCGCGGCTCGAGGGCGGTCCCTTCACGTCAATCTTTAACTTCTGCGAACGCATCAACCTGGCGGCTGTGAACCGCCGCGTGATTGAGAGTCTGATCAAAGCTGGAGCGGCCGATTCGCTGGGCGGCAATCGCGCACAATTAACAGAAGCCATTGACCGGGCGCTGGACGCCGCCATGCGCGCCTCGCGGGATCGCGAACTAGGCCAGGGCGGTCTGTTCGGATTTGTGGAACAGGAGACTCCCCATGAGCAGCCCCTGGCGAAACTGCCGGATTGGACCATGATGCAGAAGCTGGCCGGTGAGAAAGAGATGCTGGGTATATACGTCTCCGGACACCCGCTGGATCAATATGCCGACAAAGTGGCCGAACTCGCCACGCACTTCACTGACAAGCTGGAGGGCCTGGAAAAACACACGCCAGTGGCGCTGTGCGTCATGCTCACCGGCATTCAAAGGAAGACGAACAAAGAGGGCAAGTATTGGGCGGCGATGCGGATCGATGACGGCCGGGGCGCGCTCGACGCCATGTGTTTCACCACACGCTACGACGAACTGTCGCCACGATTGAAGGAGGATGCGGCGGTATTCCTGCGAGGCTCCGTACTGCCTGAGGAAGGCGCGCCGCCGCGGATCTCCATCCAGGACTTGATTCCGCTTGAAGACGCGCGCGTCGACCTGCCCTCCCTCATTTCCATTCGCGTCCTCTTGCGCGATGAGGCGTCCCTGAATAAGGCGGAACTGCTTAACCGCCTCTTTGAGCGGAAGCAGGGCGGCACCGAAGTGCGGCTGCGGATCGAGAAACCGCGGGACTTTTCAGTCATTATGGATGTGACGGCCAGAGTGCGCCCCGACAGAGAGTTCCGGGCGGAGCTCGACAAGATCTGCGGACCCGAATCCATGGAGATTCTCGCCTCCTAACTTATGGCAGACAATGAAATGGGCGCGGTAACGGCGCCTGAACCGGAAGAGCCCGCCAGTAATCCGAGCTATGAGCGGGTATTGCTCGCGCGGCATCCCAAGCGCCCGCACGCGCTCGATTATATTGAGCGGATCTTCACCGGATTCGAAGAGTTGCATGGCGATCGTAACTTCGGCGACGACAAAGCCATTGTTGGCGGCTTCGCGCTGCTGGACGGGCAGCCGGTAATGGTCATCGGCCAGCAGAAGGGGCGCGACACGAAGTCGAAACTGTACCGGAATTTCGGCATGCCGAAGCCGGAGGGGTATCGCAAAGCGTTGCGCCTGATGCAACTCGCGTCCAAGTTCCGCCGCCCCATCGTTACACTGATCGACACCATGGGCGCCTATCCGGGCATCGATGCCGAGGAGCGGGGGCAGGCCGAAGCCATCGCATTGAATCTTCGCGAAATGGCGCGGTTGGAATCGCCGTTCATCACGGTGGTGATCGGCGAAGGCGGCAGCGGCGGAGCGCTGGCCCTGGGAGTGGCGAACCGCGTATTCATGCTGGAGAACGCCTGGTACTGCGTGATTAGCCCTGAAAGTTGCGCGGCCATTATCTGGCGCGATGCCGGCAAGGCGCCCCTTGCGGCGGCGGCGCTACACCTGACGGCGCAAGATTTGCTCGGCATGAAGCTGATCGACGATATTATTCCGGAGCCGCCTGAAGGCGCGCAAACAGATCCTGACGCAGCCGCGAAGGCGGTGAAGGAGACCCTGCTCAGCGCGCTCGCCGACCTTTCCCGGTTGTCGCCGGAACAACTCATTGAGGACCGCTACCAGAAATTCCGGAACATGGGCAACTTCTTCGATGAGGCCGGCGCGTGAACCGGAAGATCGGCATTCTGGTGACCGTGTGTGTCGCCGGGTTCCTGGCTTTCATCGTGTACTTGACGGTTTCCGGGCCTTCCTACCGCGTCAAGGTATGCATGGCTTTTGAAGGACGGAATGCCTGCAAGACGGTCAGGGCGAAGACAGAGCAGGATGCGCTGCGCGGCGCGATTACGAACGCCTGCGGCGACATTGCGAGCGGCGTTACGGAAGTGGTGGCCTGTGAAGGGGCAACCCCGGCCAGTGTCACCTGGCTCCACAAGGGCCAGTAGACCCCGGCTGGTAACCCCAATTCTGTCTGGCCTCAGTGTCCGCCAGCCTACCTCCGGCAAGCCGCCGTCTTGCCGGGGCAACCGTTCATCGACGCCGGAAAACCGCTCGCCTGCGAACGATTGTCCGGGACAGGCCTTTCCCGCTACGCTTACACTGAAAGAAGAGTTCTACGCACGGACGCTCTTCCAGTTGCTAAGTAATTGATCGATTTGAAGGAGTAATGTCCCGGCGAAGCGGGTCCCTGGTAACCGCGAGAAATTGGGGACTCTTACGGAACAACGGAGACCGCAACTCCGTCTGAACACGACGGGGGGCCCAGAAATCCCTCAAGTTCCGAATCGCTGTGCGTCCCGAGAGATGTGGAATAAGGTGAACAAGCCGTGAAGAAAAAATGGAAGATTCTGATTCTTGTGTTGCTGCTGCTCCTGGCCGCGGGCGGCGTGTTCGCCAGCATTCAGTACAGCCAGCGGGGCATCGTCACGGTGCAGACCGGCAAAGTGGCGCGGCAGGACCTGTCTTCGATCGTCACCGCCTCCGGTGAAGTGAAGCCGCGCAATTACATCAATATTGGCGCGAATGCGATGGGACCGCTGACCGCGATCTACGTCAAAGAGGGCGACCACGTCCGGAAAGGCCAGATTCTGGCATCCGTTGAATCCATTCAACCCCAGGCCGACGTGAATGCTCAGAAAGCCGCTTTGAACTCTTCGCTAGCCGATTCAGCCGCCAGTGAAGCGGCGGTAAAGGCAGCCGACGACTTCGTGAACGCCTCCATCGCCACCGTGGATCAGCGCAAGGCCGATCTGGAGCAGAAGAAGGCCGACTTCGAACGAGCCAAGGGACTCTTCGAATCCAAGCTGATTGCCCGGCAGGATTATGACGCGAAGTTGGCCGCCTACAACTCCGGGGTCGGCGCTTTGGCGGAAGCCGAAGGGCGTCTGGCGCAGGCCAGGAGCCAGCGCGCCCAGACGGCCGCGCAGTTAGGGGCTTCGCAAAAGAAGATTGTTCAGCAGCAAGCCGTCGTTACCCGCTCAGCCGATATCCTCAAGAACTACGACGCCATCGCGCCTCTCAATGGCGTTGTAACCAACCTTCCGGTTCGCGTGGGTGAAACGGTGGTACCGGGCCTTCAGAACTCGGCATCATCCACCATCATGACCATTGCGGACATGTCCATCATCACGGCCGAAGTAAAAGTGGATGAAACCGACATCGTGAATGTGAAGCTCAACCAGCCGGCGGAGGTGACCATCGACGCCATTCCGAACAAGGTCTTCAAGGGCAGCGTGATTGAAATCGGCGACACAGCCATTGTCCGCTCCACCGGTTTGGCTGCCTCGCAAAGCACTACCTCCAGCCAGGAAGCGAAGGATTTCAAAGTGGTAGTGGCGCTTGACATTCCGCAGGACATGGTCCGTCCGGGCCTGTCGTGCACGGCGAAAATCACCACTGCCACCCGCGCCCGCGCTCTGGCGATTCCCATCCAGGCGCTGACGGTTCGCCAGAAGGGCGATCTGCAACCGAAGAAGCCGGGCGCGGCGCCGCCCACCGATCCGGCCATCATCAAGGCGAACAAAGAGGAAGTGCAGGGTGTCTTTGTAGTCCAAGGTGAGAAAGCCGTCTTTAAACCAGTGCAGACCGGAATCACCGGGGCCACCGATATTGAGGTTCTTTCCGGCCTGGCTGAGGGAGACCAGATTGTTACCGGCAGCTATAAGGTGATCCGCACGCTGCGCCCGGACGCCAAGATCAAGGTAGACAACAAGGCCCCGGTTATTCCGGTGCAAGAAGGCTAATCCGCCCCTCGACGTCCATTCCGGGAACCCAAGGACTATTCATGGCCAGCGCCGTACAGGAACCACTCAGCGAGAAGGAACGGGCTCAGCGCGGTGAGCAATTGCGCGCCAACGGCATCGTCATCCGCACTTATGACATTTGGAAAACCTATGTCATGGGCGATCAGGAAATCCATGCCGTCTCAGGCGTGGACGTCGAAATCAAGCGCGGCGAATATGTCGCCATCATGGGTCCGTCGGGTTCGGGAAAGTCGACGCTCATGAACCTGATCGGGTGTCTCGATTCGCCGTCGAAGGGCCTCTACTATCTGAACGGCAACCTGGTCAGCGACATGACCGACGATGAATTGGCCCGGATCCGCAACAAGGAAATCGGGTTCGTTTTTCAGACCTTCAACCTGCTGGCCAGGGCGTCGGCGCTGCACAATGTGGAGTTGCCTCTGATATACGCCGGCGTCAGTTCCGCTGAGCGCCAGGAGCGCGCCAAAGCGGCCCTTCGCTCTGTCGATCTGGAACAGCGCATGCTGCACAAGCCGAATGAGCTCTCGGGAGGCCAGCGCCAGCGCGTCGCGGTAGCGCGAGCCTTGGTGAATCATCCGTCCATTTTGCTGGCCGATGAGCCCACCGGAGCCCTGGACACCCAAACCGGCATTGAAATCATGAACCTGTTCGAACGCCTCCATCAGCAGGGCAACACCATTGTTCTGGTGACGCACGAACTCGACATCGCAATGCACGCACACCGCGTGATCCACATCCGCGACGGCAAAGTTGAGCGCGATGAGGCCATCGGGAGGTGACTTGGCTTACCTCCTTTTGTCAATATCTGAAAATATTGCCGGTTGGCAAACTTTTCGATCGGGTAATAGGACTAAACATCTAATTCGCGGCTCGAACGGATACTATAATAAGGTACTCACCGGTACTTGAGTACATCCAATCGAACATGGCTTTTCGCAACCTGGCGTCACTGGCCGAAGATATCCTGCCCGCGCCCCCCAAAGTGAAGATCCTCATGGCTGAGGACAACCTCATTAATCAACGCGTTGGGAAGCTCATTCTGCAGCGCGCGGGCTATAGTGTTGACTTGGCCACGGACGGCTTTCAGGCAGTGGAGGCGCATTCGACAGTGGTTTACGACGTGATCCTGATGGATTGCCAGATGCCCTCAATGGATGGCTTTGAGGCGACACGGGCGATTCGGGGCCTGCGCGTGCGCCAACCGGCCATTATTGCGGTTACTGCCAATGCCATGGTAGGCGAGCGCGAACGCTGTCTAGCCGGGGGCATGGACGACTACCTCTCAAAGCCATTTCAGCCGAACGAACTGGTGGCCATTGTCGGGAAATGGACCAGAACCGCAGCCGCCGCGCGGGGTTAAACCGCTCCGTTACCTCTTCCATATTAGTAGCATCGCAAACAACGCAATCCAGACAAAATCCAGGTAATGCCAGAAGATCGACACGGCATTTCCCCAGACTCGCGTTGTCATCCGGTATTTCGGTCCGCCCACCGGCGTCCTTGTGCGTTGTAACAAGTAAAACAGACCAGCCAGACCCAGCAGAATGTGCACCCCGTGCATTCCGGAAAAAATGAAAATGAATGATGAGTGCGGGTTCCTGTCCAGTACCACGCCAGAGGTGACAATTGAATACCACGCGGCCAGTTGCAATATGAGGAACAGCACTCCCAGGCCCGCGGCCACTCTCACCAAAGTGTGGAACGATGCTTCCCCGCCCTGTCTCAGCCGACTTTGCGCCCCCGCCAGAACAGCGCTGCTGGCCAGCAGAATCCCGGTGGAAACCCACAACACGCGAGGTAACTCGATGGGCAGCCAGTTCTGTGCGGAAAATGAGCGATAGACAAAAGCGAAGACCAGCGCTCCGAACGTCATGGTGACAATGCCCAGGCCGACCAGAATCGCCATCACGTACAGAGAGTTCAAGTTTCGTTCCTGTTCCCAGCTTTGAAGGCCGGGCGCGGCCTGCAAGCCTCGTCTTAAACGCCCGCCGGATTGCTCCGAGCCCGGTGCTTTTGTGTTGTAATCGGGAGAAATGACCTTGCGCCGCCTTCTCCTCATTCTCTCTCTTTTACTTCCCGCGCTGTGTTTCGGCGGGTCCAAGAGGTTAGCTGGAAACCAGACGGGTGCCGACCCGCGCCTGGAAGGCTCCTCCCGCAAGCCCGAAAAGGCCGGCTGGATCTTCGTTCATCTCGAAGGTTCGCCGGGAACCGTCGGCTTTCAACACGGCTATCTGCTGGCGCCGGAGATTGAAGACAACCAGAAGGCCATCGCTCTTTCGACCACGCACGAGGTAAATCGATCATGGGCCGAACTGCGAGACGTCGCGCAAAAATACTTCTGGCCGAAGGTGCCCCAGGAATATCGCGACGAGCTGACGGGCATTGCCGAAGGCCTTCACGCGCGCAAATCAAAGCTCGATGTAATTGACCTTGTAGCGATGAATGCCTACATGGAGTACAGCTATTACTACGACGAGTTGAAGCGCCGCGCGGGCGCGTCCGGTCCCGCCCACCCCGCGGAGCACTGCAGCGCCTTTGTGGCCACCGGGTCGTATACGAAAGACGGCCGTGTGGTGATTGGCCACAACAACTGGACCGACTATCTGACGGCGGCGCGCTGGAACGTCATTTTCGATATCGTGCCCACTGCCGGCCACCACATCCTGATGGATGGCATGCCGGGCCTGATCCACAGCGCGGATGATTTCGGCATCAACGACGCGGGCATCCTGATCACCGAAACGACGATCTCCGCGTTTCATGGCTTCGATGAGAACGCCGTGCCCGAGTTTGTGCGCGCCCGCAAGGCGATGCAGTATTCAGAATCCATCGACGATTTCGCCCGCCTCATGAAAGAGGGTAACAACGGCGGCTATGCGAACACCTGGCTGGTGGCGGACCGCAAAACCAATGAGATTGGACGTCTGGAACTCGGGTTGAAGAACGTCACGCTGGAACGCACCAAAGACGGCTACTTTGTCGGCTCGAATTTCCCCATTAATCCCAAACTGATTGCCGAGGAAACTGACTATCCAGCCACCGATCCCGAAGCGCCGGACGGCATTCGCCACATCCGCTGGGATCAACTCATGGCCGAATACAAAGGCAAGATCGACGTAGCGGCCGGCGAGAAATTCGAGACCGATCACTATGACGCGCTGACGCATGAGATTGACCCGAACGAGCGCACGATATGCGGGCACGTGGATAAATCCGGGCGCGGCATGAAGGGCTGGCAACCGGCTTACGGACCGGCCGGCGTCGCGAATGCGAAAGTGGCGGACGCGGCGATGGCTGAGCGCATGGCTTTCTCAGCGGGCATGGGGCATCCCTGCGGCGTAGAGTTTCACGCCGCTAAGCACATTGAAGATCATCCGGAGTTTGAGTGGCAGAGTTCGCTGCTGAGAGATATCAAGGCCAATCCGTGGACGGTGGTGTCGGCCGACCCAGCGACGCCGCACGGGACGAAGTAACAGTCGCTCCCTGACTGGGGCAACTCTACAGCACGTTAAACCGGATCTCCACGCTCACCCTGGTGGCAACCGGTTTGTTGTCCTTCTGCCCCGGCGCAAATTGCCACTGACGCAGCGCCTCAACCGCCTTCGCGTCCAATTCCTTATCCAGACTCTTTTGAACGCGAACCCGGCGCGGTTCGCCTTTTGAAGTCACCACCGTGGCCAGAATCACCGACCCCTCAATGTGCTGCTCCCTCGATTTCGGTGTAAACTCGGGCATCACGCGATGTAAGACGCGCGGGCCCTTGACATCGCCGCCAACCTCGTACACCGGCTCGTCGACACCGTCGGCGTCCGCTGCGGCTTCCGGCTCCTTCGAATCCGATTTTTGCTGAGCACGCAAAACCGCTGCCGCCAGGAAAGCCAGCACGCTTCTGCCGCACGCAGTCATCCAGCCGCGGCGATGCGCACGGCACTCGTTCAAGTGAACAACGGGCACAAAACTCCTCACCAAAGTAATGCGGCAGCGGAGAACCGATGCGAGTAGTCAGAACTAAGCCGGCCGAAAAACGCACCTGCGAGACTTATCTATGAACGTACCAAACGCGGCGCGCGTTTCACCGCTTACGCCGCCCCATTGCTCTAAGAATTTTCCGACGGTCCCTCTAATACCGGAATCTCAATCTCCACTTCCAGGCCTGGGGCCGCGTTCCTCGCCTTCAAAGCGCCGTTGTGCAGCGTTACAGCCCGCTTGGCGATGGCGAGGCCCAACCCAACTCCTCCGTTGTTTCGGTTTCGGTCGGAGTCCACTCGATAGAAAGGCTGGAAGAGCAGCGGCAGCGAATCCACCGGGACGCCCGGACCGAAATCCCGCACCGAGATCACCGCTTTATCGCTCCTCCTGGTGACCTCGACTCGAATCGGCGTTTTATCCGGTGAGTAGCGAATAGCATTTCGAAGCACATTCTCCACCGCGCGCCGCAGCAGCTCACGGTCCCCGATAATCTGGATCGGCGAAGAACATTCCAGAGTCAGTTTGCATCCGCGGGCCTGCGATTCAACCGAGCTGTCTTCAATCAGATCCTTTAGCAGTGTGTTCAGCGAAATCTCCTGCATATTTCGCGAAGCCGGATCGCCTTCCGCGCGCGTCACCTGCAGCAGTTCCCCAACCAGGGCGCTCAGGCGGCCCACTTCCTTCTTGATCCGTTCGAACGCCGCTTCCCGATTGCTGCTGGTCCGGGCCAGTTCAACGGCGAACCCGAGCCGCGCGAGGGGTGATCTCAACTCGTGTGAGACATCCTGCAACAGCCGGCGCTCCGCTGTCATCAGTGTTTCAATCCGCACCGCCATCTCATTGAAGGCCTGGGCCAATTGGCCGAACTCATCACGGCGTTTCAGGCTCACCCGGGCTGAGAAATCGCCCTCGCCAAACTGCTGCGCCGCGTACTTCAATTTGCGCAGCGGCGAAACCAGATGCAGCGCCAGTAAGTAGCTGAACACCGTCGCCGCCACCACTATCCAGATGTAATAGGGAAGCGCATTCCACGTGCCATGCCGGATTGCGCTTTGAACTAACAAGGCGTACTTGCGGTCCGTGGTGCGCCAAAGCCACACTTCCGGTTGGTTTTCCCGCGGCGGAAGCAGCGGCAGAATGCCGGGCCAGAGTCTTGGCCGCGGCGGTCTCAACCGGATGACGTCGCTTCTGTCTTGCTTGGTGATTACATCCATGCCGTTCTGATCCACCAGCACGTATTCGCCGGGAATCGATTTCTGCCATCGGTCCAGAAACGTCTGCAGTTCCCTCACGCCACCGCTCTCATACAGGCTCGCGGCCTCATCCGCCTGCAATTCCATCGCGCGGGGAAAAAAGTTGCGCCCCGTGGTGCTTGCCCGGTAAATGTAAGACGTCGTAACTATCGTGCCGCCGATGAATAGCACCAGCGACCCCGCGAACCAGAATAGAATTTTGACAAAAATCGATCGCATGGCGGTTCGTCAGGAATGCAAGGCCTGGGCGCGGGTGGGCTCCACCGAACCGGCGGCAAACAAATAGCCGACGCCGCGGATCGTCCGAATCAGGGTGTTGCCGTGCTCCAGCTTGCGCCGCAGATGGCTGACATGCACGTCCAGCGACCGCTCTAGCGGATTCGCCTGGCGGTTATACAGCAACCGCGCCAAGTCATCGCGCGACACCGCCTGGCCGGCCGACCGCACCAGAATCTCCAGAATCTCGTATTCAATCGATGTCACCTCAATCGGCGCCGCGTTCAGGAAAACCTCGCGGGTACCTGGATTGAGTCTCACGCCGTTCACCTCAATGGTTTCGGGCTTCAAAGTTGACGCGCGTCCCGACCGGCGCAACACTGCCTGAATACGGGCTAGCAGTTCCTCCGGACTGAACGGCTTCGGCAGATAATCGTCGGCCCCCGCATTCAACCCTTCAATCCGGTCGCCATGCTCTGTCCGCGCGGTCAGCATGATCACCGGCACCGGACTCCTCCGGCGGATTTGGCGCAGCACCGAAAACCCATCCATCCCAGGCATCATCACATCGAGCAGAATCAGATCCCAAGTGCCGTTAAAGGCGAGATTCAAGCCGTGCTGACCGTCGTGAGCACAGCGGACGTCGATTTGGTGCTGGGCGAAAAACTCGCCCATCAGACCTCCGAGTTCAGCGTCATCGTCAATCAACAGAATGGAGAGCTTCGACATGTGGGACCGGGCTTGCCCTAGCGTAGCGGATTCCGGCGGGCTTCGGTCCGGCAAGCTCCATTGTTTACAATCCTTTACCGCTCGCGGCACACACCATGTTCAACCGTTTGTGGCAGCGTGAGGAACGATAGCAACGCCGGCAAGCCAGAGAGGCACATGGCAAGTCGCCGGATCGGCGCTACGAAACGAACTGTTCAGGGATGTGCGGGCCTCAAATTCGAGCGCGTAGCGGGGCCGGCAGGTGAAAATCTGCGCTTTTCGGCGTGGATTTTGCGCGTTCTGGCGTTTGTCTGAGCGGAGTTGGGGTGGGGTCGCATGAGGCGGGCACTTACTGGAGGCGGGTTGTCAAAGAACAGAAGCCGGCAGACTGCGGTTAGCAGGCTGACAGCAGATTAAATGTTAGGCGGCCAGGGGTTGCGGGTTGGGGGCATCCGGCGGCGCGGATGTGGAGTCGGGAGCGG
>CAJCIT010000160.1 GCA_903970405.1 Acidobacteriaceae bacterium | reverse complement strand
TGAACGCCGCTGTGTGATTCCGCCGGGGACGTCTGCTCATCCGATCTCCTCTCTCCGGCCATCCTAGGCCAGAGAAGACCAGAACCTCCACTTATCCCCCTGTTCAGTTTTCCCGAGCCATCTCTGTATCATCATAACTATGGCAACCATCCGCATCTCGGAAGCAGAGGCCGCCCGCGACTTCGCCGGCCTGATGGCCCGCGTCCGCGCCGGGGCCGAAGTGGTGATCGACGACTCCTCGCCTGCTGTCAGGCTGTCGAGCATCCCAGCGCGGCAGCCAGGCCGCCTGTTGTCCGAAGCCATCGCGCTCGCCGAGGCGCGCGGTTCGGCGGCCACTCTGGATCAGGAGTTCGCCCGCGATCTGGAGGCGGTCATCGATAGCCATCGCGACGCCTTGAATCCGCCCGCATGGGACTGACCGAGTGGGTCTGATACTGGACTCCAGCATCGTTATCGCCGCCGAACGCCGAGGAGACACCGTAGCGCAGCTTCTGCGCCAGGTTGCCTCGGTCGCCGGAGATCAGCAGGCCGCCCTCTCTGCCGTCGGCCTCACCGAGCTGGTCCACGCTGTCTACCGGGCGCAAACCACGGCAATCCGCCTGCGCCGTGAGAGCTTCATCGCGGACCTGCTGACCGATCTGGAAGTGGTTCCGTACACCAAGGCCACGGCGTTGCTGGCGGGCAAGCTGGACGGCGAGCAGCGCGCCCAGGGAGTGACCATCCCTTCGATGGACCTGCTGATCAGAGCCACGGCGCTGGAGTGCGGCTACTCCGTCGCCACAACCAACGTGCGCCACTTCCAGCTCATCCCCGGCCTCAAACTCGTCACTCTCTGACGTTGCTGACACTCCGGCGCTCTGACGCCGCCCGCCCGGAAACCTTATTCCTTTAGCCGCCGCTCTTCGCTGCTGTTTCTGCTGCAAAACCGGCCTCCGCAATCTGCCCCAGGTAGACCCGCAATCAGCCCGCATCCGCCTCAGAATCTGCACAGCAATTCGACTCCAGAATCGTACAATCGGCTACAGAATGCAGCCCGCACCCAGCACGCAGTTCCCAGACGGCCTTCTGGCCGCAGCGCTGCTGCTAAGCCGGAAACCGCGTCACGGGTTCCCGAGCAGAAATCCCGCCCCGCATCAGCCCATCGACGAGCGCAACTGCACGGCAGCACTAGGCTTAGAAGCAAGCTTGCGGCTGAACGCCATCGGACCAACTGAACATGACGGCTCCTACGACCTGAGCAACCCGCAGAGCTTCAATCGCTATGCCTACGTGCTCAACAATCCGCTGTCTTTCACAGACCCAACTGGGCAATCGTGCACAAGCAATCCTGATGGCAGTGTGAGTTGCGTTACGTCCCAACCGAGTTGCACTACCGATCCAAACCAAAGCGGTTGCTCAGCCCCTCCGCCCAATTCTGGTGTGCCTCCACCTTGGTGGATCTTGACCTATGGTGGAACGTATGGACAGCCTGGGGGCACCTGCCTAGCCTCGAACGGGAGCGCCTTTCCTTGTCCGCCGCAGACCACGACTACTAAAACCGCAACCCAAAACACCGGGGCTGTAGCCCCAAGTAAACCGCCTGTCACACCAATTGTGGTTTGCGGAGGAAGCTACGGTCAGCCGTGTACTCCCGCGCCGCCTCCGACTTGCAAGTCTCTGGATGCGGCCGGAGATGCTCTGAAGGTTTTCGCTGGCGGGACGGCGGTTTATAGAGCGGCAGCGCTGTTCCTCTTTTCGTCGGGAGGGGGGCTTACACCCGAATTCTTGACCGGTGTTGCCGGTGTCGCTGGGGCCGGGCAAATCTTAAACTCTGCTGCGAAATATCACGTCGGCTGCACGCCATAGGAGAAGCACAGTCAATAGCCAGTTGTCATCCATTCAGAGAAAACGCCTCGCTCCTCTTGCATGGGTTGCCGTCGCTTTGACCTTTGCCGGGCTAGAGAGTTTCCTAGTCTATTCGCAAGCGGCAAAACACAACAATGGAGCCTGGTCTCCTTGGTTTCTTTACAAACCGGTGATGCTTTCGCTACCACTGCTAACGGCAATCTCAATTTATCGCAATCTAAAAAGCGAATTAGTCGAGTCTGATGAACGGGGCAGGCTCGGTTCGATGTCCTATTTGCTGGCGCTGTTGACGTTGGTCGCCTACCTGACGCTCTGGATCGGGATGGGCGATTTCTTATAGACTGGTGGACCAAGGGCTGTAACAAATAGCTGACTGTCGAGTGCCCCAAGTAAACCGACGACGCCCACGCCCGTTTGCTATCAGGGAGGTTGCATTATTCCCAATGGTCCTCCACTGCCACCGCCGACATGCGGCGGTCTCAAGAAGGCAGCAGCGGGCACTGCACTGGTATCAGCGACTGCGAGAGTCACTACCTTATTCCCGCCCGCTGCCCCGGTTGCAGGACCGACAAGCATACTTACAGGCTTTACGGCTGCGTTGCTAGGTTTCCTCGGCACCTTCCAGATCGGATGCACACCATGAACTCTGAACAGGTTGCTGGGCGCAAGGAAGAGATGACGCAGGGGATGGAGGGCCGATACAGATACGCTGGACTGCTTTGGGTGGTTGCAATCATATTCTTCATCGTTTCCGAAGGTGTGATCTTTTTTGCACAACTACACCGGGGTGGACACGACGTTCTATCTCTTCCGTTTTGGTATGTTCCCATCATGAACACAGCCCCCTTGTTGTCTGCTGTAGAGATTTATAGGCGGATTGTTCGTGAGGCGACCGACTCCTCTGATCGAGCCGCATTGCCCAAGTGGTCATTCAACCTCGCTTATCTGGCATGTGTCGCACTCGCGACGACCTTTATCTGCTACGTGGACCTGCTGACAGGAGGTTTTTAGCCCTGCTCGTATGAACACATGTATACGACGCTCCGCGCATTTTGTTGCCCCAAGTAACGGGACGCCAAAATCACATGCTCGGCTGAAATGTGAGAGCGACGCTCAGAAAGCCTATCAAGCCACTCAGTCGAGCCTAAATGCTGGTTTCTGGTCCAGTGCCAAGTCCGGTGTTTTGGAGGGCGCAGCTGGGGGCGCACTTGTTGGATTCACTACTACTGCGGAAGTCGGAGGTGAAGGGGCTCTGCCCGGCGCAATACTGGGAGCTTTTTCGGGTGGAGCGATCTCGATATATCACTTTATGTATAACAATCTCCCCGCGCTCAAGAGTGCGCAGAACCAGTATGCAAACGCCATGGGAGCCTGCACGCTAATACCTTGAGAATAGGACAATGGGAGGATTCACGATGGGCCGGCAACCAGTTGTTGCGGTAACAGAAAAAAAACGACGGGCGTGGGAGAGGTTGAGCAAGGGAGGAAGACTTCGCTATGTCATCTTAAGGGGAGTACTTTTGTTCGGAGGGGGTATGTTCCTGCTCACCACCTTGCTCAGTACATTTACCCCCTCTAACATCGGATCAAGGCCGCCTATGTTTTTCATAATTGACGGACTTGTTTGGTGCATCGCTGGCTACTTGTGGGGCACTTGGACGTGGCACCGCTTCGAAAGACGCTTTGGGGCCCACATCTCTGATCCCCAGTAGCATCGCCAACTCCTGAAATCCTCCTACCGTCCGCAGTGTGAAAAGGCACGGTGCTCTGCACCGGATTTACGAGGACACGTCACCCCGGAACGGGAGCTGTAGAGGAACTTTAAGTTGCTGTGCGGGAACCACAATGGAATCAGGCGGCTAAGGGAAAACGGGGCTTTTCGGTTCCTGTGCGGCAACCTTGCCGTTACCGAAGGGGAACCACAACAAAACACAGCCCTTGAGCGTTGGTGGCCGAATACCCTCCGCTCCGGCGTCCGTCAAGGCGCTTCGCCCGCTGCGCGGCGCGCAATGACCTTGCCCTCGGAGTGCGTACCCCTTAACGTACTGGTTCTGGGGGATATTTATCCCCGTGGCCGTCGTGGCGGTGGGAGTGTGGAAATCGCTCCGAGCGATTTCCAAGGGCTGAGGTTTCTCTCAGCCCGGCACTTCCACTGCCTGCCTTCGCCGGTCGGTCCATTCAGGCGGCCTTGCTCAGCGGCGCCTGATTCCAGTCTTGCTCGAATTCCATCGGACTTACATAGCCCAGGGTCGAATGCATCCGTGTCCGGTTATACCAGTGTCAACGCGCACTAAGAACTGACCCCCTTGCGCTCATTTGGAATTGACCCCATGTAAAGAAGGGCGGGCGGCTAAGAGGGATTCGGTCTCACATGGGCTGGGGCACCTCGATTGCGGCATGGGAGGACTTGGCTTGCCGTTTTTCCTTGAGCCGGTAGCTATCGCCCGGATATTGATGACGGTGGAGCGATGGAGCAGGCGGTCGAGTGCGGCCGAGGCCATGATGGTGTCGCCGGCGAAGACCTGCCCCCAGTCGGCGAAGCCTTTATTGCTGGTCAGAATGACCGCCTGCCGCTTCTCGTAGCGTTCGCAGATGGCCTGGAACAGGAGGCTGGCGTGGGCTTGTTCGAGAGCGAGATAGCCGACCTCATCGATGATAAGCAACTTGGGTCTGGTTAGATTTTTGATCTCACGCGAGAGGCGGTTCTCGGCGATGGCGCGGGCCATGCGGCGTGCTAAGTCGATGGCTGTTGTAAAGTAGACGCGGTGGCCCATGTGCGCGGTGAGTACACCGAGGGAAATGGCTAAGTGGGTCTTACCGACCCCGGGCGGTCCCGAAACATGATGCCCATCACTCTGAGATGGTGACGGTTCACTACCGTTGGCATCCGCTCTATGGACAGTCTTTGCGCGTGTTTCGCCGGATGAGAGACCGTCACGGCGAGCACGTGTTTTGTGAACTTCCGGATAGCACGATTTGTTCCGTGCCGGCCTGGGTGTTCAGTCCGGATTGCGCCAGCTTTTCGGTTGGCGCTCCTCTGATTTGCACGTCAGCTTTGCTGGAGCTGCGTCATTTGCTAAATGCCTGGCGAGCATCGACAGATTGCGTTAAGCCTTCGATGGAGGAGACTCCTCGGGAGGTAGTGCGTGACTCGACATGCGA
Organism: Acidobacteriaceae bacterium; assembly: GCA_903970405.1. GTDB lineage: Bacteria > Acidobacteriota > Terriglobia > Bryobacterales > Bryobacteraceae > CAJCIT01. The sequence continues at coordinate 701 of CAJCIT010000160.1, read as the reverse complement.
AGCCGCTGGACCTGCAGCTGAACCTACAACTGGTCGACGCCCCGAAGATGGCCATGCCGGATTCCAAACAACGGGAGCTGTCGCTCGCCCTGATGGAACTTCTGGTAGCGGCAGCCCAGGCAAGCCACCGGAAGCAAGACGGAGGCGGAGATGAACTCGAAACTGACCGCTGAACGTCTCTGCCGGCAAGCTATCGTCTATGTGCGTCAGTCCAGCCCCGGCCAGGTACTCCATAATCAGGAGAGTCAGAGACGCCAGTATGGGTTAGTCGATCATGCTCGCGAACTTGGCTTTGCCCATGTCAGCGTAATTGATGACGATCTGGGGCGCTCTGGATCCGGGCTTATGGACCGGCCTGGATTTCAGAAATTGGTGGCCGCAGTCTGCACCGGCGAAGTGGGTGCGATCTTCTGCATAGAAGCCTCGCGTCTGGCGCGCAACGGGCGCGATTGGCATCACTTGATCGAGCTTTGCGGCATGACGGGCGCGATAGTCATCGACCCTGATGGCATCTATGACCCCAGTTTCATCAATGATCGGCTTCTGCTGGGTTTGAAGGGCACTATGTCGGAGTTCGAGTTAAATCTGCTGCGACAACGATCGCTGGAAGCGATCAGACAGAAAGCCGGCCGCGGCGAGCTAAAGTTCCATCTTCCGATCGGCTTCGTATGGAGCGGAACCGGCAAGGTTGAAGTGGATCC
>CAJCIT010000159.1 GCA_903970405.1 Acidobacteriaceae bacterium | reverse complement strand
GGGTGGGAACACATCCGGCATCTCATCGACCTTTGCGCGGATCTGGCAGGCAATCAGAGCGGGCAAAACGGCATCATGGTGTTCGGCTCGCCTCATCAGCGGAGCGCCACCGGCGGCATGACGCCGGAGGAAGCGACACGGGTTTTTAGCGAGGAACTCGCTCGGGTCGCCCCACAGGCGGAAGCACACGGCGTGCGCATTCTGGTGGAGGCCCTGCCCGCCAATCAAAGCAACATTATCAATCGCCTCAAAGACGCGGTCTCGATTGTTGATGAGATTGACAGCCCGTCTGTCGGAACCATGTTCGATTCCCATAATGCGGTGGATGAGACGGAGCCGCACACCGATCTCATCCGACGTTACTTTTCCTATATTGAGCACGTTCATGTCAATGAAATTGACGGCCGCGAGCCCGGCACGGGCGATTACGATTTTCAAGCGCTATTGGCAACGCTGAACCGCTTGCGTTACGAAGGTTGGGTCTCTCTGGAGGCCTTCGATTTCAAGCGCGGCGCCGAGGCCATCGTGTCGGACTCCATTCAGCACCTGAAGCGCTGTTACCAGCGATCTCGCCAACCACAAGAAACGGCTTCGCCTCAGCATCAATAAGAAACCTATGAAACGTTCCATCGTCACCGGCGGCGCCGGATTTATCGGCTCAAACCTCGTTCGCAGACTCCTCGCCGAAGGACACCAGGTGGAGGTCATTGACAATCTCGTCACCGGCAATCGGGCCAATTTGGAAGATCTTGGCCACCATGTCGAACTGCACCAGGTGAACATTTGCGACTTTGAGGCCATCTTGCCTATAGTCGCTGGCGCGGACCGGGTCTTCCATCTGGCGGCACTCCCCTCGGTACCAAAGTCCATCGCGAACCCCGTGCCCAGCCACGAGTTCAATATCAACGGCACTTTCAGCGTCTACCGCGCCGCCGCGGAAGGCCGGGTGAAGCGCCTGGTCTATGCCGCTTCTTCCTCCGCCTATGGCGATACCGAAATCCTGCCCAAGGTCGAGACCATGGCACCGCGTCCCAAGTCTCCCTACGCGGTTCAGAAACTGCTCGGCGAATACTATGCGAGTGTCTTTCATGAGTGCTTTGGCCTCGAAACGGTCTCTCTGCGCTTCTTCAACGTCTTCGGGCCGCGGCAAGATCCGAACAGCGTCTATTCGGGAGTTCTCTCGCTCTTCATGAAATGCCTGATTGAACGCAAGGCCCCCGTCATCTACGGCGACGGCGAGCAATCGCGCGACTTTACATTTGTCGAAGACGTCGCCTCTCTGCTGATCAAGGCTGCTGAAACGCCGGGCGTGGCGGGAAGGGTCTTCAACGCCGGCAACGGGAACCGCTACACGCTCAATGAAACCTGGGGACTACTCCAGAAGATTGAAGGGGTCTCAATTCCGGCCGGCTATGGACCGCCCCGCAATGGCGACGTTCGCCATTCGCAGGCCGACACCACCGCGGCCGTCCGCGATCTGGGCCACGCGCCACAGTACTCTTTCGAAGAAGGTCTGCGCGCCACACTCGACTGGTATAAGAAGGACCACGAGAGACGTCTCGCACTCGTGAGCGCCTAACGGAAGGCAGCCCCTCCCAGCCCCGAAACTCGAATTCCGCCCAGAGCGGGGGGAAACCGCAGCGCCACCTGAGCCGTCCTCTTTCCATGCTCGCTACGCGTCGAACCGCCCGGTACGCAGTGGCCGTTATGCTTGCGGTTGGCAGTGGTCCCTCACTTCGGGCAGGCCTTTGCCCTCAGCACAACTGGGCTCTTTCGGAGCTTGCGGATGCGCCCATCCTTGCGGTTGGCAGAGTGGTTTCGCTCTCCATGCAACTTCCCCACTTCACGGGCGATCCGAAGACATCAGCCCCCGGCCAAACCATGTCCGCGGAAGTCCAGGTCCTTCGATTCTTTCGGCGCGACGCAACCTCCGGGACACCGCCGCCCGAGGAATTGCAAGTTCGTTTTCTTGGTCGAGACGGCCCGGACTTCGGGTTTTGCCCCCAGGAACTTCCAAAGCTTGAGCCGGGCCAGGTGCTGCTTCTGCCTCTTCGTAGCCAGATGAAGGGATCCTCCGAACCGTGGCAACTGGCCGGCGTCGAAGGCTACGGGATGACAATGCGAGTGGCTGGGGAAATGGGCGAGCCGGCCGTCACCGGGAGCGACGCCCGCTCGTTCATCGTCCGAGAGCTGGTCAATTCACTGAGCCACGGCGACCCCATGGCCAGATACTCGGCAGCATCGCGCGTTGCAACGGAGGGTGATTACCTGGAGCCGGATCTCACGAGCCAACTCAAAAGCTCACTGGGAAACGACACCGGCGGCTGGGCGCGCGTTCTTGGCGGCATCCTATTGAATTACCCGCACCAACCCGTAAGCATGTCCGACGTCCTCGCTGTCAGAACCGGAGCGGAGGGAAAGCGCTTCAAGGGCATCCCGCTGGCGCAACTCGCCCTTGCCCGCCTTCCGAGCACGGCTCAAGCGGACACCCTCGTCTGGCAAGGGATACTTGCGGACCTCCCAGCCTTTGCGGACGAGCCCAATCACCCCCTGTTTTCCTATGAGTCGAGTTTTGCTATGAGGGCGGCGGTCAGGTACCTCTCTCGCTATCACGAAGATGCGGGCCTGTTGGAAAAGGTGAAGACTGCGCTTAAGGAAGACAGTGCCGGCTCATCCGATATCGCCGGCGCACTTATCGGTCAGGGGCAGAGAGAGCTGGTTCCGGACGCATTGGACCGTGCCATGAAGGTGGTCCGACGGCCGGAAGCCAGTGATGTTTTCCCAGCAATCATGCTTATCTTGGAGGAGGGTTCGGATGAGCAGCGCCGTCAATTTGCAGACGTGATCGGCCAGTTCAGGAGCATAAACCCCGACTATGCCGCCTTCCTGCAACTGAAGCTCAACCAAACGCCGAGTCCGCGGCCGTAGCCGAGTCCGACTGAATAGCGGGATAGAATAGGCGTCCGAAACCTATGTCTCATGAAGAGGGCCCGCACTACGTCATAGTCGGCCGCGGCTTCTCCGCGGTGCTGAACTATCGGCTGCTGCGGTCCACCAGCGCGGGCCGCGAACGTGTCGGCGCCCTCCCCATCTTGAACATTGGGCTGACTGACCCGTGGGCCGGTTATGCAATCGAACGGATGGGCCAATGGCCTGGTTTACTAACTCTGCCGGGGCTGGCCGACCAGCAGGTAAACGAGGACCAGATGGCCTTTCTACCACGTAGCGCTTTCGCCGGGGCAACGCGAAACGCGTTTCAATCCACTGCTGACGTATTCAAGGACGATCGCGTTTTGGCGGGTACGGTTGAAAGAGTATCGCCATTGACGCCGACCGGGCAGTTCGAAGTGACGGGTACTGATGAGAGCGGGAAGGCGTTCAAGGCGATCGCCGAGAAGATCGATTTCTGCGTTGGTCCCGGGCTGCAGCGCAAGTTGGAAACGAGGAAAGTGGGTGATCCCGCCCTCGTCGAGGAGTACCTCAATGAGACCATCGCCCCCGATCCCCGGCGATTAATGACTGGCGTTGATTTTCTGAAACACGGGCGGCGGTCGCCACCGAAAGGCGCCATCTGCGTTTTTGGAAATGGCGGGACCGGGGCCTGGTGCGTTGAACTTGCGCTGAAGTCAGATGCGAGGTCGGTGACGTGGGTGTCGCGAGAGCCGTTTAAGAAGGACACCTTTCCGCCGAGCCGGTGCAACGATGATCTGGTTGGGCCGTTCGATCGAGACGAGAGCTTCGATCCGGTTCAGGAATTGACGCCGCGCGATGGGCGCCTTACGCTCGCATGCGGAGTGGATATCGATCGAGTTGAGCGGACTGCCGAGGGCGTACGCGTGCTCTTTCGGAATTTTGGCATACCGACCACCCAGACCTACGTCGATCATGCGGGGAACGATCTCGGTTCTTTGAAAAGCGGGACGTACGATCAGGTCATCATTTCGATTGGACAAACGTGCGACGAAGGGCGCGGATGCCTGGATCGATTGACGCAGGAGGCGATGAGGAAGAAGTTCCCAATTGGGAGCCACCACGAAGGGCGTTGGCGGCCCTGGCTGGTTGGATTTTCGGATTCGAAAGAAGCTCAGGAGTCGCGCGTGCGCATCCTCGGTCCGGCGGCGGCGAAGATCAGTCCCCGGTTTCCAGGCGATTTGCGGGACCGCCTGCTTGAGTATGAAGCGACCTTTGCGCGACAAGCCATTGGCGCTCAGGTCGCTACAGGAGCTTTGTCGGTCGCCTATGCCAATGGCTATTTTGAAACAAAGCCAAATTCCAACATCAACACGGCCCATTCATACGATCTGGAGCGATTGGGTATCGATGGCAAAAGCGCGGTCGATCTTCTGACCCTCAGGCGGCGTCAGATAGAACCGTTTACGCAGATTCCACCTGACCTTGAAATGCTTGAGGAAATGCTTGAGCTGCACTACTGAAGGGGTGGGTCTCGGGTAGGCGGCCGCCATCCACCGAACTAGCGTTTTTCGGTAAGGCGAATCGATCGGGGGGAAGTTCCTGAAGATGAGTAGCCCGAATGTGCAGCCAACCGATGGGCCGATACTTTCTCTCCAGTTCCTGTCCGTCCTGGGGTAGCCACGCGTCTGTGATCAGGTCACCGTCGGAGGCAAAGCGTTCCACGGGATCGCAAAGATTGCCGGCAAGGCTCACATAATCGAGGTTCGGAAAAGAGAAGGTTGCCGCCAGGTAATCCACGCCGCTTTTCCCGATGTCGTTGTTCGAGAGGTCAAGCCACCGCAACTCTTCCCCGTAAGGAGTTCTGGCGAACCAATAGAGGTCTTCATCGGTCAGATCGTTGTCTGTGACGGAGATTGAACGAATCTTTGCGAGCAATGGCGATTGGTGCAGATCTTTCCAGAGGCCCGCGGTCCCGGTCAGATTGAGGTGCCTGATCGGGGCTGTCCGCAACAAAGCCTCGCCCATCTCAAGGAAATCGGCGCCGGAGATTTCGATCAACTCGACAAAGCCACGGTGAAAGCCGTAGTCGCACACAGCGCGGGTAAGATCTTCGGGCCAGTCGGGGCGCCATTCGGCGGAATGCTTTGAGAGGAGTTGCGCGGTCAACAGGATTGCCCTTTGCCGTTCGTCATCGTTTCCGGCGATCGAGGCGATGGCGACCTGGCGCCGAATGAAGGCCGCGCGGTTCGAATCCGTCGAAGCCACAGCCGAGGCAAAAGCGATGCGCGGACCGTCGCTGTCAGGATCCATCAAGACCTGAGTGAGCGGGTCGACCTGTGGTTGCGTAGCCGACACGGCATTACCCTCCAAGTCTGCGCACTCCGTTAAGAGTGTTATCGGTTGTCTCTTCATAATACTTTAGCGGCGAACAATACTTTAGCTGCGAACAGCTTTCTGTGGACCAGCCTCGATCGGCTAAAACAACGCGGCGCACGGGATGCTCGTTAAGTAACTGATTCTAAAAAGACAATATTCGTTGAACATGGGAACTCATCAACCTGTATCGTCGTGCCTGGCTGATTTGAGATAGAAATTGAGTCCGAAATGTCAAGCCTCCCGCACCACTAGGATGATGACCTGCCTTGCCGTGCCGCAGAATCTCCTCATGACTCAGCTCCAGGACATCTGCCGCAAACGACGTGGGACGCTGCGGCAGGCAATTCGATATGGTTTACTCGTATTTTTACCAGGTGAAAGCCGGGTAGTCCGGCGAGATTATAGAGTGCAGCGGGAATTTGAGCGGTTTGAGTAGAAACCGCCGAGAGCTGCCGCCTGTAATACTCGTCAGCCTCCCAAGACGTGCGTTGCCGGTTTACTTATGGCGCAACTGTTTCGGCCGAGTTCGAACACAATCGCTAAGGTGTCCATCGTAGCCATCTTGCTGCTGGTTGGATCCACCTTCGCCGTGGCTTACATCATTGATCGCGGGCCCTGGATCACCTCGGTCCGGATCGCACCAGCCCAGCCGATCCTTTTCAGCCACAAACATCACGTCAAGGACGACGGTTTGGATTGCCGGTACTGCCACACCAGCGTGGAAACGTCGTCGTATGCGGGCCTTCCTCCCACCGAGACGTGCATGACCTGCCACTCGCAGATCTGGGCGAACGCGCTGCTTACGCAGCCCATCCGCGACAGTTGGGCCAGCGGAAAATCAATCGAGTGGACGCGGGTCCACGATCTTCCCGACTTCGTCTATTTCAATCACAGCATTCACGTCAATAAAGGCATTGGCTGCTCGGCGTGTCACGGCCAAGTGGATGAAATGCCGCTGATGTATAAGGTCAACACGCTCAATATGAACTGGTGCATCAACTGCCACCGGCAGCCGGAGCAGTACATCCGTCCGCGCTCGGAGGTCTTCAACATCGACTATGTATATCCGGCGAACCAGCTCGAGCTCGGCCGGAAGCTCGTCAAGGAATATCACGTTCAGTCGTTGACCGATTGCGTGACTTGCCACCGATGAAGGATATGCCCCGCAAAGACACGCCACAGTCCGCCGGCCCGGCCGAGATTTCTCATGGGTCTCATGGGTTTGTACCGGTCGAGTCGCTGCTTGAGAGCCGCCGCCCGGTCCTGAATCTCCAGAAGCTGAGAGAGCGCCTCGCAGCAGGGCAAGGCCCCACTTTTTGGAGGACGTTGGACGAGGCGGCTGAAAGCGATGAACTGCGTGAATATATTGAGCAGGAGTTCCCAGGTCTTTCCGGACAAATACCCCAGGGAGTCAACCGGCGCAATCTGTTGAAGGTAATGGCTGCATCACTGGCCATGGCCGGCGCCGCTGCCTGTACGAAGCAGCCGAAGGAACTCATCGTGCCGTACGTGCGGCAGCCCGAGAATGTGATTCCCGGGATTCCCTTGTTTTATGCGACGGCAATGCCCATTGGCGGTTATGGGCGCGGGTTGCTGGTTGAGAGCCACTTGAACCGGCCCACCAAAGTTGAAGGGAACCCCGATCATCCGGCCAGCCTTGGGGCCACGGGCATCTTCGAGCAGGCGTCGGTTCTGAATCTCTATGATCCGGACCGGTCGGAGTCGGTGCTGCATGAAGGGCGGCTCAGTACCTGGAGCGAGTTTACGGGCGTCTTTAGTACAGAGGCCCAAGCCAGTAACCTTCGCAAAGGCGAGGGGCTGGCTATTCTCTCGGGCGCCACCACATCGCCCACGCTGATCAAGCAAATGGGAGACATTCTGGCCCAGGCGCCGAACGCCAAGTGGTATGTGCATGAGCCTTCAGTAAGCCCGGCCATAGCGGCAGCGGCCCGGAAGATAGCGAACCGCTCCGCCTTCGTTGCCTACGATCTTTCGCAGGCCGACGTGATCGTGAGCCTGGAAAGCGATTTCCTGAATACAGGGCCGGCCGCATTGGCGTACGCGCGGCAGTTTTCCGCGAAACGAGCCGTGGATAGCGGCGAGACGCCCTGCCGCCTCTATGCCATTGAATCGGCGCCCTCAGTGAGTGGCTCGCTGGCCGATCATCATATCGCCGTTAAGAGCAGCGCCATCCCCGGCATCGCCTACCAACTTGCGAAAGCGTGCGGGGTGGAAGGGGCCCCGGCAG
>CAJCIT010000158.1 GCA_903970405.1 Acidobacteriaceae bacterium | reverse complement strand
GGGACGCCATTTGCGCCACTTTGCGCAAAGTTCCACGCCGACTGAGCCGCGACCGTCAGGGAGCGACCGGTTGGCACGGGGCACTGCAGGTCACCCGCTTGCTTACTTACGCGCGCGGCTCAGAAAGGGGCGTCGGGGGGGCCGTGAAGGTCGTGAGGAGGACCAACCGGTCGCTCCCTGACACTGACGGTCGCCGCTCACAGTCGCGGACTCGCTGGCGATTAGGATTGGTGCTGAGGCGGGCCGGTGGTCCTTAGGGACCGCCTCAAAGTGGCTTTGGAGCGCTGGCGATCAACTCTTGAAATGCCATATCGGTTCTGATGGAGGCAAATTCGGGAAGGTTTGGAATCTTGTCCCGATCCTTCACGCCCTCCTCCAAAGCCTTGCGCAAGTAAACCAGCGCATGTTCGGCGTCGTTCCGTTTTGCGTAGGCCTTCGCCAGTTCAAGGTGAAACTTGGCCCTGTCGTCGATGCTCCGCTCCTGCAGAAGTTCGCCATACTGGCTCTTCCGCTCGAAGACTAGCGGATCCACCTCGATCGCTTCGGAATAGAGCTCCGAGGCGTGGATGTAGTCCTTGCGTCCGAAGTAGGCGGAGCCCAGGTTCACCATCATCGAAGCCGATTTAGGTTCCAGACGCAGAGCCCGCTTGTAATAGCCGATGGCCCGCCGGTAGCTCTTCCGCGCATAGTAGATGGTGCCCAGGTTGTTGATGGCTTCCGGGTAGTCGGGTTTCAGCTTAATAGCCTTCTCGTAGTTCTTTTTCGCCAGATCGAACTGCAGCATTTGATGGTAGGCAATCCCAATCTTATTGGTCAGTATGGGCGAATTGGGATCTCCCTTGCGGTACGTGTCGATGGCTTCACGGTACCGCTTGCGGGCCATATAAATGTCGCCGCGCATCTCATCGGAAAGAGTTGGGTTCACCTTGGGCGGCGCGGAAGGCCCAGGGAGGTTGTTGATTGACTTGGCCTCCACCGGCAGACCGGTTTGAGCCGGTGCGTTCGGCGGTGCGCCATCGGTTGACCGGGCGGCGAGGGGAAGGCCCATCACCGTGGCGGCGAAGAGGAATTGAACAAAGCGACGAGGCAAGAACATAGGAGCCTCCCTGATTAGCCCTAGCATATACCCAAACGGGCTGCGGCGTTCAGAGAAAACCCGCGTGCGAGTATCGGATTTGTGCTGAACAAAAAAGGCGTAACCATCTGGTTCACCGGGTTGCCGTCCGCCGGGAAAACCACGCTGAGTCTGGCGTTGGCGTCGGAGTTGCTTCGCGAGCGAGTGGATTGTGAGGTTTTAGACGGCGATGCAGTCCGTGTGACACTGTGCCGGGGACTCGGTTTCAGCAAGGAAGACCGGGACGAGAACATTAGGCGGATTGGCTTCGTCGCCGGCTTGTTGCAGCGTCATGGCGTGGTGGCTATTGTTTCGGCCGTCTCGCCCTACCGCGAAGTGCGAGATGAAGTGCGGCGGAAACTAGTGGACTTCATCGAAGTCTATGTCAACGCCCCGCTCGCGGTGTGCGAACAGCGCGATGTGAAGGGGCTCTACGGGAGAGCCCGGCGCGGGGAACTCACTGGGATGACGGGGCTGGACGCACCGTATGAGCCGCCCGAGCAACCAGAGGTGGAGTGCCGAACGGATGAGGAGAGTCTGCCTGAGAGCGTGGCGAAGGTGAAGGCGGCGTTGAGGCATCGGTGGCCGGGGCTGTGGAGATAGCCAGCGCGATGCCGAGGCTGTATGGCTGGCTGGAAGCCGGTTAACGGCCGCCCAGCCGGTTGGGAAGCCCTTCACATTCCGCGTCACGACTGTGAGATAGTGCTCAAGCCCGTCAAGCTGCGGACCAAACGGGCCAAGTAAGCAGGACCCACCCCGCTTCAGAACGCAACCAACTACGCTAGTTGCGCGTTAACGGTGTCCCAGTTGATGACGTTCCACCATGCCGCGATGTATTCGGGGCGGCGGTTCTGATACTTGAGATAGTAAGCGTGTTCCCACACATCGAGGCCAATAATCGGCTTTTTGCCCTCGAAAAGGGGCGAATCCTGGTTGGGCAATGAAGCAATTTCGAATTTGCCCGCGCTGTCTTTGGTGAGCCAGGCCCAGCCAGACCCGAAGCGGGTGGTGGCCGCGGCCGTGAACTTTTCTTTAAATGTATCGAAGCTGCCGAAGTTGGATTCGATCACCGCCGCGATGTCGCCCGTGGGAGCGCCGCCGGCGTTCGGCCCCAGCAGAGTCCAGAAGAATGAGTGGTTGGCATGCCCGCCGCCGTTGTTGCGGACCGCGGTCTTTATGGCGTCAGGAACGATTGCGAGGTTGTCGGCCAGAAGTTCGTCGAGTGACTTGCCGGTAAGGTCCGGAGCGGACTCCAGCGCCTTGTTCAAATTTGTGACGTAGGCCTGGTGGTGCTTGCCGTGATGGATCTCCATCGTGGTCTTGTCGATGTAAGGCTCCAGCGCGTCGGATGCGTAGGGCAAGGGTGGAAGTGTGAAAGCCATGTTGTTCTCCAGGCTTTATTATGTCCTGTCGCTTTTTGGGGGAGATCATCCTTTTCACGCCGCGCCTCACGCTTTCTCCCTCTTCTACCGATTAAAAGGCAGGAGCATTTGCGTTGCTGGCGTCGAACCTGTCCCTGCTGACCTGCAGTCTGCTGATGCCCGCGTTCGGGGCAACGGCCTCTGACCCGTGCGCTGCGCAGGCCAAGCCGAACTCACCGCCATTCGTCGCGGAAAGCTTTGTGCCCGCGCTCTCATTCACCCGCGTTTGCCGATCGCGCGTAGCTCTCACGAACCTGCGCGACGTTCCGGTGCGGATTGAGGTTGAGGGCCACGCACAGTCGGGAGGACTCGTGCCGGTGGTTGGCCATGCCAGCCGTACTTGGATTCAGCCAGGCGAGGTTCTGGAGTACACCTTACAACTGGAAGGTGACAATGAGGGAGCGTGGCTTCGTGTCCGTGAACACGCCCCATCCTCAGAAGAGAATCCGGCCATCGCGATTCGGGCAGACACCGGCTGTTTGGAAGGAGACACTCTGGTCACCAAGAGCCGGGAAGTAGCGGCGCCGCTCAGGAATCCCTGGTTCGCCGGCCGCGTGGCGGAACTGCCAGGCGTCACCCTGTGGGCTGTCAACGTCTCGCGGACCGCGGCGCGTCTCGATGCCTGTTACTCATCGGGCAGCTACTACATCCTCCCCGCCCAAACTCCTAACAGCACGAAGCCCGTACCCGTCTGCACGCGCCACGATGAATTTCTGCTCGCGCCCGGCGCTGCGATGCGCATTCCGATTGTCAGGGACGGGAACTCAGCGTTCGATTTGCACACGGCGGGTGAGGCGATCGTTTTGCAGGCACTGCGGAGCGACGTTACGGGAACGAACACATTTTCCGTCGATTCCACCATTACGTTTAGAAGCGAACCTGAGTAGGCACTTGCGGCCAGCGCCCACTTACCGGTTAGCGTCGATGGCAAGCTTCCCAATCTTTCCCTTTGGCCCGACGGCCCAGGGTGGGCTCAGCGCGTTCCAATTATTCACGGCGTCGAAGCGTGTCCACGTTTTGCCGTCATCAGCCGAAAAATCTCCGCCGTTCGGACCCACCGCAACCCAGATCCGTTCAGCGGCAAGGTAGCCCACGGCGGACCGGTATCCGCCGGGCGGAGTCGACGCCGCGGTCCAGTTTCTGCCGGCGTCGCTCGTGAACGCTGCGGTCCCGGCCGTGTCAGCGGGCTTTTCGTAATTGCCTCCCACGGCCACGCCGTGCTGCCCATCGCGAAATGCCAGTGAGAAAACGCCGGCCGCCGGACTGCCCCCGCTCAAAGGGACGGGAACCGCCGTCCAGCCTGCGCCTGCGGTAGCCGCCTTCATGAGAACCCGCGGCCCGCTGGGCCCGCCCGTCCCGAGGTATTCGGTCTTGGTGTCAGGATTGACGATCAATGACGTGTTGCTGGCCGCGAAACCGCCTTCGCCGGGAAGGGCAGCTAGGCCCGGATCGGCATCCGGCGTCCAATGCTCGCCGCCATCGCTGGTAGTAAGGATCGTGAACCGCCCGTCCACCGGGTCGCCCAGAATCAGGCCGTGCTTCTCATCTGCGAAGACAATACCGTCCCAAAATCCCTTGGGATCGGTGTTTACGATGACCTGAGCCCATGTAGCGCAGCCATCGCTGGAACGGTACACACGCGACTGCTCTCCAGGCCCAATTGAAAGAGCCAAAGCATGAGTGTCATCGAAGGCCCAGATGCCACGGAGGTCGAGTTTCTCCGCGCCCGGCGGGACAGCGCATGGGCGCCAAGCGCCATCGCCGGTTTTGCGCAACACGGTGCCGTGGGTTCCGCTCACCCAGGCGGTTCCGCCGGCTTGCGAAATCCCTCGAAAGGAAGCGGCACTGCCGCTTTCGGCCAGTTGCCACGCGGGATGAATCTGGGCGGCAAGCGTCGTGGCCAGAAGTGCCGAACCCAGGCGTTTCAACAGGAGCTTCCGCATGACCTCTAGATTCCCACGTCAGCGTAGCTTCCGGCCAATGTGCGTACACGAGCCAGGATGACGGCGCGCCGCCGCCAGGGACCGGATTCAAATTCGAACGCCCTATCCTGGTATGAGATGTCATCTGGTTCAGGCGCCTTTGGCGCCTCCTCCGCCGCCGGTCTCGGCCCCCGTTTCTGGACAGATTCCCTCGTCGCCGGCGTTCGCCTGGCCGAGGCCTCCTCCGCCGCCGGTCTCGGCCCCCGTTTCTGGGCCTTGATCGGCGCAACATTCCTGGGCTTTCTTGGTTTCGGCACGGTATTGCCCGGTCTCGCCCCCTACGTCAAGCACACCCTCGGCGGCTCCGATGAGACGGTGGGTTTTGTGGTGGGCATTTTCTCTTTCGTCGCGCTCGCCGGCCGTCTGATCTCGGGACCTTTAGCCGACCGCCGTGGCCGCAAGATCTGCTTTCTGGCGGGTCTGGTCTGCTGTATCTGCGCCGGTGGCGTGTACCTGTTGCCCATCGGGCTGGCGAGCGCCTATCTGGGCCGGATGCTGCAGGGAATGGGTGAGGCCTGTCTCTATACGGGCGCTGCCACGTGGGTAGTGGAAGTGGCGGGCATTGAGCGTAGCGGACGCGCGCTCGGCTTCTTGAGCAGCGGGATCTGGGGCGGAGTATCGGCGGGTCCGGTGGTTGGCCAGTGGATCGGTTCCTTTCAACACGCCGCCCTGCTGCAAGTGGTGACGGCATCACTCTCGCTGGCCGTGGTTCTCCTGATTCCGGAGCATTACCGCGTGGTGCGCCATGAGGTGAAGCGGCCGTGGGCGCCACAGCGCCTGCTCGCACCGGGTTTGGCGGTTGGATTGGTGAACGTTCACTATCCGGTAATCGCGGGCTTCCTGATCCTGCACCTGGCGAATCACGGCAATTCCGGCCCTCCGGCCTTTGCCGCCTACGCATTGCTCATCATGTTGTCGCGCTTTTTCCTGGGCGGCCTGCCTGATCGCGTCCACCCGGCCATCACTTACAACATAGGCATCTGCATCATGGCCGTGGGCTTGATTGCCATTGCGTTGGGGCCGCCGCCGTTTCTGGCGATCGGCTCAGCCGCATTGTTGGGATTCGGATTCTCATTTCCCTGGTCGGCCGTCGCGGCCACGGTGATGCGCCACACGCCCGCTCAGGAGCGGGGATCGGCCATCGGCATTCTCAGTGCGTTTTATGATTTGTTCGTGGGCGTCAGTTCGTTTGCGGCGGGCATCGTGGCGCATCGCTTCGGCTACCCAGCGGCGTTCTTCCTGGCCGTGGGATCGCTAGCGCTGGCCGCACTTGTCGGCCGTATTGTCTTTCACCCCAGCTCGTCGATTTTCCTGACCCAGGCCAACGGGCGCTCATCTGAGGCTGCCGAGACGCTGGCGGTGAAGTAAGGCCGGCTCATCGCGCGCTCGGGTACGCCTTTGCCACTCTTGAGCGGGCCATGCAGGCGATCATCAAGGTCGAAGCCCCCTGGGTGGACCCCTATTCCCTCATGCCTTCGGGCGGCGGGCGGTTCGACGGGGCACACAAGGTTGAAGATCGGCGAGTCTAAGGCGCCGGCGGCTTCTTATAGCGCTCTAACATAGCGGAACTGATTTCGGCGCTCCCCGGCCATTGTCCGCGCTTCTGCCCGGCGTGGGTCGCATAGTCCCCGAGGCGGCCAGGATCGGGCTGCACCACATGGCCGCCCTTGAGGAACAAGAGCCCCACTTTGTCGGTCGGCATCTGCGTTACAAAAACTTCTGCTTCCGCCAGTACTTCCCTTAGCTGCGTCATCGTGGCGGCGGGATCAACCGGCGGATCACTGGCGACGCGCCGAAAGTCTTCGGCGGTGTAGCGCGCTGTGCGGCGGATTTCGTTAATGATGCCTTCAGGCGTAAAACCGAGTGCTTTACCCGCTGAAGCCCACACTGCGGCTCCGATCGGCAAAATCTCGTCATGGATGGTCAAGAGATCGACAATGTCTCGCGGCTCGCGGCGGCCATAGGCTGCGGCAACCTTGTTTGTAGCGAGGTCCACGGGGTGCAACATGTAGCCGAATGCTTCGTCCGCGATCATCGGGAAAAATCGGAAATCGCTATCAGCCACCCATTCCATTTTCGTCGTTTCACCGGCCCGCTCTGCAAGAACGGTGTAGATGAGCGGATCGCGCCGTAGCCACCTGACCATAAAGCCACGCGCCTCGAGGAAGGCGCTGTCGCTCTGAGCGGCAGCCGCCACGCGTTCCTCGCGATCGTGAAAAATATCGATGTCACTGGAATAGCGCGCAGTGCCCCGCGTCAGGGGCGTGCTTCCCGCCACGTAGCTCTCCGGGTCGCGATGCGACGCCAGGAGGCGGAGAATCTCGCTTTGAATTCTAGAGAGCGGCACGGCAGGCCTGCTCGATCTGTTCCGCCAGCCGCCGCGCCTTCAGGTCGCCCTCGACCCGCAACGTATAGGTGATCGCTAAAGCGTCCGCGGGCGTTGGGTCAGGCACGGCACGGCTGCTCCAAAGCGCCGAGGCCCCAAACTCCTCGAAGGCGCGCCGGTAAAGGCTCGCGAAATCCGCTGGCCGTGTCATTGGTTCTGTCATTAGCAAGCGCTCTTACCCCAGCTTAACCGGGCTCGTGTAGCCCAGG
>CAJCIT010000157.1 GCA_903970405.1 Acidobacteriaceae bacterium | reverse complement strand
GTGGCGATGGTCTTCGACCATTCCAGGAGGAAAGTTTTCTGGCCCGTCCGCGTGATCCACCAGCTATCGGGCGTGAAGTAACGGTCTGGAGCGGCGATGGTATGAATTTCAAGCGAGGGGTCTGTCAGGTGAAACAAATAGTAGGCGCGGCGCGTGTGGAAGTTGCTGGTAACCAGCAGGATTCGATGAATACCGCGCCGGCGCAACTCTTCGGAGAAGGCTTTGGCTTCGGTGCGTGTGGAATTCGAGGAGTTCGGGAAGGTCTGAAAATAGGCCGCCGGAAAGCCTTGCTTCACAGCGTAGGCAAGGGTCAAGTCCGATTCGTGACCGCCCAACATCTCAGGCCCGCTTAAGATGGCGTAAGGCACGTATCCCTGACGAACGAGATTCGCGGCGGTGAGGGTGCGGGAACCAAAGTCGTCGCCACCCAGAACGATGGCGGCGTCAGCATGGACGGGCGCCTCATCGCGGACCAGAAATCCGCCGAGAAAAGCCAGGGCAGGTTTCCACCCCAGAAACAGAACGATGACGAGGGCAATGACGAGCAACAGGCATCCGCATCCCGAACGGCCGGGCTTCTTCCGGAGGCTGCGAGTAAACGGGGGCATTCCACGGCGCCAAGTCACCCGACTGCAAGCGCGAGCCGTTACTCGCGGTTGTTCTTGGATTCAGAGCGGCCGTCCAGATTTCCAACGGTCTTCAAACGCTGGTAGAGACGCTCGATCTCTTCTTCATCGTCTTGGCTGATCATGCGGACGGGTTGCGCGGCAATGGGACCGGCCAGTTTGTTCGACCCCAGAGAGGTCCAAGTCCAATAGTCGCGATAGGCCACGCCATCGAAGGTCGCCAAGTGAGAGTTTCGGCGAAGTTGGTACATCAGCTTGCCGATCCGCTCCGGCTCGCCGGGAAAAACCAGGCGCTTCCGCCGATGGTTGGTGAGCTTGATGTCGAGCAGGAGGGGCGAAACGAAGCGGCTGCTATTGATTTCCTTGACTTCGCGCCAAGCGATGGCGCGCTCCCCGATGGTGAATTGGTTCTCTCCTACCGTGATGCGGGGCCGGGAAGCCAGCCAGAAAAGGAGGGCCGACGTGAGGCCGCAGAGGAAGGCGGGGGCTAATGCGAAAACGGAGCGAAAACCGAAAGCAACCGAGACCAGAGATCCGACCAACGCGAACCAGCCAACCTTGGCGTAAAGGCGGGACGGAAGATAGATCTCAAGGTTTGACGGCATACGACCCCTGCTCCTGTTCTCAGACTACTCTATTTTCCGGGAGTCGGGAGCGATTTTCGCAGGTTGCACGGAGGTTCATGCGTGGGGGAAATCGCAGTCTCAGGAAGGGACTGCGGCAGGGAGGCAGTGCGGGTTTTGGTCCGCTTGCTTACGCGCGCGGTTCAGAAGGCGGCGTCGAGCGATCTGTCGGGACCGACCGCAGTGGTGGTCTTGTCCAGCCAAGCGGTGGCTCCCTGACGGGCGCGGCTCGGAAGCGTCTGGGCTTACGTCAGACGCGCTTCTGACCTGGCAGGCGAGCCATCGCGATTCCGCGCCGGATGTATGCTAAGCCGCTGGCAATAGTGAAAAAAGCGGTCTCGGCCAGACACAAATCCGCGAGAGTCCGCAACCAGAACGAAGACCGGGCAGCCCAGGCGCCGCCGTGAATGGCGCCGACGATCAGCACCAAAAGTACGGACAGAATCTGAAAGAAGGTGCTTACCTTTCCCACCGCCATCGGGCTGAAGCGCATGGGCCCTTTCACCGCGCGAACGAGCGACGCCCCAGCCACAATCACCAGATCCCTTCCCATCACCAGGGCGACCAGCCAGACCGGGATCAGCCCGGCCGGACCACAGCAAAGGAAAAGCGTTACCAACATCGTTTTATCGGCCAAGGGGTCAAGGATGACGCCCGCCTTCGTTTCGCCGCCGTTGAGGCGCCGCGCTGTCCAGCCGTCCAGCCAATCCGTCAGGCTGACGGCGAAGGTGGCGGCCAGAGCCATGCCAAACCGGCGCTCAAGCACGAGCCAGCCCAGCAACGGCGCGCTGAGCAGCCGTGCCAGCGAAATGATGTTCGGAATTTGCGAAGTCCAGCGCCGCAACTTGGCTTACAGAGTACAACGCAGGGACGCTGCGCGGACTCGAAGGGTGTCCTAACCAGCCATGACCCGCTGCAGTTGCGGCTTCGGACGGGCTACCGATTGCGCCCGCTCCCAGGTCACGATGTCATAGATGGTGGGGTCAGACATGATCATGTTGACCAGTGCGGCGTGCATTTTGTGTCCGGCTTTCTCCGCCACAACGCGCCCCAGGAGCGGCCGCCCGATCAACGCCAGATCGCCGATGAGGTCCAGGGCTTTGTGGCGGCAACATTCGTCAGGGAACCGGAGACCGCCGGCATTCGCTACCGAACGGGGCGTAAAGCAGACCGCGTTTTCGAGCGTTGCGCCCCGAATCAGTCCCATGTCTCGCATCTGGTCGAGCTCGCGTTCGAACCCGAAGGTTCTGGCCGGGGCAATCTCGTTTGCGTAAGCTTCGGGCGTCACCGCCGTATCCAGACTCTGCTCACCAACCAGCGGATGATCGAAGAAGATGTTGCACTGCAGTTCAAACCGGTTTGCCGGAACAATGGAAACGCTCTTCCCCTCCGCTTCGACGGTCACCGGCCGCAGGATCCGCAGATAACGCCGCGGCCGCCGGTAGGTTTGGATGCCCGCCTCGCGAAGGAGCTCGACGAACGGCGCGCCGCTGCCATCGACAATGGGAACTTCAAGGTTATCCAGCTCAATGTAAGCGTTATCGATACCCATGCTGTACAGAACGCTCAGCAGATGTTCCGTCGTCGAGATGAGCACGCCGCGCCGCATCAGGCTGGTGGCATAGGCCACCCGTTCCACACACTGCCAACTGGCCGGGATTTCAAATCGCTTCAGGTCGGTCCGGATGAAAACAATCCCCGTCGCCGCTGGAGCGGGCACGATCCGTAAATTAACCGGGGCGCCATGGTGAAGACCGACTCCGCTCACTGCTACGGGTCTGCGGATCGAGGTTTCGAATTTCATATTCCCACCTCATACGATACCGCAGCGCATCACACGCAAACGTATAATTAGTTGAAGAGAAAAGACTTGCATCTCACTAACTGTGTCTTTTGTGCGACATCTTCGTCTTCTGTTCGGTCTTCCTGTGGCTGTTTAGCCGCAACGGAGGAGGCAACGACTAGGCATAATCCGAGAGGGAGGGGCCAATATGCTGAAGACTGTGCCTACACCGCGCCTGTTTCTGATCGACACCTTCGGATTCATCTTCCGCGCCTACCACGCCCGTGCGCGATCTGGCGCTCCGCCGATGCGCACCAGCACCGGCCTCTCAACAGAAGCCGTTTATATCTTCCACAACATGCTGCGGAAACTGCTGACGGTGCACCGGCCAGACCATATCGCCGCCATCTTCGAATCCAGCGCGCCCACCTTCCGCTCAGAACAGTTCGCCAATTACAAGGCCAACCGCACCGAAATTCCGCCCGATCTTACTGACCAGATTCCCTCCGTTCGCCGCACACTGGAGGCGCTGCGCATTCCCATCCTGGAGTTCGAAAGGTTTGAAGCCGACGACGTGATTGGCGCCATCGCCACCACCGCCATTCAAAACGTGAAGGATTTGGAAGTGGTGATCGTCTCAAGCGATAAGGACATGCTGCAGTTGGTTAATGAGCGCGTCTTCATGCTCAATCCAATGAAAGACGACACCTGGTATGACGCGGCAAAGGTGGAAGAGTTCATGGGCGTTCCACCAAACCGGGTGATCGATCTGCTGGCCCTGAAGGGCGATAGCGTTGACAACATTCCCGGCGCGCCGGGCATTGGCGACAAAGGCGCGAAGGATCTCATCACCCAGTTCGGGTCTCTGGATGCGGCGCTTGAGCGCGCGGCCGAAGTGCAGCGCAAGACCTACCGCGAGAGTCTGCAGAACCATCGCGAGCAGATCCTGCTCAGCCGCAAACTGGCCACCATCGATACGTCCGTTCCGGTGGAGTGGCGGCTGGATAGGCTGGTTCTGGCCGAACCGGACACGAGAGCGCTGAAATCGCTTTACCGCGACATGGAATTCTTCAGCCTGTTGAAGGAACTGGGCCCCGAGGATGACAGCCATACCCGCGACTTTGCCCAACTGACCACGCCGGAACTTGTCGAGGCCTGGCTCAAGACGCGGCCCGGCAATGCCCCGCTTGCGGTCACGCTGGATTCCACCAATGGGTTCGTGGGCCTGTCCTACGCAGCCGGGTCCGGCCGCGCCGTTCCGGTGAGCTTGGCCGGTTACTTGAAGCCGGTGCTTGAATCGCCAGACGTCTCGAAAGCCGTTCACGACGCGAAGCTGACCCGGCTGCAGTTTGAGGAACTCGGTATCCAACTTAAGAGCATTGATGAAGACGTGATGCTGACTGCGTTTCTTGTCAATGCCGATCCGTCGGGCTGCTCACCGGAAGCGTTGTCTGAACGCTTTCTCGACCGGAAACTGAACGCAGCGGCCGAGCAGCAGGCTGAGGCATCGCTCGCGGCGCTTCAGATTCTCGGTCCCAAGATTAAAGGCACGGAACTCGAACGCGTGTACCGGGAGATCGATCTTCCGCTGACGCCGGTGCTGGCCGGGCTTGAGCGCACGGGCATCCGCATCGACACGGCGGCATTGGCCGCTCAATCCATTGTTTTGAATTGCCAGATTGAGGCCCTGGCCGCCCAGGTTTATGAGCAGGCCGGCAAGACATTCAACATCAATTCGCCGCAGCAACTGGGCAAGGTGCTTTTTGAGGACATGGCCTTGCCGCCGCCGGTGAAGTACGGCAAAGGGAAGTCGATTTCAACCGCCGCCGACGTTCTGGAAGCGTTGGCTCTCGGTTATCCCATTGCGCAGCTCGTGCTCGATTACCGGCAGCTCACGAAGCTCAAGGGCACCTACATCGATGCCCTGCCCTTGCTGATCAAGCCGTCCACAGGACGCCTTCACACTACGTTCAACCAAACTGGCGCGGCCACCGGGCGTCTTTCCTCCTCGAATCCCAACTTGCAAAACATTCCCATCCGGACGGAAACAGGCCGTGAGATCCGCGCGGCCTTCATTCCCGCGGAGGGCTGGAACCTGCTGGTGGCCGATTATTCGCAGATTGAACTGCGGCTGCTGGCCCACATGTCAAAGGACGCGGTTCTGACGGCCGCCTTCCAGCGCGGCGAAGACATTCACACCCGCACCGCGGCCGAGGTCTTCAACGTGAATCCGATGATGGTGACGCCTGAGATGCGGCGTGGGGCGAAGGCGGTGAACTTCGGAATCGTCTACGGCCAGACTGCCTTCGGCCTGGCCCAGCAGTTAGGCATTGAGCGCAAGGAGGCCGATGTCTATATCAAGCGTTACTTCGAACGTTACTCGGGCGTGCGCGCGTTTATTGACCGCACCATTGGCGAAGTCCGGAAAACCGGGTTCGCCACAACGCTCTTCGGCCGCCGCCGCCCCATTCCGGACATGAACAGCCGCAACCCCAGCGCCCGGGGCTTTGCCGAACGCACCGCGGTGAATACGCCGCTGCAAGGCACCGCTGCCGACCTGATTAAGATCGCGATGATCCGCATTGCGGGGCGTCTGGCGGAAGAGAAACTCGAATCGCGAATGCTGCTGCAAGTTCATGACGAACTCGTATTTGAAACCCCCCCGGCGGAGACCGACGCGTTGCGCAAATTGGTGAAGGCCGAAATGGAAGGGGTGTATGAACTCGGCGTGCCGATGGTTGTGGAGTGTGGCGTCGGCCCGAACTGGCGCGACGCGAAATGAGAACGGTGGACGGACTGAGGCGGCGTCCTTACTCCTTCCGCGCTCTCCACCTCTTGGCCACCGCAGGATCGGTCAGCATCTGAATAAAGATCCCGCCCACCACTGAGCGCGCCTGGAAGCCTACTTGTTTCCCGGTCACGGTGTCATACCAATCCGTCAGTGGCACGCGGCTCGGCGAGACATCGGCAAAGTGCACGGCCGGGTCGAACAACTGTTCAAAACCCGCCTTGCTACCCGCAAGGCTTGCCGTCCACGCCAGCCAATCGATCTTCGTGTATTGAGCGCGGTTATCCAGCGGCAGCCCAAACTCATTGATGCGTCCGGTGTAGAACGCAAGCTCGCGGCGCGTCACCTCGGCGGGAAACAGATTCAAATCCAGGATGCGGTCCCACACCAGGTTGTACTTCTGGCTCCAGGTGCCTGCACGATCGAACGCCAGCTTATAGTGGTCTCCGTCCAAGGCCATCCGCGCCCAGCGGCCCGCAAAGGTGCGCGCGAGTTCGCCATACTGAGCGGCGGCGTCGGAGTGTCCGGTCATCGTGGCGAGTTGCGCATAGGCGCCCAGCGCAAGAATAGCCTTAATGGAAAGATTCGTGTTGTGGGCCAGATGCCCAGCAAAATCATCCGTGCACAACTGATTCTCCGGATCGAGCCCTTTATCTCTTAGATACTCGGCCCACTTCGAAAGCAGCGGCCAGTATCGCGTCACGAACTCGGCGTCGCCATCCTCGCGCGCCATGGCTGCCACCATAATCATCATGTTGCCGCTTTCTTCCACCGGCATCTGATCCTCTTCCGAGGCTTCGCCCGCGCCGTACTGCTGCCCGTTCGCGAGTGGATATCGGCCCAGGTCATGCGGCGCGAAGGGGAATCGCCAGCGCGCCATGTTCGCGTAATCGAGAATCGGCTGCACCTGCCCGCGCAGCAGTTTGGGATTAAACAGCAGGAAGAACGGCGAACTGGGATACGTCACGTCCACTGTGTCAATGGAACCGTTGCTGAAGTTCTCTTTCGAAAAGTAGAGCGGCGCGCCATCGAGATCCGCCACCAGTTTGTGCGCGGCCAATGTCTGGCGGAAAGCCACGGCGCAGAGTTGCGCATACTTCTCGCCGCCGGCCGACGTCAGATCGCGCATCAGGTCTTCGTCGAAGTGTGCGCAGCGTTGTTCGAGCGCCGGATAGTCAGCCAGCGCCGCCTTCAGCATGTCGCCGGCTTCGGCGCCATTCCGCCGCCACCACGGCCGCAAGCGCCGGTGAAAATATTCCACGGAATAGAGGTCGTCATAAGCCACCGCCAGCGTCCGTTCTTGCGGCTGATTCACCACGCCCAGCGAAAACTGGTAGGCCAGCACGGGGGTCGGCTGCGCGTAAGGTTGCATAGCGCCCAGATCGTCCCCATCCGGGAGGGTGCCTGTCTCGCCAAAAGCCTTGAGGGCCGCGGGGCGTGTCCCCACAAACGAGCTTGCTTTCGGGCCGTCATTCGCCGCCACATATAGATAGCCCCACTCAATGCGCAGATCGTCGCCCGATTTTTCGAGCACCGCTTGTTTAGCGCTGCCCATCCGCAGCACGGTGGCGTTCTTCAGTTGAAAGCGCGACCACTCGACGGTGTCGCCCGCGCGATTCACCGGAATCTCTCCGCCGGCATCGAAGTAAATCGAAGTTTGGTGCGGCTTCCCATCGGCCGATTCAACACGCCACGTTACATAGGTCGCCGGCCTTGACAGTATGTCGAGATCGTTCGGTAACGCAGGCGTCAGAAAGGTCAGCCTGACAGTGACTCCAGCACCGGCGAAGGAATAGACGGTGTGCGTAGGCAAAACGAGGAGGCCGGTCTGCGGCAGCGGTTTGGCGCTTCGCGGTTCCGTCCCCATCAGGCGATAGACGGACCCGTCTATGCGGACGAGGCTGACCAGCGAATTCGCGGCCCCGGTCCA
>CAJCIT010000156.1 GCA_903970405.1 Acidobacteriaceae bacterium | reverse complement strand
CAGTTCTCCAGGATCGTCTTCCACAACGTCCCCCAGTTGGGCGGCTTTGTTCGTTCCCACACCTCGGATTCCTTCACGCCTAGCCGCACGAACAGCGCCAGGATCGCGGGCAATCCGCCGATAAAGAACAGCGGACGCCAGCCTACGCGGTCGAACAACAACAGGAAACAGAGCGCCGCCAGCAGATTTCCCAGCGCGTACCCTTGCTGGAGCAGGCCGGACAGAACGCCACGCAGACGAGCCGGCACCTTCTCCATCGCGAGCGATGACCCCACGCCCCATTCGCCGCCCATGCCAATGCCGAACAGCGCGCGCAACACAAGGAAAGCGGTGAAGTTCGGTGCAAAACCCGTGGCCACTTCGACGACGGCGTAGAAGATCAAGTCGATCATCAACGGCAGGCGGCGGCCGTAGCGGTCGGCCATCAAGCCAAACAGAAAGGCGCCGACGGGCCGGAACGCCAGGGTCAGGGTGATGGAAAGCGCCACCTGCGCATCGCTCTTGTGGAACTCTTTGCCGATCGCCGTCAGGCAATAGGCCACCAGGAAGAAGTCAAACGCATCCAGGGTCCAGCCCAGGAAGCCGGCGAGCCAAGCCGATCGCGCATCCGCTGCGCTGACCTGCGCCGCCATCTAATGGGTCTCTCTCGTCATCTTGGCGCGCTCGACAGCCTACTCCACAAACAATCCCGCCGACGCCCCTACCCAATCCAGGTCCTTATTAAAATCCACCCCCATCATCTTGCCCCGCCCGGTGCGGATGATGGTGGTTACCGGCTTCAGCACGGCGTCCCAGATATACATGATGCGGATCTCGGGTTTCGTTGCCCCCGAGGGCGTCGCAATCGGCGCCGCAAAGTCCATCCGCTCCTGCAAAATGTACTGGCCTCGCTCATTCTCCGGAATCGCTTCAATTTCCTCGCGGGACGGCCCTACCTTCACACCGAGCCCCGCAAAAGAGAATAGCGGTTTCAGTACCCACTCGTCGAGATTCTCCGGCAACGTCTCGACATCGCCGAGGAACTTTGTCACCGGCACTGACACGTGCTGAAACCAGGGCAGCGAAAACTTGCTCAAGCGAAAAAACCAGTTCGGATGCCCGGCCCACTCCACATCCAATTCATCGGCAAAATGAAAACCGAACTCGACGTGACGCCGCTCCAGTTCATCCACAATCACGCGGTTGTAAATGCGTTCAATCGGCTTGCCCTCGTGGTAGAGCTTCCGGCCTCGCTTTTCAACATCCCTAATATCGGCGATCCGGCAGCCCAGCAGTTTCTGGGTGAGCAGAAAATCCGGCAGGGTCTTCTGGTGGAACGGATCCACCTCCAACAGCACCACGTCCTCCGGCCGATGCTCACCGAGCACAGCCTTGCGAAACAGTGACGTATAACCTCCGCCGTCCAAGCCGCCCAGGAAGTTATTCAAGGTTGGGTCCAGATCGTACGAAGCCTTGTACTGGTTAGCCAGCACCGGATGAAATGCATACAAGGACGGGAAGCCCTGAATCTCAACCAGCTTAGGCTCGTATTCGCCCGCCGCGGTTCTTACAAGGCCGAAGTCGGCTTGCACAAAAAGCGGATGTCCGGGCTCATTCGGGACAAGATACTTGCTGGGGATGGTCCGGTCAGAAGCAGCCGCATACTGCGGGTTCGCCTGGAGTTGCTCCACCAGTTCGCGGCCATAACCAGCCATTTTGTCCAGCAGCGGCTTCGGGAAAAAGACTGGCGACTCAAGGCAGCGAAAATCGATGTGGGCGCCCGCGGCTGCGTCGAGCGCCGCCAGAAAGCGCGCATACTTCTCAGCGGTGAACCGGCGATTAAAGGACTCACGGAGCCATGGAACCAAGTTTGTTATCCCCCCTCCGTGTACCCGATGGAAACGCGGCGCGTAAGCAGGCAATGCCCGTGGGGCCGATTGCCAATCGGCCGCAGGCTGCCAGCCTGCCCCACAGGTCTACACCAGGAACCTGCCCCGCTTCATAATCTGCCGGTCATCCGCCCAAATATCGAAACCCGTGCCCACTACATCGATATGTGTCGATGAACTCCACTGCGCGCCGGTGTGCGCACCGTACGGGTTCCCAAAAGCCATGTGGATGCCCGGCAGTTTCTCGTCCTGCAGAATGTTCCCGATCACAGCAGTCAGGCCGATGTTGGTCCCAATGGCAAACTCACCCACGCGGTCGCTGTTCTCATCGGTGTGCGTATATTGCCAGAACTCGTCCAGGAGTTCCTTATTGTCCGATTGCAGATCCGTCAGCCGGTTTTTCTTCACTCGCACGGTCAGAGGCGTGTCTTTGAGGTTGCCGTATTTTGAGCAGAGATAATCGCCCACCACGCCGTCAATCACAAATGTGCCGTTCACTTCCAGCGGCGTGGTGAAAATCTCACCGCCGGGCAAGTTGCCCCACTTCTTCGTCGAGATGATCCCGCTGGTCTTCAACCACTTATAGTCCGCGGTCAGTTCAGCCGTGATATCGGTTCCCGCGGCGGTGGTGGCATGGATGGCGTGGGCCTTCTCCACAATCTCCATCACGCGCTTGCTCAGCTCATCTACCTTGATGAAATCCGCGCGCATGCCTTCCAGCATGATCTGCTTCGAGATGTTGACCATGTGGGCATGGCGCATGTGCCGCCGGTTCACAACGTCGGTCATCTGCATGCGCGTTTTCAGCTCATTGCGCTGTGCCAGCACCGCGAAGATGCTCACTTCGCTGGTCTCCATATCGTCGAGAATCGGCTGCGGCATATCGATGAGCGGCCTCGGCGCCAAGTCCTCCAGCACGAATGCGCGATACCGGCAGCCGACTTCGCGCAACTGAGCAGCCAGGCTCGCCGCAATCTCCTCGCAGGCGTAATCGGTGATTACGGTAACCTTCTCTTCCGGTTGAATCCGCAGGCACACAAAAACCGCGTTGTGCGCGCCCTGCGCCAGTTCCTCATCGAAAGCCATCGTGGCCAGATCGCTGGACATTTACGCCGCGCCCGCCCCGGCTTGGCCTGTCTCAAGGCCAGTCTCCGTCTCGTGAATGATGTAATCCACCACTTTGGTTAAGTCGCCCCCAGTCTCCTGGAAGACGCGCAGTTGGCGGTCGGCGCCCGTCCCGGTCTCCAGAATGTGATGAATGTAGTTGATCTCCTTGCGTGAGCCGAGGTCGTCCACAACATCGTCAATGAAGTGAAGGTACTCATAGATCAGGTCCCTGACAGGCACCTCAATGCCCTTGCCGAAGTCAATCAGCTTGCCGTCAATACCGTAACGGAGCGCGCGCCACTTGTTTTCCATGATCAGCAGGCGGCGATACAGCCGGAAGCCCTGATTCTCCGAGTGCAGCTTGTAGAGCTTGGCGACTGTCGCCTGAATAAGCGCCGTCAGGGCGATGGTTTCGTCCGCCCGCATCGGCACATCGCAGATTCGGAATTCGAGCGTCGGGAAGTTCGGATGCAACCGCACATCCCACCAGATCTTCTTCGCATTGTCGATGCAATTGGTTTTGATCAGCAGCTTCACGAAGCTGTCGTATTCGCCGTAACTCGGGAAGTAATCGGGAATGTTCGTGCGGGGGAACTTGTCGAATACTTTGCAGCGATACGACTTCAATCCCGTATCCATGCCTAGCCAGAAGGGTGAGTTCGTCGACAAAGCCAGAATGTGGGGCAGGAAGTAGCGCACGGCATTCATCAGGTGAATGGCGATCTCGCGGTCCTCCACGCCCACATGCACGTGCAGACCGAAGATCAGGTTGGCCCGCGCCACCATCTTGAGGTCCTTGACAATCGTCTCGTACCGTTCGTCGGGATAGATTTCCTGCTTGCGCCAGTCGGCGAACGGATGTGTCCCGGCCGCGGCCAGCCGCAGATTGTTGGCATGGGCCAGCTTCACCAGCTCCGTGCGCAGCATTTTGATCTCAACCGCCGCTTCCTTGACATCCTTGCAGACGCCGGTGCCCACTTCGACCACCGACTGATGCATCTCCGCCTTCACGGCTTCTTTCAGCAGCCGCTTGCCTTCGGGCAGGATCTCCGATCCGATGTGAGACCGCAGATCGCGCGTAACGGGATCGACGGTCTGGTACTCCTCTTCGATACCCAATGTGAGGCTTGGTCTCATCTATTCCCCTGTCTCCACCCGTTCCGCCACGTTCACGAAGCGGCCCCCGCCATCTTCACGCCGCCGTTTAGGAACGACGACCAGCGGTACTCCACCCTTGGATCTTCAGTGCTCTGCGCCTTGGCGATGGCCAGGTTCGCCACGTTCTCCACTACCCATTCGAAGTTTTCCGGGCCCACCGAATGTACGTCCGCGTCGGGCGCCGGATTCAGGAAGTCGATGGCATAAGGGATGCCGCCTTCCACCGCAAACTCCACGGTGTTGAAGTCGTACCCCAGCGCCTTGCAGAGAGTGATG
Source organism: Acidobacteriaceae bacterium (assembly GCA_903970405.1). GTDB lineage: Bacteria > Acidobacteriota > Terriglobia > Bryobacterales > Bryobacteraceae > CAJCIT01. The sequence continues at coordinate 9,893 of CAJCIT010000156.1, read as the reverse complement.
GCGTCCTTCACGACGCGGTCCTCCAACGCCTGCGAACTGGGCTTCGCGTCCCTCACATAGCGCAGATGATGCGGCAGCTTCGGGTCGTACACCATCACCCGCACTTTCTCCTGGCCCACCACGTAGCAACGGAAGTACTCAGTGAAATTCACGCCCGTCTGCAGCGTCATGCAGAGCGTATTCGTTTGGTCGTAGGCGGCGAAGAACTCATCGCGGTTGTTCACCTTGTAGACATGCTTCCACCCGCCGCCGCTGAACGGTTTCAGGAACGCCGGAAAGCCAATATAATCGAACACGCCGTCCCAATCGAGCGGAAACTTCAGGTTTCGCATCGACTGCATGGATGTTCCCGGCGGGTGCGCTTTGTGGGGCAGCACCACCGTCCTCGGCGCCGCCACGCCCAACTTCCCCGCCAGCGCATAGTTGAAGAACTTATCGTCAGCGCTCCACCAGAAGGGATTGTTGATGACAATCGTGCCGCTTAATACGGCATTCTTCAGGTACGCGCGATAGAACTCAATGTCGTGCGAGATGCGATCCACGATCACCCGGTACTCGCTCGGTTCGCCGGCCTTCACTGCGTCGATTTTGACGTGCTCGGCGGCGATGCCCGGAACGTTTTTCGCGTTGATCCGATCCACAAGGGCCGATGGAAAGGTATTCTCCATTCCATAAATAATCCCGATCTTCTGCATTCACCCTCGCTTGGAAGTTCTTAAATTGGCCGTTTTGCCAGGCCAAAGGCTTGATTCTATTACTTGACACCGCTGGTAGCTTACGGTTACGTCCCGGAGAGTCAGCATCCGGTATCGACTAGAAGAATTTTACCGCCATCCGCTGCCACAACGGCCAATCGTGCTTCTGATGCACGCCCCAGACGTCCAGCAGGTGCGGTATACCCTTCGATCCTAGAACCTGGGCCATGCGGTAGTTTTCGCCCAGGCAGATATCCCAATCCCCCGCCGCCAGAATGATTTGCATCCGGCGGTAGCGGTCCAGAAACCACGGATCGGACATGTGCGAAAGGTAGTCCACCGGATTGTTGAAGTAACAGTCTTCGTCGTAGTATCCGCCCAGAAACGATCGCATATCGAACGAACCGGACATCGCCACGATGTGCGACGCCACGTCCGGATGCTTCATGGCGAAGTTCAAGGCTTGATAGGCCCCAAAGCTGCAACCGGTGGTGCAGAGGCTGCCGTTGGGATTCAGCGCCCGGATCAGCGGGACCACTTCGAAGAGGCAGTAATTCTCATACGCCACCTGCCGCATTACGCGGTCGTGCGGATGGATGCTCTTGTTGTACCAGCTCTCCTTATCGACGCTGTCGACGCAGAAAACGTGAAGATGGCCGGCCTCGATGCGCTGCGACAGCACACCGATCATGCCGCGGTCTTCGTATTCGTAGAACTTGCCCATGGAACTGGGAAACACCAAAATGGGCAGCCCGGCGTGGCCGTAGCAGAGTAACTCCATGTGCCTGTTCAGGCGCTGGGAATACCATTTGTGATAATCGCGACGCATTGCGTAGACCTTGGATACGGGAAATCTACCCGCAAAACGCCGGCAGACACTGCGGCGTCAAATGCGGGCTGAACGAAAGCATCAGTATGGCACGGGGCGCCGATGCGGCCTTGTCCCGAAAGTGGGAAACGGGGTCATAGCCGGAATCGGCGCTTTTTGAAGGCGCCGGCAACAAGTTCGAGAGTTTGGCCCCTTCGCGCCCACATTTTCGGTAGTATGTCCGGACAAACGTGCTGCGTCCCGCCGGAGCTCGCTTATCGCTTTGACCGCCTTGAGCCGGCGGCCGACAAGCCTACTTGGCCGATTCCCGGCCGACTCGCGTCCGGATGCTTCAACAGGATCTGGCTCAGGCGAAAACGCGGGCGGTCGCCTGGTGCCTGACGACGAATCGGAGGCGCCTCATGTTCGCGCGCGGCCGCGCCTATTTCGTTACGGTCTTGCTGTCGTCAGCATCGCTCTCGCAACTTGGGTCCGCCTTCTGCTGGACCCGGCGCTCGGCTACCAGCTTCCCTATCCCACGCTGCTGCTTGCCGTAATGCTAACCGCCTGGTATGGAGGCGTCCGGCCTGCATCTGTGGCAGTCATCCTCGGCGCCCTTTCCGCGAATTACTTTCTGGTGCTGCCGCGCGGCGGGTTCGGGCTCACGGACGCCGCTCAGTACGTGGATCTGGCCCTTTACCTGTGCGTGGGCGCAGGCATTGCAGTATTGGGCAGGGCGCCGAGCGCCGGCATTCGAAAACTTACGGAGACAAGAGAAGCCCTCGCCCAGGACGCGGCCCGCCTCAGGCGCCATGCTGAGGCGATCGGCGTTTGGAGTTGGAACATCGCGGAAAATGTCCTCGAGGCCGACGAAACCTGCTTAGTCCTTTTCGGCCTTCCCGCCGGCCACGTCCTGCAAACCTTTGAGGAGTTTGCATGTTTGGTACACCCGGACGACCGCCGCCGTGTCCAGGACGAGATTTTGGCTTCGGTAGAAAACGGCGCTGCATACAGGACGGGATTTCGTGCGCTGTTGCCCGAAGGCGTCGTCCGGTCCATGGCCAGCCGGGGGAAAGTCTATTACAGCGAGGCAGGACGGCCGCTCCGCCTCACCGGCGTCGTTTGGGACGTAACCGAACGCCTGGAAGCGGAGCAGAGTTCAGGAGCGGCCGAACAGCAGATCTTGACTCTAAACCGGCGGCTTGAGGAGGCAGCGGCCCAGTCGGAGGCCGCCAACCGGGCCAAGAGCGCATTTCTGTCGACGATGGCGCACGAAATTCGAACTCCGATGAACGCCATTCTCGGCTATGCCCAGTTGATGTCACGCGATCCGGATCTGGGGACGGCCGCGAGAACGAATCTTGGAATCATCGGCCGAAGTGGCGAGCATCTGCTGGGCCTTATTAATGGCGCGTTGGAGACATACAGGATCGATGGCTCCGGCGGCGTCGGAGTGCCTCTCGGGCGGAGCGCCCCATGCCACGTCATTGGCATCCGCGGCGGCGCCCCGGTGCCCGGAATCCTTATCGTCGACGATCAGCTCGAAAACCGGGATTGGCTGATGAAGCTTCTGGAGGTCATCGGCTTTTCCGTGCGAGGCGCCGAGAATGGCGAAGCAGCAATCCAGGCATGGGAGGAATGGAGCCCAGGGCTGATCTTGATGGATGTGCGGATGCCGGTCATGGACGGCTTAGAAGCGACTCGAAGAATCAAAGCGGATCCTCGCGGAAAGGAAACCGCGATCGTCGCTCTCACGGGCGGCACCATGGAAGAGGATCGCCGCGCCATCTTTCATAGCGGGGCCGACGATTTCCTACCCAAACCGTGCCGGGAGGACGAGCTGCTTGAAAGGATTCGCACCCTCCTCAATATTTCCTATGAATACGAGGAAGGTAACGTGCCTGAAGCCGGAGTCGCCGAGTCGGCGCGGGCTCCGCGGCAATTCGCCGGCAAACAGGAAGGCCGGGCATTGTCTCACAGCGACATCATGATTGTGGACGATAATCCGGCTAACCTAAGACTGTTGGAACGGATGCTCCGGCAACAAGGACATGAAGTGCGCTCCTTTCCACTGGGCAGACTGGCCCTCATCGAGGCCGCCAACAATCCGCCGGACCTGATTCTGCTGGACATCGATATGCCGGAGATGAACGGATATGAGGTCTGCGAACGCCTCAAGACTACCCCGGGGCTCGGGGACATCCCTGTCATTTTCCTCAGCGCGCTGAACCAAGTCCAAGACAAAGTAAGGGCGTTTGGGGCCGGTGGCGTGGATTACATATCGAAGCCTTTTCAATTCGAAGAGGTACACGCCCGCGTGGAAACGCACCTTAGGCTGCATGACCTCCAAGCGGCAATGAAGCTGCAGAATGAGCGATTGGAAGAGGCTGTGGCGATGCGCACTCAAGAGCTTGCCGGCGCAAACCAGCGGCTCACTCTCCTCGATCGTTCAAAGGACGAGTTCCTGAACCTCATCTCCCACGAGTTCCGAACGCCGCTCAACGGAATTCTCGGCATCGGCCAGCTCATTTTGGAGGGACTGCCTCCCACGGAGAAGAACAGCCGGTTCAGGCAGATGTTCGAACGCTCTCGCCGAAGAATTCTCTCCATCATGGATGACGCTTTGCTGCTCACTCAACTCGGCGCCGGCGGAGAGAGATTCAAGTTGACACCGGTCTCGTTGAGCGAGGCTTTGATTTGCGCCGTTGAAAGAACCAGCGCATTCGCCGAATCCCGGGGCGTCGCGTTCGAGCCGCCGCCGGCGGATCTGTGCCTCGTCATGGGACAGGAGGATCTGCTCGTGAAGGCGCTGAGCGCCCTTCTTGAGACAGCCGTCAAGTTCTCTGAAAAGGGCGAAACTGTGCGGCTGGCCCGCGAGGCATTGCCCGATTCATTGAGCCTGCTCATCGAGAGCGATGGAGGGACGATCCCCGGCGCTGCCTTGGCCAAATTCTTCGACCTCTTCTCGATCGGCGAAGCAATCACCGCGGGTGGAGACCTGGGCCTGGGGCCCCCAGTCGCCTATCGCATTCTTATGTTGTTCGGCGCTTCGGTCAGCGTTGCCAATCGCGATCCGTCCGGAATACGACTGACCATATCGCTGCCGGCTACGCCTGGATCCCCCGACGCCCCTTCCGATGCCTGATTAACCGCGGCGCATGGGTCAGGCGCCCAGCCAGCAGGGCCTAACAGGATCGCGTGCTTCGGGCGGTTGATTCGCAACCCAGGCGAGGTCGTAGGCGTCCTCAAGCAGTAGCCTGAAGGAAGCAGGAGGCTTTTCTTCTTGATCCGGGTTCGCCTGAAGTTCCGCTGTGCACTCTTGTTGGCCGGCTTTGTCTTGAGCGCCCAAACCCCGGCGCCGGTCGCGCCAGACCCTATCCTCAACCCAGGCCCGAACCCGGTCATCAACCCGGGCAGCAACCCAAATGACAGGCTGTTGAACGTCGCCCGGCTCTGGGTCACCGTGAAGTACTTCCATCCTTATCTCGCTTATAAGCAGGAAATCGATTGGGATCGAGCGTTGGTAGACGCTCTCCCAAGACTAATCGCTGCCAAGACAAGGGACGAGTACGCCGGCGCCGTGGCGGCTCTGCTCGCTCCGTTGCATGACGACGAGACGGGCGTTGCTGGGATTAACTGGGCGCCCAGCGCCGCGCCTCATTCCGGCGGCCAGCGGCGCTGGATTCATTCCGGCCTGCCAGCGGAATCGGCGTCTGGCGAAACATACCGCGGCTTCTACTCCGCTTTTGAAACTCGTTCGACAACTGGCGCCGTCGAAACTGTTTCGCTTCCCATGGGAGAAGGCGTCACAGCGATGTTGAGACTAACAGAGTTTGTTACCAAAGACGGCCCATCCTCCCCACAGCCGCGTCCCGAAAACGCCTACGGCAATCAGCGCTATCCGCCGCCCGAGTTGCGATTGCTGGCCGCCTTTAAGATCTGGGGCGTGTTTAAGTACTTCTTCGCCTACCGCGACCTTCTCGACGAGGACTGGGATCAGTTATTCCTTCGCGCGCTGCCGAAGATCCAGAACGCCAAGGATGCCCGGGAGTATAACCTCGCTGTGGCCGAGTTTGTCGCACACGTTTACGATTCCCATGCCGCCGTTCAGAGCGCGGAACTCGACGGCTTTTTCGGCGTTGCCCCCGCACCGTTAATGCTGCGGCTGATCGAGAAGAAACCGCTGGTGACGAGGATTTTGGACGAAGCGGCGGTGAAGGGCGAGGTCAATGTCGGCGATGTGGTTCTCAAGGTGGATGGCGAGAGCATGGGAGACCGGATCAGGCGCGAAGTCTCCTACATCTCCTCCTCCACGCAGCAGTGGCTCGGACAGCGGTTGATGGAACGCATACTCAATGGACCCGACGGATCCACCGTGACTTTGACTGTCCGGGGCCCCGACGCCAAGGAACGCGAGGTGAAACTGATTCGCAAACTCACGTACCTGGAGCCGATGCGCCATCCTCGCACCGGCGATTTGATGAAGATCATGCAGGGCAACATCGGCTACGTGGATCTCGACCGGCTCAGAGCCAATCAGGTTGACGAAATGTTCGACAAATTCCGCGAGACCAAGGCCATCGTCTTCGATATGCGAGGCGTTCCGGAAGGGACTGACTGGGATGGGGTCGCCTGGCAGATCGCGCCCCGGCTCACGGACAAGGAGGACGTTCCCGCCGCGATCTTCAATGGTCCATTAACCTTGGCGCCCGATTTCACCGGCGGCGCCGTGTCGTCCCGTTCCGCCAGCTACTTCTTCGTCCAAACCATACCCCCAAGCGACGCCTGGAAGTACAAAGGTAAGACGGTGATGCTGATTGACGAACGCACCATCGGGGCCGGGGAACACGCGGCTCTGATGCTCGAAGCCGCCAACCGCACCACGTTCATCGGCGGCCCGAGTGCCGGCGCGGATAGCGACAGTACCAACTTTGTAATACCGGGGGGCATCACCATCTCCTTTTCGGGCCACGACGTGCGCCATGGCAACACCGGTGCGTTGCAGCGAACCGGTTTACAGTTCACCGACGAGGTGCTGCCGAGTATCGTCGGCGTGCGCCAGGGCCGGGACGAAGTGCTGGAGAAGGCGCTGGCATATTTGCGCCAGTAACCTCGTTTAGCCGGGGTTCGTCGTGTGAACGTGTGGCGGCTGGAGTCTGAGCAGCCGCCCGGGAGCTTGGAGGGTGCTATTGTTTCCGATGGATGAGAGTCGTTTGATTACGCGGCGGTCGGTGGGTGTCGGCCTCTCCCAACTGGTTGGCGCCACGCTCGCCGCGGCGCCTTGTGGCGACCCGCCCTCCCAAGCGAAGGCCAGCCTTCCACCGGGCGCCGTGGAACGTGCCCACATGCTCTTGAAAGGCCACTTTGAAGAGCAAAAGTTCATGGGTGTCGCGCTGCTGGCGCAGCATGGCAAGACCGTCTTTGAGAAAACCTACGGATGGGCCGACATGGAGTGGGAAACGCCCCACATCCCGCAGTCGGTGTTTCGCATCGGATCCATCACCAAGCAGTTCACCGCGGCCGGTATCCTGCAACTGGCGCAGAAGGGGGCGCTGAAGCCGGATGATCCGGTTGTCAAGTACGTGCAGGATCTTCCCAAGACCTGGAATGCCATCACGCTGCACCAGTTACTGACGCACTCGTCGGGAATTCCGAATTACACAAGCACCCCGGCCTTTGGGCGTCAAGTGGTGATGAAGCCCAATACGCCCCAGGAACTGGTGGGCCTGGTCAAGGATCAGCCGCTGGAATTCAAGGCGGGCGAGCGGTGGGGTTACAGCAACACAAACTATGTTCTGCTGGGCATGGTGTTGGAAGAGGTCTCAGGCATGAAGTACGCCGACTACCTGCAGCGGCATATCTTCGATGTGGCTGACATGAAGAGCACGGCCTACGATTCCAACAAGCTGATTCTCAAGCACCGCGCGCACGGGTATCAAACATCGACGCATGGTCTTGAGAATGCTCCCTTTATCGACATGTCGGTGCCGTTTGCCGCCGGCGGCGTTCATTCAACGGCACAGGATCTGGTGCGCTGGGACCAATCGCTGAATGGCGACCAGATTCTTTCGAAGGGCTGGCGCGACCGCATGTTCACGGCCTATGTGGTGACCACGGTAAAGAACAGCAGCCACGGCTACGGCTGGTTCGTTACGAAAGAGAATGGGCGGACCCAATACAGTCACCAGGGCGGAAGCCCGGGCTTCAGCACAATGATCGCGCGCTATCCGGAGACAAAGACCACCATCGTGCTGCTCTCGAATCTCTCCACGGGGGAGATAGGCAGGATCACCGGAGAACTCGCTGACGTCGTGATCGGGAAGGTGTGAGGAATCCTGGACCGGCCGGCTTGGGCTTTTTTGGTGCTTCATTGATTTCGATATCGATCTGAAAGCCCCGCGCCACGGGGTGATTACGCAATGGTGAGCCTCCTGATGTCACGGGGCACTGAGACAGGTGATTCTTAAGCATCCCGCAAACGTCTCTCCAGCCGTCAAGCGCCGGACTGAGGACCACTGGCTAGAATAGATCCTATGCTCAAACTGATTTTCGGCCTCCTCTTGGCCGCGCTTTTGATGGGTCAGGCAATGCCGCCCACCGCAGACCGGCAGTTGGCGCATGACATCTATAAGGAGTTCATCGAGATCAGGTCCGGCTATACCACGGGCGCCACGACGCCGGTGGCCGAAGCGGCGGCAGCGCGGTTGCGGGCGGCGGGCTTCGCGGATGCCGACATCTTTATCGGCGGGGCGACTCCGAAGAAGGCCAACCTGGTGGTGCGCTATCGCGGCGTCGGCAAGGCGAAGCCCATCCTGCTGCTGGCCCATACCGATGTTGTGGAAGCAAAGCGCGAAGACTGGACCACCGATCCGTTCGAGTTCGTTGAGAAGGATGGCTACTACTATGGGCGCGGCACGGGCGACGACAAAGCGCAGGCTGCGGTGTGGATCGCGAATCTTATCCGATATAAGCGCGAAGGCTTCAAGCCTGATCGCGACATCATCGTCGCGTTAACGGCGGATGAAGAAGGCGGCGGGCCGTATAACGGCGTGGAGTGGCTGCTCAAGAACCATCGCGATCTAATTGACGCCGAGTACTGTCTGAATGAGGGCGGTTGGGGCGAGACCCGCGGCGGCAAGCGATTCTCGAACGATATTCAAGTAGCGGAAAAGTATGTCATCAATTTCCGGTTGGAAGTGAAAAACAAGGGCGGCCACAGCTCCATGCCGGTGCCGGATAACGCGATCTATCACTTGGCTGCCGCCCTGGACAAGCTCTCGCGTTTTGGGTTCCCGTTAAAGACGAACGATGTTACGCGGACTTACTTCGAGAGTCTGGCGAAGATTGAACAGAGCCCCATCAAGGACGATCTGGCGAAGGTGAGCGCCGGGTCGCCGGAGTTGCTGGAGCGGATCGCGGCCGTGTCGCCGGGCTGGAATGCCACCCTGCGTACCACCTGCGTAGCGACGCAGATTGAAGGCGGCCATGCCAGGAACGCGTTACCGCAATTGGCGGCGGCGAATGTCAACTGCCGCGTTCTTCCAGAGGATACGGTGAGCTATGTGAAGGAGACGCTGACCAAGTTGATCGCCGACGATCAGGTGGCCATCCTTATTGAAGGCGAAGTGAATCAGGGTCCGGCGTCGCCGCTGCGCCCGGATGTCTTGAAGGCCATTAACCAGGTGACGGACTCGCTGTGGCCAGGCGTGCCGGCGGTCCCGATGATGGTGATGGGCGCGACCGATGGCGCCTACCTGCGCGTGGCCGGAATTCCCACCTACGGGGTCCAAGGCTTCTTTTTCGGGGAAGACGACATGCGCTTCCATGGCCGCGATGAACGAATGCCGGTGAAGAGTTTTTACGAAGGCCAGACGTTTCTCTATCGATTAGTGAAGGTGTTAGCCGGCGGCGAATAGCGAGGAAGCGACCGTGAGAATCGTGAAAATCCTGGAGACAGAAAGGCGCGCCCGCGCCAACTGAGCCGCGACTGCCAGGGGTGCACTTCAGAGTCATCTCGGCTGTTCCCCGGCCCCGCTCCCTCGCACCCGACACTCCCGCTCATGAGTCAGTGATCGGCGCCGGGTCCACACCTTTCCGGTTGCCGGCAAGCGGCGCACCGCGCCGCTCCGAACGGGCTATATTCCACTCGCGCACATCGACGGAAGGGGGACTCATCTACTCTGGCCTAGGCGCGGGCAGCGTCCAGTCTTGTTCACCTCTCCTGACGCGCCGTGTGGCCAGAGCAGCCTGTCCCCAGTCGACCCCCTTACCCACCAAGCGAGCGGAGATACTCTCGCACCTCATTCTGGCCAAAGTACGCCGCTCCGCCCTCTGCCGTCGATTGGTAGAGGTCGTCTTTGATGAATCGATCCGCGCCGCGTTCAATCAGG
>CAJCIT010000155.1 GCA_903970405.1 Acidobacteriaceae bacterium | reverse complement strand
GTGATTACTCACGGAGTTCGTCCCGAAATGTTCGCGCCGCGGTTTGAGGGCAGAATTGCTATCCTGAGGTTTGGGCGCTTGGTTCCATCAGCGCCCGGGCTACTCGGCTATCTTTCGAGTAGAAAGCAAGCGAAGAAAATCCCTTTGAAAATTGGTTTTGTAAGTCTCGGCTGTCCAAAGAATCTGGTCGACACCGAGGTCATGATGGGCCAACTAGTGGCCGACGGTCACGAACTGACTCCGCACCCCGCGGACGCGGATGTGATTGTTGTCAACACCTGCAGCTTCATAGACCCCGCCAAACAGGAGTCGGTGGACACCATTCTTGAAATGGCCGAGTACAAGAAGACCGGCAAGGCGCAGCGGCTGGTGGTGGCCGGGTGCCTGGTGGAGCGGTACCGCGCCGACATTCAACGCAACATGCCCGAGGTGGATGCGGTGCTGGGCACGAATGAAGTGGCCCAGATTACGGCGCTGTGCGAAGGGCTGGCGCCCAAGGAAAATCCGCTCGAGCCGTACCTCTATCACGACCTGACGGCGCGTGTCTTCACGACACCGAAGCACTCGGCGTACATCAAGATTGCCGAAGGGTGCGATCATCCCTGCACGTTCTGTGTGATTCCGCAATATCGCGGCAACTTCCGCAGCCGCCGGTTCGAAAGCGTGATCAACGAAGCAACGCGCATGTTTGCCATGGGCGTGCGAGAGATCAACCTGATCGGCCAGGACACCACTTGCTATGGCGAGGATCTGGGAATGAAGGATGGCTTGGCGGAGTTGCTGGCGCGGCTGGCGCAGATTCCGATGGACCTGCCGAAGTGGGTTCGGTTCCTCTATGCCTATCCGAACAGGTTGACGCAGAAACTGCTGGATACCATCGCGGCCCACGATTCGCTGGTGAAGTATATCGACATGCCGCTTCAACACTCCAGCGCCAACGTTTTGAAGCGGATGAAGCGCGGCGCGAATGGCGATATTTTCTTGAGGCTGCTTGAAAAGGTGCGGCGAACCATTCCCGGAGTGGCCATCAGGACCAGCATGATTGTGGGCTTTCCCGGTGAGACCGAGGCCGACTTTGAAGAATTGTGCGAGTTCGTGAAGGCGGCGAAGTTCGACCGGCTGGGCGTTTTTTCGTACAGCGATGAGGAGACCAGCAAGAGCTTCGCGTTGGACAGCAAGGTGGACCAGCGGACCATTTACAACCGCAAGCGAAAACTGATGGCACTGCAGCGCCGGATTTCGAAGGCGAAACATCGCGAACTGATCGGACGGGAGTTGCCGATTCTGGTGGAAGGACCATCGGCGGAGACCGAACTTCTGTGGCAGGGCCGGCTGTCGACGCAGGCGCCGGAGATTGACGGCATCTGCTACATCAACGATTTTGGCGAGACGGCGCCGAGTGTGGGCGAGATGCGCCGGGTGCGGATTGTGGAATCGCACGACTACGATCTGGTGGGCGAACTGGTGGACGCGGGTGAGCGGCAACATGTTTTCGCCGAGGCCAATCCGTTTCCGATTTTGTCGGCGAGCCACGGGCTGCTCGCGTCTTCTCGGCAAAATCTGTCGATTCCCACAAGCCATCCGGCGGCACGCATCTCCTCCGACCCGCGCGCCTAGAATCGCGTAGCATAAGATCTGCATAAAATCTGAACAGACCAAAAAAATCCACGCGCCTGAGAAAGGAGCCCGCGCATGGCTGAGCCTCACGTTCGCGCTATCCGTTGCCCCATTTGTAAGAAGGAAGTCCGAATGGATGACCCCAATATGCCGTTCTGCAGCGACCGCTGCCGCATCATCGATCTCGGGAACTGGGCGTCGGAGAAGTATGTGATTTCCACCCCGATTCATCGCGGCTTCGGAGAGGACCGTCCGGTGGACGAGTTTGAAGAACTCGAAGGCCGGGAGTAGTGCCATTCAAGACCCGGACCGCGCTCGCGATCGGGACATGGTTTGGCTGCGGATACTTTCCAGTGGGGCCGGGAACGGTTGGGTCGCTGGCGGGAGTTCTGCTGGCCTTGCTGCTGCAACGCTGGTTCGGTCCGGGCCGCTGGCCGCTCGCGATTGCCACTGCGCTGATTCTATTTCCCGGCGTCTGGGCAGCCACGGAAACAGCCCGTTTTCTGAAGAAAAAGGATCCGAGCGTAGTGGTGGTGGATGAAGTGTTGGGCCAGTGGGTGACGCTGCTGGCCGCCCCTGTACTCAATTGGAAGGCGCTTGCTGCCGGCTTCATCCTGTTCCGCGTGTTCGACATTTGGAAACCGTGGCCGGTGCGAAAGCTGGAGCAACTGCCGGGGGGAATCGGGATTGTGGCGGACGATCTGGCGGCGGGCGTATACGGAGCGCTTATCTTGTATATAGGGGTGAGACTGAGCCCTCTTTCGTTATGGGACTGAAACAAGAGGCCGTGACCCGGCCCACAATCACCACCGTTGAGCCCCGAGCCGCCATAACCGGCGGCGAAGTGAGAATTCGGGGCGCCCACTTTGCCGCGGAGGGGCGTCCGAGCGTCACTTTTGGGGACGAGCCGGCCGCGCTGGTCATCGCCTCCGACGATTTTGTAGTAGCGAAGGTGCCGGAAACGGCGTTGACTGGCGAGATTGTTGTCCACTCCGGCACGCGGAAGAGCGGCGTTTGGGAGGCGGCGGTTGGCGTGCAGATTGCCGATAGCCTGCATCCGGTTTCGAACCCAGTGGTGGATTCGGAAGGGAATGTCTACAGCACGTTCAGCGGTTCCCGCGGCCAGCGCGCGCCGGTATCGATTTACAAGATCGATACCCGGTACACGTCGAAGCCTTTTGTCAGCGATTTGATGAACCCGACCGGACTGGCGTTCGATCGGGGCGGGTTGCTATACGCCTCCAGCCGCTTCGATGGCGTGGTATACCAGATCACTCCGACTGGAAACATGTCGGCGTTCGTCGAAGGCATGGGCGTGGCCACGGGGATTGCCTTCGATGAGGATGAGAACCTGTATGTAGGCGACCGCAGCGGCACGATTTTCAAGATCAGCCCCGCGCGCCAGATTTACGTGTTCGCGACTCTGGAGCCTTCGATTGCGGCCTACCACTTGGCCTTCGGCATCGACGGAAATCTCTACATCACGGGGCCGACGACATCGAGCTTCGACGCCGTGCATCGGATTTCGCGCGCGGGCGCGGTTGAGACGTTCTTCCGCGGATTGGGACGGCCGCAAGGTTTGGCCTTCGATGCCGAAGGACGCATGTATGTGGCGGCGTCGCTGGCCGGCCGGCGCGGCATCATCCGCATCCACACGCAAGGCGACCCGAAGCCGGAACTATTCCTTTCCGGTCCGAACATCGTCGGCCTGGCGTTTGCGCCGGGGGGCGCCGTGGTGGTTGCCACACAGAGCGCGCTCCACCGCGTGGAGGCGGGAGTGCGTGGAAAGGCGCTGCCGTAACCCACGTGTCTTCTCAAGGTCTCGCGTCACAGCAAGCAGCCGCGCCCACTACGCCAGCCCGCCATTTCCCGGTCGCCGAAATCCTCGCCATCGGAAGTGAACTGCTGACCCCGCAGCGCATGGACACGAACTCGTTGTTCATCACCGAGCAAGTGAACGCCCTGGGGCTGGACGTGGTGGGCAAGCAGGTGGTAGGTGACGATCGCGTCCGGCTGACGGAGGCAATTGAAGGCGCGCTGGCGCGGTCGGAGTTTGTTTTTCTGAGCGGCGGCCTGGGACCGACCGAAGATGACGTAACCCGGGAAGCGGCGGCGGCCGCGCTGGGCCGGACTCTGGAACATTCACCCGAACAAGAAACGATTCTTGAGGCGCGGTTTGCGCAAATCCGCCGCAAGATGGCGGAAAACAATCGGCGTCAAACCTATGTGATCGCGGGCGCGGAAGTTCTGCCGAATCCGAACGGAACGGCGCCCGGGCAATACTTCCGGACAGAACGGGGTGCGCTGTTCCTGCTGCCGGGGCCACCTCGTGAGTTGAAGGCGATGGTGGTGGCGCATGTGCTGCCGAAGCTGAAGTCGCTGCTGCCGCCGCAGGTGCTGCGCGTCAGGAGTTTTCGCGTGGCCGGCATGGGCGAATCGGATCTGGACACCTTGATTGCGCCCGTGTACACGAAGTACACCAATCCGACGACGACGGTGCTCTCAGCCATTGGCGATTTGTGGGTGCATTTGCACGCCCGGTGTGAGACCGAAGCCGAAGCCGAGGCGCTGCTGAAGGAGGTGGGCGACCCGATTGCCGAACTGCTGGGGGATCGGGTCTATAGCACCGATGGCAACGACACTCTGGAACTCGTGGTGGGCCGCCTGCTCCGTGAAAGGAAGGCCACCGTGGCGACGGCTGAGAGTTGCACAGGTGGTTTGATTGCCACGCGATTGACCGAGCACGGCGGCAGCTCCGACTATTTTGTGGCGAGCCTGGTGACCTACAGCGATGAGCAGAAGCACACGCTGTTGGGGGTGCCGCAAGAACTGCTGGACCGTTATACGGCGGTGAGCGAAGAGGTGGCAGCGGCGATGGCGACGGGGGCTCGTGAGCGAACCGGCGCCACCTACGCTCTGAGCGCGACCGGTTATGCGGGACCGGGCGGCGGGACGGAAGAGAATCCAGTGGGCACGGTTTACTTGGGACTCGCGACTCCCGGCGGCGTACGCGTGACGAAGCTGCGGTACGGGATGGACCGGAACCGGATCAGGACGCTGGCGGCGCAGACGGCGCTCGATTTGCTGCGGCGGGAACTGATCAACTAGCCTAGTGTTATGCAGCTTGAACTTCCCGTGTGAGATTACTGCAGCAACCTCGTGCTCGATGGATCCAGCGATTGGTGGCTGCCCGAGATCGACCAGTTGGCGGCACTCTACGACGCGTCGTCACCATACCACACGAAAGGAGGGATGATCCGAGTAGCGCGGAGCGTTTGGAGTTTCACGAAAGCCGAGGTTGCCAATGAGTTCTTCGACTTTAGCCGCGGAAAGCCTGACGCCGACATCCTTTACTCCAATTTGATCGCCGCCAATGGTGCGCTGTGTGTGACGAACGCAAGGCGCCCCGAGGTACAGGTCGCCGCGCCGTCGGTCAAACCCGTTGATGATGCTGGCGGCCCAGGAGGGGTGTGGGTGGACCGAACCACGGGGCTGGCGTGGACCCTTCACGACAATGGCTCATACGTCGAACAGAAAGATGCTGATGCCTATTGCAGCGGCCTCCGGTTGGGCGGACACACCGGCTGGCAATTGCCAGAGATCGACCAACTGAAGGCCATCTACGACGCGTCGTCGCAGCCATACCACACGAAGGACGGGATTCGGCTCACGGGGTGGTGGTACTGGAGTTCCCCGGGCTGGGGCTCGAACGGCCTTGGGCAGACGGGATGGTTTAGCCGCTCCTTCAATTTCCGCCTCGGGCAGGTCTACTACGGCGGCGGCCGCAACCGTGCGCTTTGTGTGTTGGCCGGGCCAGCCGACCGAAAAGTGACCGACAAGTGAATTCTCCCTATTTGCCTCGTTGCAGACGATAGTATTGAGAGAAACTTTGGGGAAATTCGTGGGTCCAAACGTCAACGTGCCACTACTTTTGCGAACAGAGTCGCTCGATGCGGCAGAACCTCAATGGAATCTTTGCTTCGGTGGAAAGCCTTCGCCACTGAGCAGAAGGTAGCAGACGTGAACCTCGTCTGTGTTTGTGCCGATCCGGAATTCCGTGACTACAGACAACTTGTCCGGGAGTTCGAGGGAGAGGGCGTTACATTCTGTCGCAAGCCCTTTGACACAGGACGGCCAATCATGCCTCATCCGCGTGAGCTGCTCGACGCAGCAGAAAATACTTTTGGTCTCCGAAGCCCGCTGCGACAACATCTCACACTGATTCTTGCGCCGGGCTCACGATTGATCGACTTGGGAGAAATCGCAAGGGCGACCAAGGACATTTCAGCGGGGTCCTTCCACAAAGTTTTTCTCGATCCCGGACGAACACGGAACGCGCTCCGATTGCGGCGCTTTTCTCAGTTGAGCTTCAACGTACTAGTGGCCTCTTCCTGCTCGCGCGTGATGGCTGGTCTATTTCCGTGCGACGGCGTCTCTTCGGCGGTCTCACCTATTCCCGCGTTGACATACTTTTCGACAAGACTGATTACAGTGTTCCTTGGCTGATTGGATGTTTGGCCTGTAAATGCCAAGAGCTTTCCGATATTAGGCTGGAATTCGTCGAGTGGGCCACATGAACGAGGTCTCGCGATACCGGTGCCGCGATGGTGAAGACGCTGGCGAGTTCACCGGCTTCCGCAACCTGGCGGCGATCCGCACCGGCTCTGGCTGGCGGCGGTCCCGAGCGGGACTCAAAATCCTGGCGAACGATGTGGAAGCTCTGGCGACGCTGGCCCCGGCGGATACCTCCGAATGGAGCACTTTATGAGAGAAATCATCTTCGTCCTCCTCTTCTTCTGCTTCTTCTGCCTGATTGCGATTGGCCTTTTTCAGCTGCCATCTTGGGCCGGATTACTTCTCCTCATACCCTCAGGAGTGGGCGCAATCGGCGCAGCGTTCCAAGGAAGTACAATCTTCTAGCTTCCCATCGAATGCCCTCCCGCGCTGGCGGGCGCCGACCTCTTTGGTAACCTAAAATTCGGGCGCGTGCAGGACGCGTCCTGTCCGCGGAAAGGGCCGCGCCCACCTGCTCCTTTGAGTCATCGCTCTTTGTTGACCCTCTTTCGCCTGTCATGCGGA
The DNA here is from genome assembly GCA_903970405.1 of Acidobacteriaceae bacterium. GTDB lineage: Bacteria > Acidobacteriota > Terriglobia > Bryobacterales > Bryobacteraceae > CAJCIT01. Next base: position 2,914 of record CAJCIT010000155.1, on the reverse strand, counting down.
CCAGGCAAACGAAGGAGGCAGTCTTGAATCTCGAACAGCAAAAGAAACAGGCCCGCGATCTCTTGCGGGCAATCCGCTCTGGCAACGCGGAGGCTCTCTTGCGGCTGCGGCGCCGCCATGCGCGGTGGGCAGAGGTAGACGAAGTCAGCGTGCGCCAACTGGTGTCTCTTCATGACGCGCAGTTTGTTCTCGCCCGGGAACAAGGGTTCGCCAGTTGGCCCAAACTGAAAGCCTACGCCGAGCCGGCTTCGCGCCTGCGCCACACGCGATTGTTCGTTACGGACGTAGCTTGGATGACAGACCGTGTTCATGGTTTGCTGCGAACCCGCTCTTCGGCGGGACCGGCGGCGCTGGGACAAATTCGCGAATGGCACCCTCGCTTCTACGATCGGAGCGACGAAGAGATCCGGCAAGCTCCTTTCACCGAGGAAGATGCCCGGCTGGTCTACGCGAGGGAGCACGGCTTCGAAACATGGGACGACCTGATAAACCGCGTGAATTTCCTTGCCTCGAATCTCGCCGCAACAACCAGCGAACCGTTCATGGCAGCCTTCGTTGCGCTGCAGTCCGGCGCTATTGCCGATTTCGCAGCTTTGCTCCGCGCTGACCCCCGTTTGGCCGGCGAACGCGGGACAAACGGTAACACCCTGCTGAATCTGGCGGTCAGCTTCGCAGGCAAACAGGACTGGAAAGGGGGCCTGTCTGCCATCGAGGCATTGTTGGCGGCAGGTGCGGACGTCAACCAGGGCAACGATCGAGGTTGGACGCCCCTTCATGCGGCCGCATACTCCAACAAGCCTGAGATTGCGGCCTTGCTGATGGAAAAAGGCGCAGCCCTGGACGCGGAAGCGCATGGCGCGGGCGGCACTCCATTAATTGCCGCGCTGTTCTGGGGGCATCGCGAGGTAGCCGATTTGTTGGGACGAGATTCGGTGGCGCCGAATAATCTTCGCGCCGCTGCCGGGCTTGGCATCCCGGAGTTGGTGGCTGCTTGCTTCAATCCCAATGGCGCCCTCACTCCTGAAGCATGCTCTGCCCGAGGCTTCTATCGGCCCCACAGCGGTTTCCCAGACTGGCGCCCTTCCACAGATCCACAGGAGGTTCTGGACGAAGCACTGGTTTGGGCCTCGAAGAGCAACCGTGTGGCCGTGCTGGAGCGGTTGGTCAGGGTGGGTGCAAACGTCAACGCCGATCCCTATCGAGGCACGCCTCTCATATGGGCTGCGGTGTGCAACCGTGCCGAAAGTGTGGCGTGGCTGCTCGATCACGGCGCGAGTATTAATCAGAAGGCTACTTTTGGCGGACTTACGCACGGCCAGGGCATCACGGCTCTTCACATGGCGGCGCAGTACGGGCATCTACCAGTTGTCAAGCTCCTGATTGAACGCGGCGCGGATCGATTCATCAAAGACGACCTCTACCAATCGACGGCAGAGGGCGGAGCGGCGTACTTTGGCCAGAATGAGGTGCGAGAGTATCTCCGCTCGCTTGGTGGGTAAGGGGGTCGACTGGGGATTAGAGTGAGAGGGGATTTTCGGCTTTCGTTTTCAGAGTTGTATCGCTTCCGGTTTTCGCGTAGCCTTATGAGCACGTGGGCCAGAGTATTTGATGATTCTTGCGGCCCGGACGGCGGTTCGGTGGTCCACGCAATTGTTGTACCCCAGAAGCGCCTTGAGGAATCTGTGAAGCAAGTTATCGTATTCTGCCGGTGAAACGAGAAAATCAGAGCGCGCGAAAAAACAATGCCTGAACTGGTCAAAATTCCATTGGCGAGTGCCGAATACCAGAATTCGGCGCAACAACTACGGACCCTGCAACTGGAGTGCGCCCTTGGGCTGAGACACGCAAATTCGGGACAGGTCATCGTCGTTCAGCGGTTTCCGATCCCTCTATGAATTTTCCGACCGTCGAAAGAATTGCGAGGATCAGACAGAAATCCGCCGAGTCAATGGCCGCGATCGCGAGGGCAGGAACCCACTTGGTCGTCCAAGGAATAAACAGGATCAAAGGAAGGTGAAGAGCAGCGATGACCGACATGGTTATCCAGAACCACGCACATCGCCTGAGCTTCCACTTCAACGCGACGAGGAAGCCAAGCGTCGCGATGCTATTCAGTACCGGCAAGACAAGATCGGGTCTTCCAAAATGATCGAACAGCGCCGCGCTAAGCGCAGAGCCAATGATTCCACAAAGTAGCACCCACCAGGGTAAGTGCATTTTCTTAGCCGCTCTTATGTCGTTCTTAAAGTCGATCTCTACGCGTAGCATGCACTCACCGCCTTATAGGTCTTGAAAAGGTCTATACCAAGCGAAAGTGCGGAGGAGGCTTGCCCGAGGCCCGGTATGAATCCAGCAACGGTAAGGGCGGTTGAGGCAAGCCCGAGAGTAGACGTATCATTGTCTGGCCATTCAACAGGCCGAGTTTCGCGCCGCCGGGGCCGTACAGGATTTCCGTGGTGGTGCCGGAGATGGTCTGCTCCACGCGGCGGTCGAACGCGTCGTAAGTCAGCGAATTGCCGGGGAGAGTCGTCATGTTGGCGTCGGAATCCCAGGCGTAGGTGTGGAAGGAATCGCTGGTCAGATTTCCGTTTGAGTCGTAGGACAGGGTGCCGCTGGGTATTGACGAGTAGCGGTTGTTCTGGGGTGAGTTTGAGTAATTCGGCTGCCAGTTCGTGCCTGGGTAGCCGGAGGCATTCGTTTTCGTGATGTTACCGAACGGGTCAAAGGAGAAGTTCTGGCCCCAGATTTTCGTGCTGCCGTTGGCGCAGGTGGTGGCCGCGAGGCGGCTGAGGTCGTCATGCGTGTTATTGCAGACTTGGTTGTTGGAGGAGTTCAGCGGATCGAAGATGTTCGTCTGCGCGAGCGATCCATTCGCGTTCCAGTTCAGCATCGCACCCACTGAATTGTTATTCAC
>CAJCIT010000154.1 GCA_903970405.1 Acidobacteriaceae bacterium | reverse complement strand
AGCCCGCGCCGCCGTTTACGGTATTGGCGGTGAGACTGAAAACGCCGAAGCTATCGAAAGACGCCTGCGGCGCAGAGGTGTGTTGCCAATTCAGGAACGCGTTCACGGAGGGATCGAACTGCGGAATCGCCGATCCAGTCGAAGCCGGCAGGGAGTTGAGGATTGTCACTTCATTCGAGACGCCGGTGACCAGCGTGGCGTCGGCGTTGTTGTTGGCTACCACCGTGGATGAGCCGGTGTCTCCGCCGACGGTGGTGAGCAGCAGTCCGCCGGGTCCGCCTTCACCGGGCGGAAGTTCGCGGACGGTATAGGTGACGCCGCGCAGCAGACCGCCGCCTTTGGCGCGTTTGATTTCGGTGCGGGCGATAAGCGGTGAGTACCGCGCCACCTGAACATCAAGATTATTCTCAAGGGCGAGTGAAATCGCATCCTGCAGCGACAGATAGAGATTGCCCGCGCGAATCAATTGGTAAGTGCGAGGCGAATTAGCCAGAGAGACGACATCCACCGGCGTTTCGCGGTAAGGCCGCAGCAGGCGCGTCCCCTCCGGATCGGTCACCGCGGGCAGACGCTGAATCGGCGCTGACGAAGCACCCGGCATTGGCGGGGCCGCGGCTGGTGTCTGGCCGCCGGCGGTTTCACCCGGCTGCGTTTGAGCACTTTGCGTGAAGGCCGGCTGGGTTGCGGCCAGCGCACATAAGAAAACAGCAAGATTCCGTTGATTCATTAAAGCTGGATTCCTGAGGCGGCTCAATGGGTAGCCGGGCCAGGCGTGGGTGGCGCAGCTTTTGTCGGCGCAGCATGGGCCGGAGGCGCGAGGATAGGAGTTGGAGTTGAGGGACGGCCGGCGGGAGCGCCTTGCCCGCTGGATTCATGGAAAAGCACCGTGTTCACATGGACGGATTCGCGCACGTCGTCAGTGGGATTCACGATCACAGTTTCATTCGGACCAAGACCGGACATCACTTCCACGGAGGTGCCAAAATCGCGGCCGATCTGAATAGGGCGGAAGTGGACGTTCTGTTGCGCGTCAACCACCGCGACCATGGTCCCGTTGGCGCGGGCCATCACCGCGTCGCCGGGAATCAGGACCGGCGTGGATTGGCGTGCGATGGTTAAGTGCACCTGCGCATACATACCCGGCAACAGAATGCCCGTGGAGTTTGGCACCTGGACTTCCGTCAGCAGCGTGCGCGTGCTGACATCCAAGGCGCCCGAAAGGCGCGATACCTTACCCAGGAACGTGCGGCCGGGCAGCTCGGTCACCGTAACCTGAGCCGGAATGCCGACTCGCATGGAACTATATTCGGACTGCGGCACATTCACGAAAATGCGCAGCACGTCGTTCTGCGCCAGACGAAAGAGCATGGTGCTACCGGTGCCGATCAGCGCCCCGGTATCGATGTTGCGCTGCGTAATGACGCCGGCGAACGGGGCGCGGACCTTGTTATAGCTCTGCAGTTCAACCAGCCGGCGCAGATTCGCTTGGGTCGCTGAGACGCTTTGCAGCGCCGCGGCGACGTTGGCTTCGGCGGCGCGTTGACTGGCCACCTGGGCGACAAAGGTGGAATCGGATTGATCGCCCTCCTGTTTCGATAGCACGCCCTTGGTTACCAGCGTGGAATTGCGTTTGGCGGTGACCTCGGCCAGTTGCGCATTGGCCTTGGCCTGTTCCACCGAAGCTCTTGCCTGGGCCAGAGTGGCGTTGGCCTGTTCTAACGTAGCCTGGGCTTGAAATACTTGCTGATCCAGATCCGGCGTATCCAGTTCAGCCAGCAGTTGGCCCGCTTTGACACGGTCGCCGATGTCCACATTGCGCTTGATGACATAGCCTTCGGCCCGGGCCAGAATCGGCGTTTCGGTGATGGCCTGAATGTTCCCGGGCAGGTTCAGTTCGGCCGTGGGGGACGCCTTCCGAGACTGCACCACGGTGACAGTGGGGATGGCGGTGGCCTCTTCCTGGGCGCCGGCGCGGGCCGACTTTGCTTCGGCATCGCGACGCATCCACCCAAACAGGAAGACGGCCCCAAACACCAGCGCCGCCAGCGCCACCAGTAATATGACGAGCCGGCCGGACGCCCGAGGTTCATGGGAAGTTGAGGTACTGGGGGGACTGATTGACATTGCTTATTTAAATTCGCGATTCTCCGGATGTTAGACCGTTTCGCCCTCGTGCGCTTCGTGATCGATCTCCCGCTCAATGTGGATGGGCGCCTTCGTTCGCAGGAAGGTATACATCACTGGGACAAATATCAGAGTAGTAAATGTAGCCAGCAAGAGGCCGCCGATCACGGCCCGGCCGAGCGGCGCGTTCTGTTCTCCGCCTTCACCGAAGCCAAGCGCCATGGGCAGCATGCCGATGATCATGGCCGCGGCAGTCATGATCACCGGCCGGATGCGAGTGTAACCCGCCAGGAGCGCCGCCTCCATGGCATCATTCCCTTCAAAGCGCAGGTCGTTGGCGAAGGTGACCATTAGAATGCTGTTTGCGGTGGCGACGCCGATACACATGATGGCGCCCATCAACGAGGGCACATTCAGCGTCGTTTGCGTAACGAAGAGCATCCAGAGGATGCCCGCCAATGCGCCGGGGATGGCCATCAAAATAATGAACGGATCGACCCAAGATTGGAAGTTCACCACCATCAACAGATAGACCAACATGATGGCGAACAGCAGGCCCAGCCCCAAGCGCAGGAATGACGATTCCATAGTGAGCACCTGGCCGCGCAGAATAAAGAAGGAAGCCTTCGGCAGCCTGCCCTGGTACTTCTTCATGATTTTTTCGACGTCGCCGGCGACGCCGCCCAGGTCTCGCTGGTCAGTATTCGCATAAACATCGAACACCGGTTGAACATTGTAGTGGTTAACGATTGACCGGCTGGCCGTACGGTGGAATGTCGCCAGATTCTGGAGCAACTGGGTATTGCCCGGCGCGCCATACGTAGACGCGCCGCTATCCGATCGGGAGCTCACGGCGCTTGATGGCGGCGAGATCGGCGTGGCTTGCAGATCCTGCATATTCTGGATGCGGTATTGAGGCGTTTGCACGCCCACGTCATAATTGACGCCGTTATCGAAATTGAGCCACTGGTTCGGCGCCACTTGGCCGGTACCTGAAAGTGAGATCAGCAGGCTGTTGCTGACGTCGCGCTGGGTCAAGCCGATTTGACCGGCCTTGGTGCGGTCCACATCGATCTCAACCTCCGGATAACCCACCTGCTGGTGAACATGCACGTCCACCGCGCCGGGCACTTTTGAGATCTCACGGGACATTTCCACGGCGATGTCGAAGTTGTGAACGTCCCGGCCCACAATCTGAACGTCAATGGGAGCGGGGAGCCCGAAATTCAGGATCTGGTTGGTAATGTTGGCGGCCTGGAAATAGATAATCGTCTGCGGGAATTTTTCGTTCAGGACGCGCCGCAACCGTCGCTCATAGCCCTTGGTGGAACCGCGCCGGTCCTGCTTCAAAGAAATGAGAATGTCGCCGTCGGAGGCGCCGATGACCGATGAATCGCTGAAGGCCAGGTTAAAGCCGCCATTGGGGAGCCCGATGTTGTCGAGGATTGTGTCGAGATCGGAAGGCGGAATGATCTGCCGGATTTCGTTTTCCATCAAGCCAAACAGGTGCTCGGTCTCCTCAATGCGCGTCCCGACGGGGGCGCGGACGTGCATCCGCATTTGGCCGGAATCCACGTACGGGAAGAAGTCGCGGCCCACCACGAAGGCCAAACCCAGGCTGGCCAGCGCGAAGATCCCGAACCCGATCGCCACCGGCGCGCGATGGTGGAGTGCGTAGGCAAGGAGGCTGCGATACCGGTTGCGGCCCTTTTCGAAGACGCCGTTAAACTTGCCATGGACGAACCAGAAGACGCCCTTGCCCCCAACGGCGTGGCCCACCTCATGCTGGGAATGCCCGTTTGGCGCATCTCGATCGGGTGTTGCCGGCGAGGGCTGGAACGCGCCCATCTTTCCCACCGCAGTCTGGAGGGCGTGCCCCGCCACCGAGGCGCCGATGGAAGGGTCGAGGTCAGATAGCGTCGCCGACGCGGCGTAAAGCTTTGCTTCCGACCGCAGCAGGTAGTGCACCATGGTGGGCACCAGCGTTCTGGACAACAAATAAGACGCCAGCATCGCGAACACCACCGCTTCCGCCAGCGGCGTGAACAGGTACTTGGCCGCGCCGGTCAGCAGCAGCACCGGAACAAAGACGATGCAAATGGCGAGCGTGGAGACGAACGCGGGAACGGCAATCTGTTGGGCGCCGTCAAGAATGGCCTTGGTGATGGGCTTGCGCATGCCCAGATTGCGGTGAATATTCTCAATTTCAACCGTGGCGTCATCGACGAGGATTCCGACGGCCAGCGCCATTCCGCCCAGCGTCATGACGTTCGTAGTTTGCCCCAGCAGCCAGAGCACGATCTCCGAAGTCAGGATGGAAAGCGGGATTGAAATGCAAACGATGATGGTGCTGCGCCAGCTTCCCAGGAAGAGTAGGATCATGCAGCCGGTCAGCGCGGCGGCAATCACGCCTTCCCGCAACACGCCGTTGATGGCCGCCCGGACAAACAAGCCCTGATTGAAGAGCTCCTTAATTTCGAGCCCCGCCGGAAAGCCCGGCTTGATGCGCGCAATCTCTTTGCGCACTGAATCGATGATGTCGAGCGTAGAGGCGCTGCCGCTCTTGAGGACGGTAAGCAGCGCCGCGCGGCTACCGTTCTGGCGAACGATGTTGGTTTGGACGGAATAGCCGTCGCGTACCTGCGCCACGTCCCGGACATAGACCGTCGCGCCATTGACGGTCTTGATGGGCATGTCATTCAGCTCCATCACATTCAGGGGACTGCTGTTGACGCGGATCAGATAGTCGCGGTCTCCGAACTTGGCGTCACCTGCGGGCAGAATCAGGTTCTGCAGGTTGATGGCGTTTGAGACGTCGGTGGCCGAAAGGCCTTTGGCATACATCGCCTGCGGGTCCAGATCCACCATGATCTGACGCGACTTTCCACCATAAGGCAGCGGAATGGAGGCGCCTTGCACCGTCGCCAGATTCGTGCGGATGAAGTTGGTTCCGTAGTCAAAGATCTGCTGTTCGCTGAGGATCTTGCTGGAGAGGCTCAACTGCAGGATGGGAACGCTGGAGGCTGTGTATTTCAGAATGCTGGGCGGATACGTGCCAGGAGGCATGCGGCGGAGGATGGTTTGCGAGATGGCGCTGATCTGCGCCACGGCCAGTTCCACTTTGGCGTAGGGATGAAAAAAGACGCGAATCACCGCGACGCCGTTGTAGGATTGCGACTCAATATGCTCAATGTCATTAACGGTGGTGGTCAGCGATCGCTCACTGATCGTGACCATTCGCTTCTCCATCTCATCCGGCGAAATGCCCGCATAGTTCCAAACGATGCTCACCACCGGGATGTCAATGCTGGGAAAGATATCGGTGGGCATGCTGGCGGCCGCAATGCCGCCCAAAATGGCAATGAGAACCGACATCACAACGAAGGTATAGGGCCGGCGGAGAGCTAGCCGTACAATCCACATCTAATTGAACGCTCCTGAATATAGCGGGGCGGCCAGGGTGCGCAACCCGAGCATGCCAACCCGAGACAATACAAACAAGGACAGGCGACGGGGACTCCTCATATGTTACGCTGGCCGGCTATTCGACCGGCCAGAGGAGGCCTGTGAACGCGCGAGCCGTTACCGCGCCCACGCCTACCGAGCCGCGGCCGTGAGGGAGCGACCGCGGAACCAAGTCTTGCCGGGCAACTGGTCGCTCCCTGACGGTCGCGGCTCGGTAGGCGTGGGCAGCCGCTAAGTCAGACGCTAAATTTCACTGCTTCTGAGCAAGAACATCGCCCGCCCTTACCTGCGAGACTTGCGTCTTCGAGGGCGGCGCGTCGACATACTCAATCCACCCATCCATCATCTCGGTCTCGCTGGCGGCGCCCCATCGGACCGGCTTCGTCGGATCGGGGTTCATCGGGTTGTTGGGCGAGTTGTCGAAATGCCCCACGATCGCGATGCGGGTGCCCTTCGGCAAAAAAAGAGGCTCGGCTGCGCGATAAGTGATCTGCCAGTTGAAGTCGTAGCGCGGAACGGAAAGCAGCGTTTCGCGGCGGCCATCGGGATAGGTCACAATCATCTGCATCGCCTTCCCGCGCAAGTGCATGTGCGGCGTGAGACTGGTGACGTAGATGTCCTTGTCGAAGGTATGGCATTCAGTCACCTCCTGCTCAGCGGCCCCGGCGGGAATGCGGAACATCTGATTTGAGAGGTCGATGCGGCGCGCCACCTGCGCCGGCGGCGCTTTCGCGAAGATCAAGCCCACGCTGGTGGCGTCATGCTCCGTCTTGCCCGTGGTGCGGGAGTAATGAATCTGAAAGCTGAGTTCGGACCCAGCCGGAATGCGCCGCGCCGTTCCTTCGGGATAGGTATCCCCTTCGCGGCCTGGCAAGTAACTGCTAATCAGGCTGCCGAGGTCCGAACTGCGATGGCCGGGCATCAGACCGTTGTCGTCCACCGCGCAGCCGTCATTGATCACTGGCGCATCCGGACGCATCCATTGCAGCGTGCCTTCCTTCACAAGCAGCGACCTTGAATAGATCTCGGCCGGCGTGGGTTGCTTCTCCTGTTTCTGCTCCGGCTTTGGCTCGGCAGGCTTCGGTTCAACTACAAAGACATGCGCGTGGTGGACAATTCTGCGATTACCTGCCCGGAGTTCGGCCGCTACAATCCAGCGGTCTTCGGTGAAGTTGGTGGGGACGGTGATGTACACATACTGATCGGGACCGGCGCCCTCGATGGTTTGCGCCGGAATAGCGATCACCGCATCCGGTTTACCGATCTGCCAACCCTCCTGGAAGTGCGGCGCCGGTGGAAGGTCGCCCGGGTTGCCTTCCAACTTTCCGGAATCCACCCACGCCTTGATGGTGGAAATCTCAGCTTCGCTCAAGGTAGCGTCGTTAGACCACTTGCCGACATGCGGATCTGCCTTCCATGGCGGCATCTTACGGGTAGTGACAGATTGCTTGATTGCCGCTGCCCACGGCCGCGCATCCTGATAGCCGATCAGTGACATGGGAGCGATGTCATCCGGGTGATGGCAGGAGACGCAGTGCCGGTAGAGGATGGGAGCGACATCGCGGGTGAAAGTCACTTCACTGAAGGCCGGCGTCGCGAGCAACAGAAGGAAGGCGAAGAGCCGCATGAACCTATTCGATCACAAAAAACCTCCGAAATCTTCGCTGGGCGATAGAATACCCGCATGATTCCTCGACGTGGATTTGTCACCGCGCTCGCCGGTGCGCTGGGCCTCAGCTTCTGGGACGAACCGGCATTACAAGCTATCGGCGGCAATGTCAACACAAATAGCCGGCCGTCGGAGCTGAAGATTACCGATCTTCGCGTTGCCACCATCAAGGGCGCGCCGATGACCGATCCCATCATCCGGATCGATACGAATCAAGGCATCTATGGATTGGGAGAAGTGCGTGACGGCGCCAGCAAGACCTACGCGCTAATGCTGAAGAGCAGGCTTCTGGGTGAGAACCCCTGCAACGTCGACCGCCTCTTCCGCAAGATCAAGCAATTCGGCGGTGAGTCGCGTCAGGCCGGCGGGGTGTGCGGCATTGAGATGGCGCTCTGGGATTTGGCCGGAAAGGCCTATAACGCGCCCGTCTACCAAATGCTGGGCGGAAAGTTTCGCGACAAGATTCGCTGCTACGCCGATACCACGGAATCGAATGACCCGAAGATTTACGGCGAACGCCTCAAGAAGCGAAAAGAGCAGGGGTTCACATGGCTCAAGATGGATCTCGGCATCGATCTGATTGCCGGTCAGGAGGGAGCATTAAGCGTTCCGGCCGGCACGTCGGTCAAGGGCAGCGCCGACACGCCGCATATGTTCACCGGCATTGAGGTGACGCCGAAGGGCGTTGAGCTGATGGCTACATTTGTTTCCACCGTGCGCGGATACGTCGGTTACGATGTGCCGCTGTCGTGCGATCACTTCGGCCATATCGGCGTGAAATCGTGCATTCGTCTCGGCCGCGCCCTGGAACGCTATAACGTGGCCTGGCTGGAGGACATGGTGCCGTGGCAGTTTCCGGCCTTGCTGAAGGAGATCAAGCAGTCCGTTGACCTGCCGCTCTGCACCGGAGAAGACATCTATCTGAAAGAAGGCTTCGTCAACCTGGCTGAGCAGCACGCGGTGGATATCATGCATCCCGATCTCGCCACGTCGGGCGGTATCCTCGAAACCAAGAAGATTGGCGACGCCATTCAGGCGTATGGCCTTCCCATGGCGATGCACTTCGCCGGTTCGCCGGTCGCCTGTATGGCCAGCGTGCATTGCGCGGCTGCGACAGAGAACTTCCTGGTGCTCGAAAATCATTCGGTAGACGTGCCCTGGTGGGACAGTCTGGTGGACGGAATTGAGAAGCCCATCATCGACAAAGGCTTTATCGCCGTCCCGAACGGTCCGGGGCTGGGCGTGACTTTGAACGACGAGGTGATGAAGCAACACCTGTTGGAGCCGGGCTACTTCGAACCGACGCCCGAATGGGACAAGGAGCGCTCTCATGACCGGTTGTGGAGCCGCCAACAGTTCAGGGACGCGCGGCAACGGCGCTTTGAAGATAGAATGCAGGCTGCCAAATTTGTCTAGAACCAGTTCGTTCAAATCTCAATGAAAACCAAACAAATTGCAGCGGCGATAGGCGCGGTGGCGCTGGGCGCGGCGACGGCGCTCGGGCAGTTGGGGATGTTCAGCAAAGAGCAGCGCCTGGATATCACGCGGGCCTGGGAAGGCGAGCGCTTTGAAGACGGCCGTCCCAAGGTTCCCGATGAGATTCTGGACCGGCTTGCTCATACGTCGGCTGAAGAGGCGTGGGGAACGCTGCGCAAGCATAAATTCAATCTCCAATTCGAAGGTGGGTGGAAGACGCTGAACGTGAAGGAGGGCGAACGTCTGGTCGGCCGAGCCGTTACGGTTCAATTCATGCCCATGCGGCCGGATGTGAATGCCGTCATTAACGATCACGGTGCGAAGGAGGGCCGCGTGGGCAGAGGCCAGAACTCGTGGGTGATCAGTACGCTGGTCAAGCGCGACGTCATGGTTGTCGACCTTTACGGCAAGATCAAGGACGGCACGATTATCGGCGACAATCTTGGCACCTCGATGATGACTAAAACCGGCACCGGGCTGGTGGTGAACGGCGCTGTCCGCGACCCCAGCGGGCTCTCTGAAATCGAAGGCTTCAAAATCTTCACGCGCGATTTTCATCCCAGCGCTATCGCCGACGCCACGCTGATGGGCTGGAACATTCCCATTCGCATCGGCGAAGCCACCGTCCTGCCGGGAGACGTGGTTCTGTCGGATCAGGATGGCATCACCTTCATTCCCGCGCAGCTTGCCGCGGAGGTTGCCGATGAAAGTGAGCTGACGCAGTTGCGCGACGATTGGGGACACAAGATGCTGCGCGAGCAGAAGTACAATCCTGGCCAGATTGACGCGCAGTGGTCGCCGGCAATGATTGAGGAGTTCAACCGGTATGCGGCCTCAAAAGGATCGAAGCTGAGGATGAAAGCGACACAGAACTAGATTGCTGGCCGTTATGCTTCAAGCGATCCCTCGGGCACAATAGAAGTGTGTCGATGTTGAAGCGCCGGTCTCTGTTGGTCTTGGGTACCGGGCTTCTCTCCAGTTTCATCCGCCTGTTCGGCCGGCAGTCACCGCAATCGGGCAGCGCCAACCCGTCCGGCGTCGAACCATCTGACGACTGGACGTGCCCCATGGATCCCGATGTGCGGATGAAGCAGCCGGGCGCTTGTCCACGCTGCGGCATGAAGCTGGTGTTGCATGTTCCGGAGCGCCGCGAATATGGCTTGGTGGTGACGCATAACCCCGCGCTGATTCGGCCCGGGGCGCCCGTCACCCTGAGCTTCCGCGTCGTCGATCCGGACACTGGCGCCTCCGTCACCAAATTCGAGTTGGTTCACGAGAAGCTGATGCACCTGTTTCTGGTCAGCGCGAACCTCGAGTATTTCGTGCATGACCATCCGGTGCTCAAAGAGGACGGTTCGTTCGAACTGGCCGTCCGTCTGCCGCAAGGGGGCATGTACCGCCTGCTGGCCGACTTCTATCCCAGCGGTGCCGTGCCGCAACTGGCCGTGGACACGTTGTATGTCACGGGCCCACAAACGGCGGCTCACTTACAGCCGTCACTCGGCGAATCGAAGGGCGCCAATCTCAGCGCGCGGCTTGTCTTGGACCCGGAGCATCCGATTGCCGGCCTTGAGACGAAGCTCTTCTTCAGCCTGCAGCCGGGCGAGGGTCTTGAACCGTACCTTGGCGCTTGGGGACATATGCTTGCGGCGAGCGAAGACTTGATTGACTTGATCCATTTGCATCCGTTCCTTGCGGACGGCGGACCGCAGGTGCAATTCAATGTCATCTTCCCTCGGCCGGGTCTCTATCGTGTGTGGACACAATTTCAACGCCAGGGCGTGGTCAATACGGTGGTGTTCACGGTGCCGGTGATTTCGCTGTAGAAATTGGCGCCTGACTTAAGCGCCCAACCCGGCTGAGCCGCGACCGTTAGGGAGCGACCGGTTGCAAGATTTGCTTCCGCAGTCGATCCCTGACGTCCCCACGTTCTCACTGAGCGACCGCCGTGCCGGTCCCGGGCTCTCCGCGGCGGCCATCACCGCTTTAGCGCGAACCGCAGCGGTGCGGACGCTTCAATAACTGTGCCGGCCGGGAGCCGCAACGCCGATGCCAACCGAAATGTCGAACGCCACGCCGGCTGGTAATTGTGCAGCCAGACAATCGGCTGAATCTCACCGGTGGGCAGCGTTGCGGTGATCTTGGCATCGGAAATGGTGGCATCCGGCAACGGCGCAACCCCGGCCAGAACCAGCGGATTCGCCAGCCGGAGCTGTGTGTTGACAGTCAGCGCTGTCGTAAGCGCCGGCGGCTGCCTGGCCGCAATGGTCTTTGCGGCCGGGAGCAATGCTGGATCTCCCTTCGGCGCGCCGCCAATCACCCACGCCGAAATGATGATGAGTTCCTCTTGAGAAAGTGCATTATCTGGCGCAAAGTGGCCAAAGCCCTTCACCGCGCCCCACGGCGGCATGGACCGCGACAGCACTTGTTCCTTGATGGCGACGGCCCACGGCCTCGTCTCTTCATACGTGGTCAGCGCGATGGAAGAGTTTGCGCCATGACAGGAGAGGCACCGGGCCGCCAAGATGCGCGAAATCTCCCGCGTGTAAGTGAGCTTGGTGGTGATGACGTCGTGTGCGGGGAGACTCGCCGCCGTGAGAGCAAGCACCAGCAGAGTTCTCATGCCGCGCATCAGGGGGCCACCGAAGAGACAGGCTGGCGGAGAGGGAGAGATTCGAACTCTCGGAACCCGTGAAGGTTCAACGGTTTTCGAGACCGCCGCAATCGACCACTCTGCCACCTCTCCGCAAAATACCAGCGTAACATTGCGGACAGGTCCCTCCTGAACGGCCCTTTTTTTGGGGCAAGCCCGGTGGCACAAGGCTTCAGCCTGGGGAGTCGTAAAAAAGTCGGCGCTGATTGAGCGCCATCGAGGGTCCTTGAGAACTAGGTCCTTCGGGGCGCGCGCCTGCGTGCATTCGCATCTTCATATTTCCATCCCAACTCTCATAGACTCGCTCGACGAACGCCCCCATCCAGTAACACGCCGAGCGCAACGCAGTAACTCGCTCTTATTTGGCTTCTAGTTTCTTCTCACTATTGAGCGGTGTTCGTAACGCCGTTATACTCGCCCTCATTGCCGTTGTCGTTTCGTGTTATTGACGCGCGATAGCGGCTTAGGTTGCCGGCTAGTCCGCTTGTCATGCGGGTCGCCTGAAAACAGTATTCCAAGTCGATGGGCCGTGCTGCGCCCAAAAGCACGGAACATCAAGAATCTTCAAGGAGCGTAAGAACCATGGCGCATATTTCTTTACCGGAAGGCATTCCCGGAATTCGGGGCCCAATGATGTTTCGGCCCGAAACCGCAAGACCGTTGAACGATCTTGCCGAGGTCCTGCTGCGAGGCCCCAGCACGCTGACTCGCGGGGAACGCGAACTCATCGCCACCTACGTGTCTTCGCAAAACGAGTGCGTTTACTGCCAGACCATCCATGGCGCCATCGCAGCTCATCACTTGGGCGGCGATGAGCCCCTGGTGCTCAGTGTCAAGCGCGACTTCGAACATGCTGATATTTCTCCGAAGCTCAAGGCGCTCCTGGTTATCGCGGGCAAGGTCCAGCAAGGGGGCCGTCACGTCACTGCGGACGACGTTGCCGCTGCCCGCGGCCAGGGCGCCACCGATTTGGAGATTCACGACACGGTGCTGATTTCGGCCATGTTCTGCATGTGCAACCGCTATGTGGACGGGTTGGCGACCTGGGCGCCCGACGATCCGGAGTTTTATCGCCAGCGCGGCGCAATGGTTGCGACCAACGGCTACACGGCCAGCGTCACCGGCGTTCTGGCCACGGCTTCATGAGCCTGTGCCGATACAGGCGCACGTTCTCCTTTTACCGGAAAAATACAAACTTTCAGGGAACCTTACGAGAATGAATTATAAGCATGTTGTTATTCCACTCGCAGTGTGTCTTTTGCTGGCGCCTATCGCCTTCGGCCAAGATCCAACAGGGTCCATCGAAGGGTTGATTACCGATAAGAGCGGCGCCCCCATCCCGGCGGCGCACGTGGCGGCCAAGAATCTCGATACCGGCTTCGTGAAGGAAGTCGATGCCGAGAAGAATGGGCTCTTCCGCCTATCGCTGCTCCCGGTGGGACAGTATAACCTCACCGTGACCGCCGACAAGTTCGCGACGTTATCCCAGCAGCCTATCGTTCTGGACGTCAGCCAAACCCTTCGCGTCGAATTGCCTCTTGAACTGGCCACCGTCAGATCCGTGGTGACGGTGACCACCGACGCGCCCATTGTCGATTCGTCAACCAACACCTTGGGCGCAGTGGTCACGGGCCGCGAAATCCTTGAGCTTCCGCTGAATGGGCGCAATTTCACTCAATTGGGCCTGTTACAATCCGGCGCCGCCCAATTGACCCAGGGCTTGATTGCCGCCGGCGGTCCCTTGCGGGAGGGCGAGACCTACGCGGTGAATGGAGCCCGCCCGGAAGAGAATATGTATGTCATCGACGGCGCGCAGAATGTCAACCGCATGGATGGCGGCTATGCCCTCAAAATTCCGGTCGACGTTATTGCGGAGTTTCGCATTCTGACTCAAACGGCTCCCGCTGAATACGGCGGTACAGCCGGCGCCACCACCACTGTCGTCACCCGGTCCGGCGGGAATGACTACCATGGCACGCTGTATGAGTTCATTCGCAACGACAAACTCGATACCCGAAACTTCTTTTCAACAGATGTGGAGCCCCTGAAGCAGAATCAGTTTGGCGGCACAGTCGGCGGACCGATCGTGAAAGACCGCCTCTTCTTCTTCGGCTATTACGAGGGCTTTCGCAATCGCCAGGGAGCCACCACATCCGCTACCGTGCCGACGCCTCAGGAGCGTGAAGGCAATTTCTCGGGCCTCGGCACGCCGCTTCTGAATTACGCCGCCGGGGGCACGCCGTTCCCTGGAAATCAGATCCCGCCCAGCTTTCAAAACGCGGTGGCGCTTAACGTTTTGCAGCTCTATCCGCAAGGAAATGTTTCGCCCTCCTTGTATCGCTCCGTGGTGGTGGGGACCAATGACTATGACCAGGGAGGCGGAAGAGTTGACTTCAATGCCTCGCAGAATGACCAGCTCTTCGCCCGTTACTCTTACTCCGGCGGATATGACATTAATCCGGTCTCGATTCGCGGCACCCCCGTGCCTGGCTTTCCGACACGCGATAACTTGACCACCGATTCGGCGGAAGTATCGAGTATTCACTCGTTCTCGCCCATGTTGAATAACTCCGCCCGGATTACGTTTCTCCGCTATCCCTTCGATTTCGACCGCCGTCTGAACCAAACGCCGCCCAGCGCCCTGGGCTTCGAGTATCCATCGGCCTCGGCGCTGGGCCAAGGGCCGCCGTTCTTCAACATCACCGGTTACTCGCCCATCGGCGGCGCCATTACCGGCCCGCGCGATTCCGTGCAGAACACCTACGAAGCGCAGGATGGCCTGTCATGGACCAAGGGACGCCACTCGGTGCGCGTCGGCGCCGACTTTATGCGCACCCAGCTCAATATGTTCCAGGCCATCGCACCGAACGCTTTCTTTGTTTTTGCGGGCACCTTTCCCACCGGCAATGCCATCGCCAACCTCCTGCTTGGCGCGCCCGTCACCTTCTATCAGGGCCTGGGCAACTTTAACCGCGGAGTTCGCGATTGGGGCCTCGGCACTTACATACAGGATGAATGGCGCGTCAGCCCGCACTTTACGCTCAATCTGGGCCTCCGCTATGAGCGGGACAATCCTCTTACTGAGATACACAATGAGCTCAACGGCTTCGTGCCCGGAGTTCAGTCGAAAGTCTTCCCCAACGCCCCGGAAGGCGTTCTCTTCCCGGGTGACCCCGGCATCGGACCAGGCATCGCGCAGGGCGACAACGCCTTCATGCCCCGCGTTGGCTTCGTTTGGGATCCAACCGGCACGTCCAAGTGGGTGGTTCGTTCGGGCTTCGGCGTCTTCTACGACCAATTTCAAAACGGCCCCGGCGTGGCGTCCCAGGTTCCCGTCAGTTCGCTTCCCTGGGCCCAGTTCAACCAGTACAGCGGCGCCGGCCTGAACTTCACCGACCCTTATGCCGGCCATACCTACCCGCAGCCCGATACATTCGTCCGGCCCTCAACCGTCTTTGCTCTCGATCCAACGGCTCGCGCGCCCTATGTAGACAATTGGAACTTCGGCATTCAGCGTTCGCTGTTCGACCGTTATCTGGTCGAGGTCCAATACGTCGGCTCTAAGGGTACGCACCTGCCGCGGAATGTGGAAGCGAACCCCGCCGTATACGGCCCTGGCGCCAGCGCCCAGAACGCGGATCAACGCCGCGTTTACGCCGGCTGTCCTTCAACCCCGGGACCCTGCACACTTTCGACAGTCGCTGAGTTAGAGGACATTACGAACTCCACCTACGAATCCGGCCAAGCCAGTCTTTCGCGGCGCTATGCAGTGGGCCTTGGCTTCAATGTGAGTTACTGGTATTCGAAGTCGCTGGACTACATCTCATCGATGAATCTGGCTGGCGCCTCGTCTCAGCCCCTGGCCGGTGCAAACGACCTGGCCCAGAATCCCTTCGATCTGGCGGCTGAGCACGGCCCTTCGCTCTTCGATTCGCGTCAACGCTTCGTCGCCAGCGGCACCTGGGAGCCGCACGTTCCCGCCAGCGCGCCCTTCGCCGCCCGCCGCATGTTTTCAAACTGGCAAGTGAACATCATCGCTACCCACAACTCGCCGACGCCGTTTACGGTTTACGACTCCACGAACGTTTCGCTGCAGGCGAACAGCCCGCCCATCTCGGGCATTCCAGCCAGCCGTCCGGATCTGATCGGCAATCCCAACGACGGACCCCAAACAGTGGGAGACTGGCTCAACGCGTCGGCTTTCCTACGGCTGAATCCAGAGACGCAAGCGGGTCAATTTGGCAACGCGGGCCGCGACATTGCCCGCGGGCCGGCCTTCACGGACATTGACGCCTCGCTGACGCGGAGTTTTCTGCTGCGTGAGCAACTTCATCTGCAGTTCCGTGCGGAATCGTTCAACGTCGCCAACCACGCCAATTTCGGATTGCCGGTGGCCGACCTCAACTCTCCGACCTTCAACCAGATTCTAAGCGCGGCGCCGCCCCGCCTGATGCAGTTTGCGCTGAAACTCACTTTCTGAGGCGCCCGTGAATCCAACCATCGCTCTAACTCGCGATTTGGGCGAAGACAGTATTCGCTATCCGGGGTGGCGGGTCACCGCCGCCGCCTCGGCCTGCGTCTTTGTCAGCTTCGCTTCGCTGCTGGTCTACACCTTCGGCGTCTTCTTAAAGCCGCTGGCGAAAGAATTCGGCTGGTCGCGTGAAGCGGTGTCGGGCGCCTTCGGGGTTGCCGCGTTGTCACTGGCCGCGGCATCGCCGCTGCTCGGCTATCTCTTTGATCGCTACCCGGCGCGGCGCATCGTCCTGCCATGCCTGGCGATTTTTGGGTGCGCCTTCGCCTCGTTGTCGCTAATGACGCACCACCTGTGGCATCTCTATGCCGTCTTCATAGTGATCGGCATTGTGGGCAACGGAGGCGCGCACCTTGCCTATGGCCGAACGCTCGCCACCTGGTTTGAGAAACGGCGCGGCTTGGCCTTCTCTCTTCTACTAACCGGCGGAGCGTTGGGAGCGATGGTTCTGCCCGCGGTCGCGGAGGGCCTGATCGGCGCTCTCGGCTGGCGACGCGCCTTCGTTGTCCTGGGCGCCATGGTGCTGGTGGTGGGCCTGCCTTTAGCAACCCAGATTCGGGAGCACAATGCGCCTGAGTCCCCCGCCCTGCGCCATCGTATGAAAGGCCGTAATGCAACCGAAGGACTCCGTTCACGGAGCTTTTGGATTATCGTCACCGTCCTGTTCCTCATTTCCATTAGCCAGAACGGTTCCATCGCCCACCTGGCCGCGCTGCTGACAGATCGCGGCATCTCGCCGGTCCATGCGGCGTTTGCCGTATCCGCGCTGGGCGGAGCGGCGCTGGCGGGACGACTGGCCACCGGCGCATTGCTTGACCGCTTTTTCGCTCCTTACGTTTCCTTCTGTCTTCTGGGCTTGGCTGCGCTTGGGACCTTCATCCTGTCTCGCGCCGGTTCCTTCGTGACGGGCGTGCTTGGCGCCGCTCTGATTGGATTCGGCATGGGCGGCGAGGCGGATGTGACGCCCTACCTGCTATCAAAATACTTCGGCCTGAAGTCGTTCTCGCTTTTATACGGAATCACTTGGACGTTCTACGCGATCGCCGGAGCCATCGGCCCTGTGATCATGGGCAAAGCCTTCGACGCCACGGGTTCCTACGCAACGCTGCTGGGGTGGCTCTCGCTAGTGACGGTGTGCGCGGCGGGGCTGATGCTCTTATTGCCGCGCTATCGGTCAAGTTAGGCCGGCAGCCTGCGGCTGATTGGCAATCGGCCCCCGTGGCATTGCCTTACTTAATCGCCCTCGACGCTTAAGGTCGCGGCGCGGTTGGCAGGCGGCGGGCTCCCGATGCGAAACAGTCACTGCGCAGCGTGGGGAAGCCATTTCATTGACGCGCCTGTCCTTTAACGTTAAAATCACAACACACGCCTGAATGCAGTTCCAAAGCCTAGTCCGCTCGATTCCGCAGATGTTGTTGCTCGGGCTGATGACACTCTCAAGCGTCTACGCCGCGGATTTGGCGCCCGCTACGCCGCCCATCGACTTCGACCGGCAGATCCGCCCCATCCTCTCTGACAAGTGCTACGCCTGTCACGGGCCGGATGAGAAGAAACGCATGGCGAACCTGCGGCTGGACGTCAAAGACGGCGGAGCGTTTTCAGAGCGCAATGGCTACACCATCGTCAAGCCGGGCGATTCCGCCGGCAGCCGCCTCTACCAGCGAGTCAGCGCCGATAAGAAGGCGTTTCAGATGCCGCCCGCTTCAACCGGCCAGCAACTGACGCCGCAACAGATTGACGTGATCAAGCGTTGGATAGACGGCGGCGCACAGTGGAAGACACATTGGGCCTTCGCCGCGCCTCAGCGCCCTGAGATTCCTAAAGTCTCAGATCCTGCCTGGGTGAAAAATCCCATCGATTCGTTCATCCTTGCGAACCTCGACAAGATGGGCTGGAAGCCGCAGCGGGAGGCGGACCGCGCTAAGCTGCTGCGCCGCGTCACCTTCGATCTCACCGGCCTTCCTCCCACGCCTGAAGAGCTGGACGCTTTTCTCAATGACCGAAGCCCGGACGCGTATGAGAAGGCGGTTGACCGGCTATTGAAATCGCCCCGCTATGGCGAGCGCATGGCGATGGGCTGGCTGGATCTTGCCCGTTATGCCGACACCCACGGTTACCACATTGACAGCATGCGTGAAATGTGGCACTGGCGCGATTGGGTAATCGACGCATTCAACAAGAACATGCCGTTCGACGAGTTCACGATTGAGCAACTGGCGGGCGACCTGCTCCCGAACGCAACGGTTTCGCAGAAGATTGCAACTGGCTTCAATCGCAATCACATGATCAATTTCGAAGGCGGCGCGATTCCGGAGGAGTACCAGAACGAATACCTGGTCGATCGCCTGGAGACGACATCCATTACGTGGCTGGGACTCACGCTGGGATGTGCCCGCTGTCACGATCACAAGTACGATCCGCTTTCTCAGAAGGATTTTTACCGTTTTGCGGCTTTCTTCAACTCTATTCCGGAAAAGGGCCTGGATGGCCAGCGTGGCAATGCCGCGCCGGTGCTGGCCCTGCCCAGTGACGCCCAAGCGGCCCGGATGGAGGAGTTGAAGAAGGCCATCGCCGGTCTGGATAAGAAGCTGGATGCCAAGACCGTGGCCGCCGCGCAGGAGATTTGGGAGAAGGCGCGCTGGGCGAAGCTCATTCCGCCTACCACCGCCGGCCTCGTCTCACACTACGAGTTCGATGCCAACCTCTCCGATGCATCGGGCCACTACAGGTTCGGCCGGACCGTTCGCGGCGACCTGACGTTTAATCCAGGCATCGTGAACCGGGCGGCTTCCTTCGACGGCGACACCGAAGTGGCGCTCGACGACGCGGGCACGATCGGGCGCGGGCAGTTCTCGATTGCCTGCTGGCTCAATCCGGGCGGCAGCAAGCCGATGACGGTGCTGACCGCGCTCACGGGTGCGAAGTCAGAGCAGGGCCTTCTGGTTTCGCTCGACGACTTCCTGTTGACGGACATCCAGCATTGGCAACCGCGCGTTTACATCCATCTGAACCGCAACGGGCGCCGTTTGGCCGTCCGCACCGCGGACCGGCTCAACCCGGGCGAGTGGCACCACGTCGTCATTAACTACAACGGCGCTGCTTTGGCAGTGTTCTTTGACGGCAAGCCAGGCAAGCTCGAAGCCATGAATGAGAAGGCGACAGCGGCCACGCCGCCCCTTGCCGCTTCCGTTCGCGCCCCGCTTGAAATCGGCAACAAGGCCTTCGGCAAACCCTACGTCGGCGGCATTGACGATCTCCGAATCTACAATCGTCCGCTGATTGCCGCTGAGGTGCTGCCTCTGTTCCGCGAAGAGCCGATCAGGGCGGCGCTGGTGACGCCGGTGGATCATCGTGAGGCGCAAACGAAGAAGCGCGTCACCGAGTATTTCCTGAGTGAGGAGGCGCCACCGGAACTCCGCGCGGATTATCACCAGCGGGAGGCGCTTGAGAAGGAACGTACGGCGCTCCAGAAGCAAATCCCCACCACCATGGTGATGGCGGAGATGGATCCGAAAACGGACAAGCCGCGTGAAACGGCCATCCTGGGCCGTGGCGATTACCGGAACCGAGGCGAGGTTGTTACGCCGGGCGTCCCCACCATCCTGCCGCCGCTGCCTTCGGGCGAACCCGCCAACCGTCTGACGCTGGCGCGCTGGATTGTCAGCCCCACGAACCCCATGACCGCCCGAGTCGTGGTGAACCGCTATTGGCAAAGTTACTTCGGCCTGGGCATAGTCAAAACATCGCAGGACTTCGGCTCACAAGGCGATGAGCCTGTGAACCTGCCGCTGCTTGACTGGCTGGCTACCGAATTCATTCGCAGCGGCTGGGACGTGCGCGCCATGCAGCGTCTGATCGTGACCTCCGCCACGTACCGGCAGGATTCGGCAGCGACACAGGAGCAGATCCAGAACGACCCTGAAAACCGCTATCTCGCGCACGGTCCGCGTTTCCGTCTGCCGGCGGAGATGATTCGCGACAACGCCCTGGCCGTCAGCGGCCTGCTCAAAGAACGCGTTGGCGGACCGAGCGTCTTCCCCTATCAGCCGCCGGGGCTCTGGGAAGATATCGCATTCGGCGACGGTTTCTCCGCCCAAAGCTACGTGCCGAGCCATGGGGACGATCTGTATCGCCGCAGCATGTATACCTTCTGGAAGCGCACCAGCCCTCCACCGGCGCTGGGCACCTTCGACGCTCCGGACCGTGAGAAGTGTACCGCGCGCCGCCTGCTTACGAACACGCCCCTTCAGGCGCTGGTGCTGCTGAATGACCCGACTTATGTGGAAGCCTCGCGCGCACTGGCCGCCCGCATGCTGAAAGAGGGCGGCAGCACCGACGAGGGCCGCATCCGCTTCGCTTTCGAATTGACCGTAGCCCGGGCGCCCGCTGCGAAGGAAGTGGAGATTCTGCGTTCGCTCGAAACGCGGGAGCTCGCCAATTATCGCCAGCATCCCGATGCCGCGAAGAAACTGCTGTCTGTCGGCGAATCGCCCGCGCCTCAGACCGACCCCGCTGAACTGGCGGCATTGACGACGGTTGCCAGCGCCATTCTGAACCTGGACGAGACGGTGACCAAGGAATAAGCCCCGATGTCTTTTGCTGACGAACTTCACCAGACCCTGACGCGACGCCACTTCTTCGGCAAAACTGCCACGGGCATTGGCGCGGCGGCGCTTGCCTCCATCGTCAATCCCGAGTTGTTTGGGGGGACGGGAGACGATTCCCAATTCGGCGGACTCGCCGGGCTGCCACACTTCGCTCCCAAGGCCAAGCGCGTGGTCTTCCTGCATCAATCGGGCGGTCCCTCACAGATCGATCTGTTCGATTACAAACCGAAGCTCGCCGAGTATCAGGGCGCCGATCTGCCGGGCAGCATTCGCATGGGCCAGCGGATCACCGGCATGACCTCGGGCCAATCTACGCTTCCCGTGGCGAAATCGATCTTCAAGTTTGAGCGATACGGACAGTCCGGCGCGTGGGTCAGCGAGTTGATGCCCCATACCGCAAAGATCGTGGATGACATTGCGATTGTCAAAACCGTCTGGACCGACGCCATCAACCATGACCCCGCCATTACGTTCATCCAAAGCGGCTTCCAACAGCCGGGCCGCCCGAGCATGGGCGCATGGATCAGCTACGGCCTGGGAAGTGAGAATCGTGAGCTGCCATCGTTTGTGGTGCTCATCTCGCAGCAGAGCGGCCTTAATACCGACCAGCCTCTGTTCTCGCGTCTCTGGGGCAGCGGCTTTCTGCCCTCGAAGTATCAGGGCGTGCAGTTCCGCTCAACCGGCGACCCGGTGCTCTATCTCTCAAACCCTCCCGGCATAGAACCGAGCACGCGCCGCGACATCATCGACTCAGTGAACGCGCTGAACGCCATCCAGGCTGAGGCCTTTCACGATCCCGAGATTGAAACGCGCATCTCGCAATATGAGATGGCGTTCAAGATGCAAACGTCGGTGCCGGAGCTGATGGATTTTTCGAAGGAGCCGAACCACATCTTTGAGATGTACGGCCCCGATTCCCGCAAGCCCGGCACCTACGCTTCGCATTGCCTGCTGGCCCGCCGCCTTCTGGAGCGCAATGTGCGCTTCGTACAGCTCTATAAGCGCGGATGGGATCAGCATAACGATTTGCCACGCGATCTGGCGATGCAGGCGCAGAGTGTGGATCAGCCCTCGGCCGCGCTGGTGGCCGATCTGAAGCAGCGCGGCCTGCTGGACGACACGCTGGTCATTTGGGGCGGCGAATTCGGGCGCACCGTCTATTGCCAGGGCAAATTGACCGATACCAACTACGGCCGCGATCACCATCCGCGCTGCTTCTCTATGTGGATGGCGGGCGGCGGTATTAAGCCGGGCTTGGTGCTTGGCGAAACGGACGATTATAGCTACAACTCCGTGGCCGATCCCGTTCATATTCACGACCTGCAGGCGACCATCCTCAATCGTCTCGGTATCGACCATAAGAAATTAACCTACAAGTTTCAGGGCCGCCACTTCCGCCTGACGGATGTGGCCGGCAATGTGGTGGATAAACTTCTTGTGTAAGCTTGGTGTTTCCCGTTATGAACACAACACGCCGTTCACTGCTGCAAGTTACCCCGGCTCTGGCCCTGGGAGCGCTCTCCACTGAATTCACACTTGAGGCCTCGCCCGCCGGACGCCTCAAGCAATCCGCCTGCAAATGGTGCTATAGCAAGATGTCGCTGGAGGATCTCTGCCGGCAGGGCGCGGCGCTAGGCCTCAGCGGCATCGATCTGATCGATCATGACCAATGGCCCACGGCGCGGCAGTATGGCCTTGTGCCTGCCATGACGCCGGGCGCCGGCACCATTCCCAACGGCTGGAACCGGCTGGAGAATCACGACAAGCTCGAAAACGAAATGCGTGAGAACATCGCCCTGGCGGCCGCGGCGAAAGTGCCGAATGTGATCACGTTCTCCGGCAACCGCCGCGGTCAGAACGATGAGGAAGGCAAACAGAACTGCATCGCCGGATTGCGTCGCGTCAGCAAGGTAGCTGAAGACGCGGGCGTCACCATTTGCCTGGAGCTGTTGAACAGCAAGATCGATCATCACGACTACCAGTGCGACCACACCAAGTGGGGCGTGGACGTGATGAAGGGCGTGGATTCCCCGCGCGTGAAATTGCTGTATGACATCTACCATATGCAGATCATGGAAGGCGACATCATTCGCACCATCCGCGAGAACATCCAGTTCATCGGCCACTTCCACACGGGCGGCGTCCCGGGACGTCATGAACTGGACGACACGCAGGAGTTGCAGTGGCGAACGGTGGCGAAGGCCATTGCCGATCTGAACTACCAGGGCTACTTCGCCCACGAGTTCGTCCCGACGCGCGACCCGATCACGTCGCTGGGCGAAGCCGTGAAACTGTGTACGGTGTAGAGATCCACTCACGCCTTCCGAGCCGCGACCGTCAGCACCCGCTGGCCGTCTTCGTTGCCCTCAGTCTTGTTTGGGTTGCGCTGCTGTATGGACGGGCGCTTCAAGGCCCGTTTATCTATGACGACACCCTGGCGATTCAACAAAATTCCGATATCGCGTCCTGGCACGGGTTGGGTAAGTACTTTCGCGCTTCTGTCCCGTTGAACGAGGAGTATCGCGGTGTTGCCGGGTCTTTCTACCGTCCCGTGTTTTGGTCAAGCTTGTTTCTGGATAGATGGATGTGGGGCTTGAACCCCGCTGGTTTTCATCTGACGAACCTGCTTCTGCACTGGGCGAATGGCGTGCTCGGTTTCCTGCTGTTGAGTAAGCTGGGCGTGCGGTGGAGTATCTCTGCGGCGACATGCCTGATCTGGCTGGGTTTGCCGATTTCCACGGAAGCGGTGGCGTGGATTTCGGGAAGACCGGCGTTATTGGTAGTGCTCTTCTTCCTGCTGAGCGCGTTGGCGGCGCTGACTTACGTTCGAGATCCAAAGGTGTGGTGGTTGGCGGCCTTTGCCTTCGCCTGGGGCGGAGCGCTGCTCTCGAACGAGTGGGGAGTCATCGCGCTGCCGCTGATTCTGCTTGTTGTCTATCTGTACGCTTGGCGCATTGACTTTCGTTGGTTAGCGCTGGGTGCGGTAGGTGCGATGGTCGCCGGCGGTTACTTCCTGATGAGGAGCGCAGCGGGCGCTCACTTACCGCTAGGCACGCCGGCCTTTTTCGCGGCTGGACTTTCGCTGCTCAAGTACATTGGCTGGATGGTGCTTCCGCTGGGGATGAGCATTGAGCGGTCGTCCGATACCCCGGCGAATGTGCTATCCCCTGCGTCAGTGGCGGCGCTGGCGGTTGCGGTGGGCATGGTGGCAGCCGTCTTCTCTCTGCGCAGGAAGGCGCCCGATGTGGCCGCGGGACTTGCCTGGATGCTGATTGCCATTGCGCCTTTCTGCGGGCTGGTGTTTCTGTATCAGGGAATGGCGGAGCGCTATACATACCTGGCTTCAGCGGGACTGGTGTTTGTCCTGGTAGCCGTTGTTTCTCGAATGCCGCATCGTCAGCGGTCCTATGCGGCTTCGCTGCTGGCAGTGTGGGCGATGTGGGGCGCGTGGCGCCTGAACGCGCGTGTGGCCGATTGGAGCGATGAGGCGAGGCTGTATCGGACGTCGCTGGCCGCGACGCCGCGGAGCGCCGTGCTGCTTTTCAACCTTGGCGTGGGAGCGGTGGAGGCGGGCGATTTGAATGCCGGCGCCGATTATTACCGGCGCGCACTGGCCGCGAATCCGCGGTACGCGTCTGCGTCGATTAACCTCGGCAGCGTTTTGCACCGGCAAGGCAAGGATGCCGAGGCCGCGGCTTTGTTGCGGCAGGCGATTGCCATGGCGCCAACCAGCCCGGAACCGTGGGTCGATCTGGGCAATATCTATTTGCAACAGGGATCGATAGCGGAGGCGAAGCGAGCGTATGAGAAGGCGCTGGAGATTGAGCCTGGCAATTTGGCGGCGGTCGTCAATCTTGGAGCAGCGCTGCAATCGGCGGGCGACCTCAAGGGCGCTGAGCAGCAGTACCGTCGAGCGATTGCGGTCAATCCCGGGCGCGCGGCGGGTTATTGCGATTTCGGTGCGGTGCTGCTGCGCGAGGGTGATACACTCGCTGCGCTGGATGCCTTCAACCAAGCTATTGCGGCAGAACCAAGTTACCCCGCGGCGTACTTCGATCTGGGTATCTTGTATGAGCAGACCGGCCACCGGGAAGTGGCGATGGACATGTACGCGAGAGCGCTGAAACTCCAGCCGGAGTATCCGAAAGCCCGGGAGCGGCTGCAGGCGTTGAAGGCGGGTCAGTGAAATCTCCGCGGCGCGTGCTGAGCCGGCATTCGTGTCGGCTGTTCTTTCGTTTCAGCCGTACACGGGCCCAGCCGAGATGACTCTCGGCTCGGCGGGTTGAGCGCCTCGGAGAGTGAGTCCTTGTTTCACGGCTTTCCTGTCGCGCTGCGTCATCGCTTTTGACCCAGGGCATATAATGGCCTCGCAGTCCACGGCGACACTCGGGAGGACATTTTGAGCGACACCATTTTGCGGCGGGATTTGATAGCGGGGGCCGGCGCGGCGCTGACGACGGCCCTATTCACAGGCAATCTGAAGGGCGCGAACGATAAGACGAACGTCGGCTTTATCGGGCTGGGCGCCATGGGCTCGGGGAATCTCGAATATGCGATCAAGGCCGGAGCGCAACCGGTGACGGTCTGCGATGTCTACCAGCCGCATCTGGAGCGAGCTGTTGCGGCGGCGGCCAGGTACGGTGTCACAGTTAAAACCACGGCCGACTTCCGCGAGATCCTTGCCGATAAGTCGATCGACGCGGTCTGTATCTCGACTCCTGACCACTGGCACGCTTACATGATGGTGGAGGCCTGCAAAGCCGGTAAGGATGTTTACGTCGAGAAACCCTCCTGCGTCTACGTCGATGAAGGAAAGAAGATGGTGGCGGCGGCCCGCAAATACAATCGGGTTGTCCAGGGCGGAACCATGCAGCGCTCCGGCGGCTACTTCAAGCAAGCGGCCGAGTTAGTGAAGGCCGGCGCGCTCGGCGATGTCACCTTTTGTCACGCCTACCAATGCGGTCTGGTGAAGAAAGCGGGCTACGGCAACCCCGCCGATACCGCGCCGCCGCCCGACCTGAACTGGGATCTGTGGCTTGGGCCCGCGCCGGAGCGCCCCTTCAATCCGAACCGCTGGGGCGTCAAGGCGGCCACTTTCCCCACCTTCCGCTACTTCTGGGATTATGCCGGCGGAGCAATGACGGATTGGGGCGTCCATCTGATCGACCCGATTCATCAGTGTTTCGGCGAGGTGATGCCCACTGCCGTGACGGCGCTTGGCACTAAGTTCTACGTCGACGACAACACAGAAACGCCGGATACGATGATGGCGACGTTTTACTATCCGCACTTCCTGACCACTTACGAGAGCCGGACCTGCAACCCGATGCCGATGTTCGACAAGAAAGACGGCGCGGCTACAGTGATTCACGGGACTGAGGGGACAGTCTTTGTGAACCGCCGGGGCTGTTGGCTGACGCCAACTAAGTCGTCCGGTACCGCGCAAGCGTGGGAGAACAACAACGAGATGCGGGACATGAATGTTCCGCACTGGAAGAACTTCCTGGAGTGCATCCGCACGCGTCAGAAGCCGGCCAGCGAGATTGAAACCACTGTGCGCTCTTCGACGGTTTGCCTGATGGGCAACCTGGCGCTGCGCCACAAGACGCGCCTGGATTGGGACGAAGAGAACTGGACCGTGAAGCAGGAGGAAGTGAGGTCAGCGCTGAAAGAGAAGTATCGAAGCCCCTGGAAGTTGGAAGTCTAGGCCACCGGAAGCATGGTCTTGCGCGGGCGCTCGATTATGGTAACGGCTCGGTTGACTCCAGCGCGTCTTCGAGTATCCCCAGACCCTCGGAGAT
Organism: Acidobacteriaceae bacterium; assembly: GCA_903970405.1. GTDB lineage: Bacteria > Acidobacteriota > Terriglobia > Bryobacterales > Bryobacteraceae > CAJCIT01. The sequence goes on along the minus strand of CAJCIT010000154.1, from coordinate 14,535 downwards.
CTGCCCCGGCGTTGCCACCAGCGGTACCAGCAGCCGGATGACGTTGCCGTACACTCCGGCCGAGATCATTACCAGACCCCGCTTGTGGCACAGCCCCAGAATCCGTTTCGTCTCGTCCGTGGCGGGCTCTTTCGTGTCGCGGTTCTTCACCAGCTCAATGGCTCGCATGGCGCCGATTCCCCGGATGTCGCCGATGAGCGGGAACCGCTTCGCCCAGTTGCGCGTACGCTCCTCAAACTGACGCCCGATCGCTTCCGCCTTCCCGGCGAGATCGGCTTCGTCCACCAGTTTCATCACGGAGAGTGCGGCCGCGCAAGAGACTGGGTTTCCGCCATAGGTGCCCCCCAGGCCGCCGGGCAGCGGCGCGTCCATCACTTCAGCGCGGCCCGTGACTGCGGCCAGCGGCAGTCCCGCCGCAATCGATTTCGCGGTGATCAACAGGTCCGGTTCCAACCCGAAGCGCTCACAGGCAAACGTCGTCCCGGTCCGGCAGAAGCCGGTTTGCACTTCATCGGCGATCACCAGCGTGCCATTCTTGCGGCAAATCTCCGCGATTTTCTGAAACCAGTCCGCGGGCGGCGCAATGAATCCGCCTTCGCCCTGCACCGGTTCGAAGATGACGGCCGCCACCGACTCGGCTTCGATGTGGCGCGCGAACATCGAATGCAAGCGCTCGGCGCACTCTACCTTGCAGGAGGGGTGGGTCAAATTGTACGAGCACCGGTAGCAGTAGGCATACGGCATCCGGTAAATCTCCGGCGCCATGGGGCCGAAGCCAGCTTTGTAGGGATGCGTCTTTCCGGTTAGGGTCATGGTCAACTGCGTCCGGCCATGGAAGGCGTCTTCAAAGGCGATGATGGCGGGCCGGCGCGTGTACGTGCGGGCGATTTTGATGGCGTTTTCCACGGCTTCCGCGCCGCTGTTGGTCAAAATCGTTTTCTTGGGAAAGTTGCCCGGCGTGTTGTTGTTCAGCCACTCGGCGACTTCGACGTAGCCTTCATACGGCGTCACCATGAAGCAGGAATGCAGTAAATGGTCGGCCTGCTCTTTAATGGCAGCCACGGTTTCGGCGGGCCGATGCCCGGCATTCTGACAGCCGATGCCGCCGACGAAATCGAGAAAGACGTTGCCATCCACGTCTTCAAGCATCGCGCCCTCGGCGCGTTCTATAAAGATGGGGAGGGTCATCCCGAGTGAGCGCGGGACGTTCGCGGTTCGCCGTTGGATGAGTTCCTGGGAACGCGGCCCGGGTATTTCCGTCACCAGGCGAATGGACGATTCGGAGGCAGCCAGTAGGGCGGAGTCAGGCATATGCGGGGTCTATTACGATTTCGAAAGGGTAGCCGCTTGAGGCAAAGCATGTCAAGTTGGGTTGGGTGGGGACCGCGGCGGGTTTTCGGGTTGAAACAAAATGATTACTGTCATTCTTCTGATTCTTTCTAACTGTTTCATGACCTTCGCCTGGTACGGGCACTTGAAGTACGGTCATGCCTGGCCGCTTTGGAAAGCGGTTCTGGTCTCTTGGTGCATCGCATTGGTCGAATACTGCTTCGCCGTGCCCGCCAACCGGCTGGGCTTCGGTCATTTCTCGGGCTTCCAACTCAAAATCATTCAAGAGGTGGTCACTATCACGGTGTTTATTGTGTTCGCTATCGCCTTCTTAAAGGAAAAACTTGCGTGGAATTATCTGGTGGCCTTCGCTTTCCTGGGGGTAGCCGCATTCTTTGCGTTTGCGTTTAGGCCAAGCGGACCGGGGGCCTGAAGCACCGGTTAGAGCCGGCTTTGGCCTGTGCCACCTGACATCTGGTGGCACAGACTTCAGTCTGTGGGCAGATGGCGAAATTCAAACGACCAGCCCGGAGCCCCTGCAGCGTGGCGGTCTTGCCGGCCGCCTTACTAATAGGCAAGCCTGCGGTCCCGGTCGATTTCGTCTTGAAAACGTTCCTTGCGTAGCGGCTCGGCCACCACATCGACCTTGCAGCCGAGCAGCCCGGACAGGCGCTTTTCCAGTTGGTCTAGCTGCCAGAAATAATCGAACCCGCCCGTAGAAAAGTTCTCCGACAGCTTCACGACCACATCGACATCGGAATCGACTCCGGCTTCGTCACGTGCCACCGACCCGAATAGGGATGCGCTCACCACGCCAATCGCTTTAAGTTCCGGTTCATAGCCGCGTAATGTCTCTATGGCCTGTTCGCGGTTCACCTCTCCATTCTTGCCTGTCGCGCTCTGTGTGGTCAAAAATCCATAATTTGGACCTTCCTGCCCTGCTGCTTATCCGGTCAGAAGTGGCCCGTTTGGCTTCCCACAGGCCCACTGCCCTTGGATTCGCGACAGGAAGACCCTTCTTAGTCACACTCCAGTGAAATAACGGCGCAACTCGAAGAGAAACTTGGGATGATGTCCGGAAGGGGAAATTCCGGCAAAGACCTTGTTCCACCGGCTTGCCGATTCGAGACCATGAGAATACTAAGCGCCTCCAGTGCGCTTCCGCCAAACTACTACCCGCAGCAAGTACTGCTGGACGCGTTCACGTTGCATTGGGGCGAACGCCTGGGGCGGTTGGACGTGTTGAACAAGCTGCACAACGCAACCGGAGTGGATGGCCGGTATCTGGCGATGCCCATCGGGGCGTACCTGGACATGAAGAACTGGGGCGAGTTCAACGATGTCTGGATTCGCGAAGCGCAGACGTTGGGAGAGCAGGCCTTAAGTTGCGCGCTGCAAAAAGCGGGGCTGACCCCGAAGGACTTGGGCGCCATTTATTTTGTTTCGGTTACCGGTATCGCCAGCCCGTCTATTGACGCGCTGTTGGTGAACCGGATGGGTTTGAATCCAAACATCAAGCGCAACCCGATTTTTGGCCTGGGTTGCGTGGCCGGAGCGGCGGGAATTGCGCGGGCGGCCGACTACGTCCGCGGCTATCCGGATCAAGTGGCGGCGCTGGTATCGGTGGAACTCTGCTCTTTGACGCTGCAACCGGATGACTTGTCGGTGGCAAACCTGATCAGTGCGGGCCTGTTTGGCGATGGCGCGGGCGCAGTCTTGGTAGCTGGCAAAGACGTCACTCCGCCGAAAACCACGAGTCCCGTGGGGCCGGAGATTCTGGCCACGCGATCGACTCTATATCCGAACACCCAACGCGTGATGGGCTGGGACATTTCGGAGAAGGGCTTTCACATCGTGTTGTCACGAGAAGTGCCGGAAGTGGCCAAGCAGAACCTGGGCCGCGACGTGGATGTGTTTCTGAAGGACCAAGGGCTGACGCGAGCGGACTTGAAGAGTTTTGTACTGCATACCGGCGGACCGCGCGTCTTAGAGGCAACCGCCGCCGCGCTGGATTTGCCGGACGAGGCGCTAAAAGCATCCTGGGATTGCTTACGGCGGACCGGGAATCTGTCATCGGCCTCAGTCCTGTTTGTGCTCGAGGAAGTGATGGCGAACCGGCGGCCGGCCCCGGGCACCCTCGGGTTGCTGGCGGCTATGGGTCCGGGCTTCTGCTCCGAGTTAGTCTTGCTGAAGTGGTAACAAGGCGGTTAGAAATGCGGCTTTTCTAGGGGGCTGGGTTTGCCGGAATGGGATGCGTTTGTGGTGGGCGGGGGACCCGCGGGGTTGGCCTCCGCCATCGCGCTTTCCCAAAAAGGCTATCGGGTTTGCCTGGCGGATTGCGCCTCGCCGCCTATCGAAAAAGCGTGCGGGGAAGGCTTGTTGCCGGATTCGCGCGCGGCGTTGCGGAAATTGGGCGTCGAGCTCAATCTGGCCCACGGAGCACCGTTGTGCGGCATCGGGTTCCAGGAGGCCTCGCTCAGCTTCCAGGCTGCCTTCCCGAACGGGACTGGGATTGGCGTGCGTCGGCCGGTGCTCCAAAAGCTCTTGATTGAGCGCGCCGAACAGTTGGGCGTCGAAATCCGGTGGGGCGTCAAGGGGCTGGCTTGGCAGGGCAACGGCCTGACGCAAAACGGGCGGCCGATTTCGGCGGCGCTGGCGGTCGCAGCGGACGGCCATAATTCAAGGATCCGCAGGGCGGCGGGGCTGGATGCTGCGAAGCGGTCTTCGTTGCGCTATGGATACCGGCGGCATTACGCAGTAAACCCGTGGGCAGACTGCACGGAAGTGTACTGGCGCGATCGGTTCCAAATCTACGTCACACCCGTTTCAGGGACGGAAGTCTGCGTAGCGCTGGTATCGCGTCAACAGAAACTTCGACTCGATGAAGCGCTGCGGCTGGTCCCAGAGATTGGCGAGCGGCTGGCCGGACACAGGTTCTCCACTACGGAGATGGGATCGCTGACGGTTCAGAGACGGTTGAAGAGGATTTGGCGGGAGGGACTGGCGCTTGCCGGCGATGCGTCGGGCTCAGTAGACGCGATCACCGGCGAAGGCATGGGTCTTTCGTTCAAAGGCGCGGTGGCGCTTGCCGAGGCCTACTCGAGTGGCGACTTACGCCGATATCAACGGGCGCACAACGAATTCTTCGAACGGCCGCGACAGATGTCATCATTGCTGGTCAAGTTGGGCGACTTCCCCGCAGTCCGGAAACGAGTTTTTGCGGGACTGGCCAAAAGGCCCGATGTGTTCAGCGACTTACTGGCGATTCAATCGGGCATGTCTTCTTTCTTCGATTTCACGCCGAGCCAGGTGTTGGGCTTCAGTCGCGAATTCCTCAGCGCGTGATCGCCCGTTCAATGAAATTACTCTTATTTGCTCTCGTCATCGGAGTGGTGTGTCTCGCCAGACCGGCTGACGCGCAGAGCGCGACGGCGACAGTCGATCCGGCGAAGACGCAGGTGGCGTGGACCCTGGATGGGAACATCCACGCGACCCACGGAGCATTTCGCGTGAAAGAGGGCAGAATCAGCCTGAATATCGAGAAGAAAACCATGTCCGGGCACGTGGTCATCGATGCGAAGAGCGGCGAAAGCGGCAACTCGACCCGCGACCGCCGGATGCATGCCGAGGTGTTGGAGAGCGACAAGTATCCGGAGATCCGGTTTACGCCGGCGAGTTGGGAGGGTTGGCTCGCCGTGCCGGGAGCCTCGAACGTGCGCGTCAGCGGGAGCCTAGAAGTACATGGGGCGAAGCACGAAATCACGGTTCCGATGGAACTGAAGGTGGAGCGGGGACGATTCAGCGGCACGGCGCAGTTCGATGTGCCCTACGTGCAGTGGGGGATGAAGGATCCGAGCAACTTCCTGCTGAAGGTGGAGAAGAAGGTTGCGATTCGGGTGACGGCGGAAGGGGATTTCAGTTGGCCGGCTGGTGAGCCGTGAAAATCGGCGCCTGACTGAAGCACCCACGCCTTCAGAGCCGCGACCGAGCGGGTCGCCCGTGCCTTCTGAACCGCGCGTGTTAACAAGCGGGTGCGCAGTACCTCGTTGCCGCAGTCGCTTGCTTGAGAGCGTGTGACAGATGGACCCGTCCACGCCTTCCGAACCGCGACCGTCAACGACCGCGCCCCGGTTGGCGCACCTCCACGCCGCAGCGCGGACCCAGATCGAAACGTCGCTGATATCTTGGACAGGAAGAACACATTTGTGAGTTTACATGTTACGACCTGCCATCCGGATGGCAAGGGCCGCCGCCCACGGTCGCTTGGCCTTACCCGCTTTGGCTACCCAGTTGCCTCTCAAAGCACCGAGGTGTGCGTGCCTGAACCCCAGTGCCGGTTGTTTCGATGGCCTGAAGAATGATGACGAGGAGAATACTCTTAGTCCACGACGATCCGGCCCTTGACGCCGTGGAAGCCGAGCTTCACGATCGCCTTCCGTGCGTCATCGATCGCGTGGAGTCGAACGCCGAGGCGGCCGCAAGTCTCTGCCGCGGACCTTACGATCTGGTCCTAACCGGCGTGGGCGGAACCTTGGACGAGAAACTCTCCATCGTCGAGTCAGCCGCCAGGAACTGCCAAACCCGCGTTATCGTCCTGAGCGCCAAGCCCTCCGCGATGGACGCCATCACCGCCGTGCGGACTGGCGCCTTCGCCTATTTCAGCTCTCCCTGGTCTCTGCTTTCGCTTCGTGAAGCCGCGGTTCGCGCCATTGAGGCGGCCATGCCCCTTCCACCGATCGGCTTCCTCTCCGCACTGAGCAATTGGCTGGTCATCCAGCTTCACTGCGAATCCATCACCATTGACCGCGCCGTCCAACTCCTGCGTGAGATGAACGCCGATCTGCCCGCTTCCCTGGCCGATGACCTCAGCACCGCCTGCCGGGAAATGATCCTGAACGCGGCCGAGCATGGCTGCCAATGGGATCACTCCCAGTGCATCGAGGTCATCTTCGCCCGCACTGGCCGCATGGCGATGTACCAGATTCGCGACTCAGGACCCGGCTTTGCCGTCAAGGAGTTGGAGCACGCGGCGGTCGGCAATCCTCCGGGCAATCCTTTGCAACATGTCGAGTATCGCGTCAACCACAACATGCGCCCCGGAGGGTTCGGCATGCTCCTCGCCCGAAAAATTGTGGATGAGATGCTGTACAACGAAAAGGGCAATGAGGTAATTCTGATTAAGTACTTGTAAATCATGGTTCATCGCGGACTGTAACGCCGTTTGAACAATTCGACCGCATAATAGAGGGGCTCAATCAAATTCCATGCCAAATCAGCCGACCGATCCCGTTAAGATCGAAAAGCTCGCCGGGTCGCGAGAGGGTGTTCATATCCTTAAAGTGATCGGCCCGCTGACGATCTACAATTTCTTCGAATTTCAGGACATGACGCGGAAGGATTCCAGTCCCGTTCTCATCATCGATCTCGGTAACGTTCCTTTCATGGATTCGGCGGCTCTGGGCAGTTTGCTCGGCGTCCACGTCTCCTGTGAAAAGCACAACCGCAAATACGCCGTTGTCAACTTGCCTGACCGCCTTCGCACGATGTTTGCAATGGCCGGCGTCAAGGACTATCTGGTGAACTACCCGACGGTCGCCGACGCCGAGGCCGCATTGGCGTAACGGCCAACCCGGGTAACGCGCTACCCCTCCGGCGGCATCCCGCGTCCAAAGGTACAATGGTCAATGGGATGCAAACTGAGCTAGCCACATCCGAGCGGGAAGACGGCGCCGCCGAGCCGATCCAGCCGCCCGTCCAGCGCGGCTTTGTCGCCGAGTGGGCGGTCACCATCCTGGTTTTGCTGTTCGCCTCCACCAGCCTCGCCTGGTCCTACGTCATTCCCACCGGCTCCATGGAAGACACGCTGCTTATAGGCGATCACATTATTGTCGACAAGCTGGCCTATGCCCCGGCAGGCGCTGTCAGCAAGTATCTGCTCCCTTACGAGGAGCCGAAACACGGCGACATCATTGCCTTCCGCTTCCCGGACGACATTTCGCAGATGTTCGTGAAGCGGGTCATCGGTATTCCGGGCGACCGTCTCAGACTCGTGCGCAGCCAAGTCTACCGCAACGGCGCCGCTCTGAACGAGCCCTACGTTATCCACAAGTCGCCGTTCCCCGATCCTTACCGCGACAATTTTCCAAGCGTCAGTCTCTCGCAAAACTTCAATTCAAGCGCTCGTCAGCTTGCGCTGCTCCGCGAGGTATTGGAACGGCATGTGGTCAACGGTGAGGTGCTGGTTCCTCCCAATCGCTACTTCGCCATGGGGGATAATCGGGACAACTCACTCGACAGCCGCTACTGGGGATTTGTGCCCCGCGAGAATATCATGGGACGGCCCGTCTTTATCTATTGGTCCTACAATGCTCCCACCGATGAGTTAATGCCTTCTTCGGCCCGTGATTTCGGCCACCATCTGCTGGACGTGGGCCTCCATTTTTTCAGCCGTACCCGCTGGGATCGGACCCTGCACACCGTCAGGGGAGTTCCTGACGGGCAATGACAGTGCAAGACAAGACTTGCAGAAACGGATAACGTATGGCTCGAGACAACGCTTCCCCGACAATCGCCCCGGATACAGCCGCGGCCGCCGAGACACCGCGGACGGAACCGCCTCGCGGCGCGATCGCCGAATGGACCGTCACCATACTGCTGCTCCTCTTCGGGACCACCGCACTGGTTCAGGCCTTCGTCATCCCCACCGCATCCATGGAGGATACGCTGCTCATCGGCGACCACCTGCTGGTGGACAAAATGGCTTATGCCCCGGCGGGCTCGGTCAGCAAATACATCCTGCCGTATGAAGAAGTCAAGCACGGTGACATCATTGTGTTTCGCTACCCCGTCGACATCACCCAGACATTCGTCAAGCGCGTTATCGGCGTTCCCGGCGACCATATCAAGATCATTGGCCAGCAGGTTTATCGTAACGGGGTGGTTCTCCGCGAGCCGTACATCTATCACAAGGCCGGCTTCCTGGATCCGTACAAAGACGATTTTCCAAGCTTCGCTCAGACCAGCGGCAGCGCGATGTCGCCGGAACTTGCTCCGTCCTGGCGCGATATGCTATCGAACCACGTCCAGAACGGTGAAGTGGTGGTCCCGCCCGATTCTTACTTTGCGATGGGCGACAACCGCGACAACTCGCTCGACAGCCGCTTTTGGGGTTTTGTCCCGCGCCAAAACATTATTGGCAAACCCCTGATGATCTATTGGTCTTACCAGGCAACGACCGAGGATCTGACGGGAAATTCAATCGGCTCTTTGCTTAGCCATTTCGGCGATCTGGCCCTTCACTTTTTCAGCCGGACCCGTTGGAGCCGGACGTTCCACTTCATTCGCGGTTTCCCGGATAGCGAATTGCCAAAAGGGGTGACTCCGCAGGCTCCGCCGGCGATGCCCGTTCGCCCCTCCACGGCCCTGCCGTTGAATTGATCGCGGATACGGTCGCTCAGAAAGCATCCGGCTGAGCGGCAGCGAGGCACAGCGGGTTTATCCGCTTGCTTACGCGCGCGCCATCCTTACGTCTATAGATTCTCTTCCATCGTCCGCGCCAGATTCAGCAGGAACGCCTCGCTGAAGGGCCGCGAAATCAACTGCAGCCCAATCGGCATGCCGTTCGCAGCCTTGCCGCAGGGCATGGAGAGAGCCGGGTCGCCCATCGTGTTCGCCATCCGCATAAAGCGCGTCGACGCCATGCGCGTGTCCTCTTCCACGCCGCCGATCCGCACCGTCTCCTCCGTAATCAGAGGCGCCGTTACCGGCGTAGTAGGGACGGCCAGCACGTGAATCTGCTGCCATAACGCATTGAAGTCGCGGCGGATCAGGCTGCGGAGCCGCTGCGCATTCACATACTCGGTGCCCAGAATCAGGCGGCCTTGCTCCAAAAGGTTCCAGGCATTGGCGCCGAATCGCGCCGGGTCGGTCTCGTTCACATAGAGCGCGGAGACATCCGCCATCTGAATGACGCGGTGAATGGCGTTGATGGCGCCGGGGTCAGGCACATCTACTTCAATCGCCTGACCGCCCAGACGCTCCATGGTCTGAATCGCCGAGCGAACCGCCTTTCCCACGTCGCTCTCCACATTCTCGAAGAAGAAGTTTTTCGCCACCCCGATCTTCAAACCGTCGAGCCGCTTTTCAGGCCGTGGCGTGTAGTCTGAAACCGGCTCTCGCGACGAACTCGGGTCATTGGGGTCATGCCCGGCGATGGCGTTCAAGACCAGCGCGCAATCTTCCACGCGCGAGCCCAGCGGCCCCACGTGATCGAAGCTGGCCGAAAGCGGCAGCACGCCGTAGCGGCTCACGCGCCCATAGGTCGGCTTGATGCCGGTGACGCCGCAGTACGAGGAGGGAATGCGAATCGAGCCGCCCGTATCGGTGCCGAGCGAAAACGCAAGAATGCCGGCCGCGATCGCCGTGGCCGACCCGCCGCTGGAACCGCCGGGAATGCGGTCACGCTGACGGGCGTTGTGAACGAATCCATAGTGCTGGTTCTTCGAAGTGACGCCATAGGCCAGTTCGTGCAGATTCGTTTTGCCGATGCTGACCGCCCCGGCCATGAGCAGCTTATGGACGGCGGCGCCATCGTATTCCGGCACAAAGTCGCGAAATACCAGCGAACCGCCGGTGGTGCGTAGTCCGCGAGTGTAGAAGAGATCCTTGTGGGCGGTGGGGATGCCGTGGAGCGGCCCGCGATCCATACCGGCCGCGAGCTCGCGATCGCGTTCACCGGCCAACCGCAGCGCCCCGTCGCGGTCAATGGTAATGAAGGCGTTAAGTTCTTTGCCGGTGGTCTCGGCTTCGTGAAGGGCCGTCTCCGCCAGCTCCACGGACGAGGTTTTGCCCGCGCGAAGCAACCGCCCCATGTCTCGGATCGTCATCGCGGTTTCGGCAAAGGCGGGAGGCTTGCTTGGGCGGCGACATCGAAGGTAGCGGCGGATTCGATCTCAGGCCGCAACCGGACCAGCAGCGGATTAAACTTTTGCCGGAGCTGTTCAATCACGGCTTCGTTCTGTTTCGAGAGGGGCGGCGGCTCGGCGTGAGTCATGAAGACTATTCGAGCATATTGAGGAAGCCAGCCTGCCCTACACCCGGCTACGAAACGAACTGTTCGGGTGAGTGCGGGCCTCAAATTCGAGCGCGCCCAAAGGGTGCAGGAGCGCTTCGCCCCAGCCGTGAGCCCCTGGCCCGAGGGCGACGAGCGGCTGCCCGGCCGCAAAAAAAGCTGGGTGGAGAACAAGTTAGCATATTACTGGTTTGGGGTGCCGGTAAACCCAAGAAAATGTTAGCTTTCACTGAGCCGCTCGACCGTCTGGGGTGTCCCTTTGAAGCGAACAACGCCGCGATCATCCCACGGCTAACTCTTTAAAATCAGTGGCTTGCTGCTTCCCTTAGAGGTGCCGGAGGTCTCTGACCCTGTCTTCCAGTTCAAGGGGTCTCTTTATTGTGATCCGCCAAAAGTGTTCGCGCCCCAAATGTGAGCCAGAGCCCATGTTTCGGCGACGAACCGTTCCGGGTATTCACAAACCTTAACAAAGCAAACCACCGCGAGAGTATACTTAGATCCACGATGAAAATCACCCCGTCTAGACTGGCTAGTCTCCTCTGACCCACGCAGCAGCCTGCTTCCAAGCGCCTGAAACATTAGATTGCACCCATATAGAAAGACATTCGCGGGAGACACCATGAAAAAAGTCATAGCTCGAATTTCGTTTGCCGTCGTTTTCGTCGGCGCTCTTATCGCCACAAAGCCCTTGCAGTCCCAGACCGCTCCCTTCAAGGTCGGCGATTCTGTTGAGGTCCAATACGCCGGCCAATGGGTAACGGGCGTCGTCACCAAGGACCTTGAGTCTGGCACGTATGTCGTGAACCATGGAAGCCAGATCATGTATATCAACCAGGGACCAGCCAATATCCGCGCTCACCAGATGACCCCTGAAGAGAAGGCGGCGGCCGATCAGTCCGCCCAGGCCTTTGCCACTCGACCGACCGGCAACGGCATTGGAGCCCAGTACGGCGCGCGCGAACCTGCGACCTGTAAGAGCCGTACCGCTCCACCCAACGCCGAAACCGCTCGGAAGTACCTCATGTGCGACATGGAAGGCCTTGATGGTTTTCAAAACCTGCTGCTGCTCACTGATGTGACCGTGCAGCTGGCAGCACCACGCGCCTTCATCTACGCCCAGGATTCCAGCCGGCCGCAGATCGATGTGAAAGCTCCCGTATACGACATCCGCGGAAAGTTCAAGCAGTTTCAATGCAGCAAGCCGATTCTGGGCGGCGGCGCCTACACTGCCACGCACAACTGCAATTTATATGAACAACCCCAAGCCGCCGGAAGCTGCTACCGGGATACCTTCGGGGATTGGCATTGCACGATGGCCGGCAATCGTCTCGCAAGCACGAATCAGGTCCGGGAACAGATGCCTCCCAGATAATCCTAAAGTGCAGAAGGCACGGAAGCAGTTCTAACCGCGGACGCCCGGTACTGCTGAAACGGAGCTGGATGAGTCCCGAAATAACCCCGCAAGCTCTATGCGCCAGCAGCGAGAGTGGTTGGAGTGCGTGGCAATCGCCGAGCGCACCGGGCAAATTTTGACCGTTGCGAAAGGCCTCGAAAACTCGGAGGTCGCGGATGTCCAGACCTCATGGCGAACCTTCGAGCGCGAACGGCAGTTTGCCCGAGCTTGGCTGCAAAAAGAAATTACCAGTGCTTGAGCTTAGCCTCGGTGCACCGCATCAGACCCGGAACTGAAGAAAATACTGGCGGCCTCAGCTTTGTCTTGCGCTCTATGGCTATGAAATTTATTCGCGTGATTCTCCGCATGCAATCCGCAGCTTTCCTTATGGTTGCCGGGTGTCTCGTTCCTTGCGTGCGGTCTGAGGCTCCGCAGCAGCCTGCCAGCGCCGAATTGGCAGCGGGTCTGGACTTGGTCTCGCATTTGAAGCCGACTTCCGCGCAAGAGCCATTTATCAACCAAGCCGTTTTCAGCGAAATCGGCTTGGACAGGGCCGAGAAGCTAATGTTTGCTGTTGCAGTTTACGGCAGTAGCCCATCGGCCACGCCGGACGATTGGGTGGCCATGCATCGCGCGTTTGACGGGCTGATTGAACTGAAGAGCGAACATGCAGAATTCATGAAGGCCAGCATTTACGCAACTTTGCAGGAGTCCGCTTACCGGCGCAACGATTTCGATTATGTATCGGCCCTCGCCGCGGCGCGCCAAGCGTTGGAATTGCAACAGCGCTCCGGCGAGGTCGCGAGCGTGTGGATTCCGTGGAAGAGCATCGGCGAAGACCTCATCCAACTCGGGCGTATTGACGACGGCGCGGCGGCCCTATTGCAGGCCCGCAGCCTGTTGCCAGATCCTCTCACCCCCTTCGCCGGCGACCTTTGGAGCGAGATCGTTGCGGTTGAGTCAGCGCGCGGAGATTCCGCTGCCGCTCACCGCGAATCCATTGCCTTTCTTAATGCGGCAAGGCCCGGCACTTCGGTCGATTTCCGCGCCTACGCCTTGCTGGCGGCGGCGAATCTCGCGATTGACGACCGGCAGTACGACGACGCAATTTCCTTTGCTCATCGGGCACTTCACGCAATCAAGGAGTCGCCTAACTCGACACTCCTGGGTTACCAGGCGCTCAACACGCTGCTAACGCTGGGGATGCAGGCTTTACAAAGTATGCCCTATGAGGAGGCAATTGTCTTATGCCATCGTCTGGAAAGAGACTTTCCGGGTCTGCCAGTCTCACTCTCCGGTGTCGCCCCCGAGATTTTGAATCATCGCCGCCGACTCGCCGGTCAATTCGACCTTGTGCTGAGAGAGGACTCCGCGCAGCTGGACCGCGCCCGCACCGCGAACGATATCTCCGGGCAGATCGGCGCGTTGGTGTCTATGGCCGTAGACTTTTCTTATCTGCGAGACGTGCGCCAGCAGGTGGTAGCGATGGAGCAGGCGGCAGAGGTCATCCATTCGCCCCCTGGCGATACCGTCTCCCCGCTATTACGTTTCCAGGTCTTGAACCTGCTAGGTGCGGCTAGACTCGCGAACGGCGAACTGCGAAGCGCGCGCTCCGCATACACCGAGGTAATGACCGGCATTGATGCCATTTCATCGGCGAAGGAGCGGTTGCAACTAGGGGCGCTCTACGCCGAGGCCCAGCTTGGTAACGCCTTGGTGTTCGAGCGCGACGGTGACCTGGTGGCGGCGCGCGATCTACTGCGGCGATCACTGGACCCCGCGGCCGGTTCGCCCGGAAGGTTCACGCGCTCGAGCGTCTTACTGCAATCTGCCCGCCTGGAACGGGCTGCCAAGCAACAACCGGAAGAGGTGGTTCGCCTATACGTTGACGCTATCGCAGTGCTTCACCAGGAGAAGGACTTCAATACCGAGATATCCGCTCGCCTTCAACTGGCGGAATACCTAGCAACCACAATGAAACCGGTTGGTTACGGAGCGCTGGCGCGCGAACAGTTGGCGCTGGCACGCGCCGCCTCTTCGACCCTGGCGTTGGCGGACGCCAGCTGGCGGATTCAATACATTGAAGGCATTCTGCAGCAGAGTAGCGGCGAACCCGCAGCCGCGATCCGCTGCTACTACAACGCGATCGCGGCCCTTGACAGGATTCGCGCGGGCCTGTCGCAGGAAGAGGAGCGCCGGTCTTTCATCGATACTGATTCAACGCAGGACCTGTATCGCCGGCAGGCGGCGCTGTTGACGGAGGCCGGCGACCGGGACGGAGCATGGGAGATTCTGGAGCGTAACAAAGCGCGGAGTTTTCTGAATGCTCTACATGGGCGGCGCTTCGTGCCGTCTCCTTCTTCCTCGGGCGGCTCTGCCGCCACCGTATCCGCCGAACTGAATGGGCTTGAACAAAAGATCATTGCAGCGCGGATTCTGCTTTCACCTGAAAGCGAGTCGGCACTTCGCGGTTCCGGGCAGTCGGCCGAAGTTGTGAGTTCGAAGCTCGCTTCGCTTGAGGCACGCTTCGCGTTAGCGCGTCAGCGGGAGGGTGTTGCCGGCTCTCGTGTCACCCAGCCGCTGGCCCTGCTGCCCATCAGTCTTGCGGCAACCCAGGCGCTGCTGCCTCAACATGCGGCTTTGATTGAGTACGCGATTCTAGACCATGAACTCGCTGCTTTCGTAGTGACCCGAAACTCCGCCACCGAGCTGCGCTGGCCGGTTGACACGGTTGCTTTGCCCG
>CAJCIT010000153.1 GCA_903970405.1 Acidobacteriaceae bacterium | reverse complement strand
CGCGGATACCGGGGAGGTTTCGATGACGCGTGTCCTTTTGGTCGATGTGGACCACCAGTGTGCCGCGATAGATATGTATTCGCAATAGCCTCCTCCCCACTACACATCCTCAGCCGCCCCAGTTGCACAGACCGTCCACATACTCCGCCGTTCCGTCCCTCAACCACCCATCGAGCTGCGCCGGTTCCTTCAGTTGCTGGCCGCGCCGCCGCGACACCGCCGCAAACCGGCACGTCACATCCGGCAGCGCCGTCATGTCGCCCCACAGCTTTTCAAACTGCGCAACCGGATAGACATCCTCCTGGCCTTTGCCCCAGCGCTTCTTTACATCCTTCAGCGTGATGTAAGTGGGCATGCGCGCGGCCAGCACCCGAATGCGCGCGCTAACCTTCGCGGTATCCTTCAGATCTGCTCTGGTCAAGGAGAACGTGTGCAGCAACCGGTCGATATCGATCCAGCACGTCGCCGAGTTGTAGAAGGAGAGGTCCGATTCCACCTGCTCAGAGGGCAGCGCCAGCCCTTCCACCAGCCGCGGCCTTCCGTTGACCCGCGCCAGGCCGCCGCCGCGATCCTCAAACTGCCGCGCAATCACCTCAAACAGCAGCGTCGATTCCTGCTGCATAAACCACCCCAGCAACGCCGGATCCAGGCTCGCGCCAAGGGTGTCGATATTGTGCAGCATCAGGTACTTCAGCCGCGGCCTGATCTCGATCAATCGCGCCAGAGTCCCGTTGCGCAGCAGGTTCGGCACCTCATACCAGTGCCCCGTCGGATGCAGACACTGCATGGGCAGGTTGTCCGTATAGTCGTTCCCTTCACCGGCCGATCGCGCCCATCCGATCAGCGCGTGATGCAAACTCTCCCGCACTTTCTGCTTCTGCTCATCCAGCAACTGCTGCGGCGTCTCTTCCCAGGCGAACTCCAAGTCCCGAGCCATGGGAATCAGCCGCAACCCTACTGACTTACCCAATGACAGCAGCAGCGGCCCCTCATATCCATAGTTGTGCTCGGCGGCCAGCCAGTCCGAAATGGCCTCGTGCGTCAGATAGCTGGTGGTGATGACGTGAGGAATGGAAACGCCTGTCTGCGCCGCGGTCCGCCTGCTCTTTGCCAGGTGCACTTCGACGAAACTGCGGTGCTTCCCCGCGAACTTCGCGAAAGGGTTCAGCGCCTTCACCGCCCCCGCGCCCCGGGTCCACCGGCTTCCCACGCCGCCGGCCAGCGAGACCACCGCGACGGCGCCGTTACGAAGCGCGGCCAAACCCTCTTCCGTGAACGAAGACTCCGGTCCGGCGGCCGGCCGATAAACGTCCGCGGCATGAACGTCCCGAATATCCGTGCTCGCAGGCAACCGGTTTTGCGCCAGGCCGATGCGCCCTGACTTCAGATCGGCGCGAATCTGCTCATGCTCCGTCCTGTCGAAGCCGAGATGCTCCAGCACCTGCATCAAGCTGGATGGCTGCGATCGCGAGTCCTCAGCCCGGCTCGGCAGCATCACATCGAAGAGTTGCTGAACCGTTCCCGCCATCTCCGGCGACTGTCTGCAGGCCAGCGAGAAATACTCCAACTCCGCGCGCCGCGAATCCGTCAATGACCGCATTTCCCGCCGCAACAGAGCCGGCACCGCTTGCGTGTAGTAACTGGCGGGCATCAACGCGGCCGCGCTCGTCAAAAGCTGCGCCCAGGTTCCGCGATCGTTAATGGCAAAATCGTAAACCACCGGCTCCATCGCAAACGGCGCCGCGTGCTCCAGCCGCCGCTTGGTCTCGCTCATGATGGTTTCCAGGCGAGCCTGCGCGTGCGTCCTCACGATGGGGTTGAAGATGAAGCCCATGCCGCCGCCGGCCATCCCGCCCAGCATCCAAAACCCAAGAAAATCCTTGCCGAACTCTTCGCTTACCTGGCGAATCAAGGTCTCCGTATAAAGGTTCGTCGCCCACGGAATGATGGTTTGAATCGGACCGAAGAAGTTACGCTCAGTGGCCGCGCCGATCGCGGCCATGTCTCCGCTGCGCAAGTAGCCCAGTATGTCATCGAACGTTTGAATCGCCAGCCTGCGCCCTTGCCACTCGGCCTCCGATCGCAACAGGTACTTCTCGGTTACCATCTCGAGAATCGGACCCACGTCCTGCGCCATGCCGCCATGCACCAGCACCAGGCTCTGCTGCAGCAACTCGCGGGTCTTCGCTGAGACCTCGGTTGGGCCTAAGACATGATGCCGGGGCAGCAGACACCCGCGGCTTGTTCCAAACTCCGGGTCGCCCTCTCCGGCCACCACGCCCTGAATCGTCTTGATCCCCGGCCACACGCCGCCCGAATCCTGCCATCCGCCACCCGATCCTCCCAGCCACTCGCCCAAAATGGCGCGAGCGGCCACCAGCCTTCGGTCGTTCTCAGTGAGCACTCCCGTTGCCAGCCCGGGCTCGTCGCACCCGCCTGTGTCCCCGCCCCCTTGCGCTCGAATCTGCCCGGTCGCCCGCATGCACACGGAGATGATGCAGGCCAGCAGGTTCGTGGAAACGGCCAGCCGCGAACCTTTCGGAATCCCGCCCACACGCGTCACCAATTCGAAGCCGTGCCCCTCTCGTCCAGTGAGCTTTCGCAGCAAATCGGCCACCGGCTGATGCGCGCCTTCCATCCCCGGGGGTACCAGGCCCGCGGCAATCACGCCCGCCTTCAGCAGACCCAGATAGTCCCGCGCAAAATCGAAGACCTCGGCAATACTCGTCACGTCGGCCGATGCGCCCAGGTCGATGCTGGTCAGCCGGAGCACCGGCTCGTCAATCACCCGGAAATACGCTTCCACCGGCGGCTTGGGAACACTATCTCCACCCCGCACCGCCAGGTCGATTGACACGTTCAGCACGCGCGCGCCTTCCGGAAAGTCCATGCCCAGGAAGAAAATATCGCTCCAGCCGCTGTGAGTCAGGTCCATGCGCACCGGCGTCTCCTCCCGCAAAATCGGGAAGACGCCCCGCCCATGCTCACGTTCCAGCAACTCGGGCTGGATCCTCAATGGATGGTCCGCGGGGTGTCCGGTGCGCGACATCCACTGGTTTCCGCGCACTGCGCGAACGCTGCGCCGCACCTGTGCCGCCAGGGTTTGAAACGCAAGCTTGTAATAAGCGGCCGCCAGCGCGCTTGAGACCGCGGCTGAGGGCCCCTGCTTCGCTTGCGCCCCCAGCAACACTTCAATCGCCTCGCTGAACCGGCGTTTCATGACATGCTCATGAGCAGCGAACGGAATCGCTCCGCCTTCGTTCATGCCGCGCTTCTGCGGCAAATGGAAGCGATGAATCGAGTAGAGGAAGAACTGCGCGCGCACCCGCTCATACAAGTTCGATGCGTCCCGCCGAAACTCATCCAAGGCCTTCGCTTCCGTAAGGAGTTGCTCCGTGTCCGCAGTCCGGCAAAACTCGTCGAGCGACCGGTTCTTGACTTCAGGCGCCTCCGAAGTAATGATGCCGATCAGCTCACTCATCGCGACCCGCACCATTCGGTGCGTCCTGCGCCCGCACCGCCAGCAGTTCGACCAGCCGTCCCAGCACTTCCGCGCGGTCTACTCCGCTCAAGGCCAGCGCCAGTTGGGCAGTCAGCAGACCATAGCGGTCGCCCAGATCGTACCGGCGAGCCGTCTCTTCAAATGCCAGGTATTGTTCCTGTTTCGCCAGCCGATCGAGCACCAGCGACAGACTCACGTGCTGCGGCGTCTCGCGCATTTCGCGCGCCAGCATCTCCATCACCACTGGCGGAAACACGTGCATCCCAAAGAAACAGAGATAGTGGCCGGCGCGCAGCCCCGCCACCACCAGATTCTGTTCCGCTTCTGTCGGCGTGGGCTTCTCGACCACTACCTCGATTCGGTACAGCCCGTTGCTTCCGGCAATCTGCTGGCCGCCGATTGTGCCAAAGTGCCCGATCTGGCTCTCCCGCGTGGGTTGCACCAATGAAACTGCGCACTCTTCCTGCTCAGCCACCCTTGTGAGCCGCCGGGCGCAACTGGTTCCCTGCCGGTCACCCCCGCGGTTGTCAACCCCGCGGTTCTCAACATAGACGTGATCGCCCACCAGATGCAGAAACGGGTCCTCGCCGGTGAACGGCCGCGCGCTGAAGACGGCGTGCGCGTAGCCGCTCGGTTCCGTTTGTTCAATAAACCGGACCCGCCCCGCCAAGTCTCCCGCGGCTTGGCGGTATGGGGCTTCATCGCCCGGCGCAATCACCACGCACGCCTCTTCTACCTCGGTGGAAAAGACCTCGTCCAGCAGCACCCGCAGGACGGTCTTCTCAAGGCCGTCATGGTCTGTCAACGTCTGCAGGGGCAGCGTCCGCTGCTTAGGACCCGCTGCTGTGATAACTGCTTTGCGAACTTTCATGAGACTCGTTTCTCAAAGTAGCCAGGCCCCGGCATGATATTTTTCGGCCGCTCAGCCCGCGTTCCCATGCCCCAGCTGCGCTTCGAACCGGAAGGCGTGAGTCTCAAAACGTATGCTACCTTGCCTTCTAAGGAACTTACGCACAACGGAGTTCGCTTGCTGCGCTTTGCCGCCGCGGCAGGCGGCCCATGCACTTTCACGATGGCCTTCGCACTCCGGCTTGCCACCCATGCGGACATACCTGTCTTGCGCCAATTGATTGAACGTTCCGTCCGTGAATTGCAAATAGACGACTATACACCGCGCCAGCTCGACTACGCGCTTCGCCTGGTCTATGGCGTGGATACTCAGTTGATCGCCGACGGCACTTACTTCGCCGTCGAAGATCTGGGAATAACGCCTCCGGTTATCGTCGCGTGCGGCGGCTGGAGTAAACGGAGAACTCTCTTTGGCGGCGACGCCTACGCCGCCCGTCAGGATTCGCTCCTGAATCCCCAGGTTGAGCCCGCCAAAATCCGCGCCTTCTTCGTTCATCCCGAATGGGCCCGGCGGGGCATTGGCTCCATCCTTCTGACCGCGTGCGAAGAGGCCGCCATCGCCGACGGCTTCACCCGCCTGGAAATGGGCGCGACGCTCACCGGCGTCCCGTTTTACCGGACAAAGGGCTACGCCGAACTCGAGACCATCGACGTCCCGCTCGAAGATGGCGAAGTTCTTCCGATCGTTCGCATGGCAAGGCAAGTGCCCTAATTCGCTTTCTGCCGCCGCTCGGCGACAATCGTCACTTCCAGATCCCGCGCCAGCCGCGTCACCTCCTGCGCCAGGTCGCGCCGGAAAGGCAGCCTCCAGCCGGTCTCCTTCGGCCGCGATAAATAGATCTGCGTCACTCCGTGTTCACGGGCGAACGTCACCAGCGCTTCGGCCACATCGGGTCCGGCAATCAAATGCACCGAAACATGCAGGTTCCGGGCGAAGTGAATGTGTTTTTCCAGCGTCTCCCGCTCGCTGGCGGGCAGCGTATCGAGCGTAGCATCGGGACAAACCACCACCGCCAGACACTCGCCGTGCATGTAGTCGGCAACCCGTTTGCCGCGCCGGATCAGCACCGCCGTGGAAGGATGCGACGTGATGTAAACCAGCACCTTTTCCGAGGTTCGCGGTTTCGGCGCCTCGTATTCCAGCGGTCCCGTTCGCTCATCGTCGGCCTCCGTGCCCCCATGCCGGTGTTCCACCTCATAAGCCGTCTGTCGAAGCGCCAGTTCCCGCAGCGCCACCAGCGTCGACTCTTTGAAGAAGTTCTTCTTGGCCAACTCCGCCTTTTCAAGGTTGTAGACCACGCCCCGGTCCAGGCGGTTGAGCAACGCCCGCGGCGTCAGGTCCACCATCACTACTTCAGACGCCCGCTGCACCACCCAATCCGGCACCGTCTCGCGAACCCGCACGCCCGTCAGCAGATGCACCTGATCGTTAAAGCTCTCCAGGTGCTGCACGTTCATGGTGGTCAGAACGTCGATGCCGGCGTTCAGCAGCTCCAGGACGTCCTGCCACCGTTTCTCCCGTTCGGAACCCGGCACGTTCGTGTGCGGAAATTCGTCCACCACCGCCACATCCGGCTTCCGCGCCAAAATGGCCTCGGTATCCATCTCCTCAAACGGAACGCCGCGGTACATCAACGTGCGCCGGGGAATCATCTCCAGCCCTTCCACCTTGGCAATCGTGTCCGGCCGGGCATGAGGCTCAAAATAACCCACCACCACATCGCGGCCCTGTCGTTTCAACTCCTGCGCCTCTTCGAGCATCTGGTATGTCTTCCCGACGCCCGCCGCATAACCGAGAAACACTTTCAGTTTGCCGTGAAGCGCCGGCGCACCGGACGAAAGAACGGCGTCAGGGGATTCAGCCGCGCCGGGCGAACTGATGTGCGCGGGTTCGTCAGGCGCGGAAACCGGTCGATCGGATATCGCCTCGCGGGAATAATCGCTATTGGGGGAAGAGCTTGACATCGATGCCTTCCGCGGCCCGGATGAGCCGGTCCACGGTCGAGCCCGTAAAGCGTGACCACCAACCTGTCTTCGGGCTGTGCCCGAGAAAAAGCTGCGTCACCCCATGCGCCCGTGCAAACTCAATAATAGTTGAAACCGGGTCGTGGCCGGTCAGAACCTGAACCTCAGCGCAGGCTTGGCGCGCTACGGCGAAGTTCCGTTCCAGCGCCAACTGAGCGTCAGACGATAGGTCCTGTTGCCCGACATAGGCCACATAGAGATCGCCATGAAACCGGTCGCGAATCAACCGCGCCCGGTTGATCATTCGCGTCGCGTTCGCCTTCGGCGTCAGGCACACCAGAATGCGCTCCTGCATGCCGGTGGGCGAGGCCATGCCGCTGCGTTCCACATAGGCTTCCAGTTGCTCATCCACCACGTCAGCCGCCAACAGCAACGCGATCTCGCGCAGTTGCGAGAGCTTTCGCTGATGCTCCGGCGACAGCCCAGCCGAGGTCCCATCGGTACAGGCTTCGGTGGGCGCGTCCACCACTACAATCTCATCGGCGCGGCGCAGAAAGCTCTCCGGCACCGTCACGTCAACGGTCTTGCCCCGCAGCCGCGCCACTTCATCTTTGCGCTCCTCCACGAACTGCAGGTTGACGGTTGAGATCACGGAGATCCCCGCATCCAGCATTTCCTCCACATCCTGCCAGCGGTGCGCGTGGCGGCTCCCTGGAGGATTGTCGAACGCCAGCCCGTCAACAAGGCAGACGCCGGGCCGCCGCCGCAGCAAGCCTTCCACGTCCATCGTTTCCACGCCGTTAATCGTCTTCGGAGGGAACTCCGCTAAGTCCTTGAGCAGTTGCGTCACCTCCGAAGAGCCATTCGACTGAATGGCGCAGACCACCACGTCTTGGCCGCGCCGGAACCGCCGCCGGCCTTCGTCCAACATCCGAAAGCTCTTGCCGACGCCCGAGGCGTAGCCCAGAAAAATCTTCAGGCGCCCCCGCCGCTCATACTCTTCCTCTGCTTGTACCTGACGGAGCAATTCATCAGGACTCGGCTTAACTATTGGCAAAGCACAACCCTCTTCCCTCTTACCTCCAGTGTACGGAGGCGCACCGTCCCTC
This sequence comes from Acidobacteriaceae bacterium, assembly GCA_903970405.1. GTDB lineage: Bacteria > Acidobacteriota > Terriglobia > Bryobacterales > Bryobacteraceae > CAJCIT01. Next base: position 9,137 of record CAJCIT010000153.1, on the reverse strand, counting down.
CCGAAGCGTCTAAAGGAAATCTTTAGAGCGCCTTTAGGGTTTCCTTAGAAATCGACCGGCGGCCGGAATGCCGATCGCCGGACGCCCACCGGGAAATTGTCGTCCGCAGGCTACACTGATCCTCAAAGGGTCCGCTATCCCCATGGATCTTCGGCGCTTCCAGCAACTCGTCAGCCGTTTCGGGGCCAGCGCCTTTCTGGTCGCCGTCACCACCGGCGTCGATTTCAAGCTCCATTTCAACGCGGCCACCACCGCGTTCACCTATATCTTGCTCGTGATGGGTCTGGCCACCCGGGTGGGCCGCAATGAGTCCATTCTGGCTTCGGTGCTCAGCATGCTGGCCTACAACTTCTTCTTCCTGCCCCCCATCGGGAAGCTGACCATCGCCGACCCCCAGAACTGGGTGGCCCTGGTTGTCTTTCTGGTGACGTCCATCACCGTGAGCCATCTATCCAACAGGGCCGAACACCGCGCTGAAGAGGCCACCCGCCAGCGCCGTGAGATGGGGCAGGTCTACGAATTCAGCCGCGCCTTGCTCATCGCCGACCAAGAGCGCAGCCTCATCGGGCAGATTCCGGAGATTGCGGCCGAGACTTTCGACTGGGAAGACGTAGCCTTCTTTGACGTATCCACGGGGAAGGTGTGTCACGCGGGCGACCGGCCCGAGCTCTTCACGGAGTCGTCGTTGAGCTTAGCCACTTTCGACCACCCTCCTGTTTCCCATCCCCCCGGCCGTACAATCGTTCCCATCCGCCTCGGGGGCAGGACCTACGGTGCGCTTGGAATCGCCGGGTGCATGCTCTCCCAGCCCGCAATGCAGGCTGTGGCGCAACTCGCCGCCATTGCCATTGAGCGGGCTCGCACCCAGGAAGCCGCCAGCCGTACCGAAGCCACGCGCCATCACGAACAACTGAAGTCCACCCTCTTGGATGCGCTGGCCCACGAGTTCAAAACACCCCTCACTTCGATGAAAGCCGCTGCCTCCTCCGTTCTCTCACGCGACTCTCTCGACCTGTCGGACAGGGACATGCTCACGGTCATCGACGAGGAGTGCGACCATCTCAACAGCCTGGTCAGCGAAGCCATCACCGTGGCCCGCATCAGCGCCGGCCAGGTTCGCATTCGGCGCGCTCCCGCCTCCGTCTCCAAACTCATCGCTTCTTCGCTCAGCGACCTCGAACGCTTCGCGGAGGGTCGCGACGTTCAGTTAAACGTGGCCGGCACTCTGCCGCTGGTGAATGTCGACCCGTCGCTCACCTCGCTCGCTTTGCGCCAGCTTTTATCGAATGCCTTTAAGTACGCGCCGGTCGCCTCGCCCATTTGCGTTTCAGGCCGGCTTGAGGGCCGGGATGTTGTGATGAGCATCTCGAACGAGGGTCCCGGCATTCCACTCCCCGAACAGGTCGCCATTTTTGAAAAGTTCTATCGAGGCCGCGAAGCTCGTGAGCGGATTCCCGGCACCGGCATGGGCCTCACCATCGCCCGCGATATCATCCAGGCGCAGGGCGGGCGCATCTGGTTGGAGTCGGAGTCTTCGAAAGGCGTTTGCTTCTCCTTTACTTTGCCCGTCTTCACCAGCACCGAGTTGGCGCGATCATGAATGTTGCCAAAATCCTGGTCGTCGATGACGACCCTCAAATCCGGCGCGTCATGCGCACCAGTCTGACTGTGCAAGGCTACTTCGTGGCCGACGCCAAATCCGGCGAAGAAGCGCTGCAGACTCTTCGCGAACAGCGCTTTGATTTGGTCCTGCTCGACATGAACATGCCGGGCATCGGTGGGCTCGCCGCCTGCCGCGAAATCCGCTCGAGCTCTGAAATCGCCATCATCATGCTGACCGTCCGTAACGCCGAGCAGGACAAAGTTGCCGCGCTTGACGCCGGCGCCGACGACTACATCACCAAGCCTTTCGGCACGCCGGAATTGCTGGCTCGCATCCGGGCCAGTCTGCGGCGGCTGCCTCTTTCACCGCAGGACGCTGCCACGCCGATCGTCTTCGACGCTATTGAAATCAACCTTTCCACCCACCGCGTGTCCGTCGGCGGCAAGGATGTGCGTTTCACGCCCAAGGAATTCGACCTGCTGCGGTACTTCGCGACGAACCCCGACGTCATCATTCCCCACGGTAAGCTGTTGCAAGCCATCTGGGGACCCGATTATGGTGACCAGGTTGAATATTTGCACGTCTTCATCAACCAGATCCGCAAGAAGATAGAGCCCGATCCCAGCCGGCCGCGCTATCTATTGACAGAGCCTCGGCTGGGCTACCGCTTCTGCGTCTCGCCCACTGCCCCCGGAGCCGGGTGAGGAGGCGTGGCCGGCAACTTGGCCGATGACTCGCCCGCAACCCCTTCTGAGCCGCGATAGTTTCAGGGAGCGACCGTTAGTCGAAAATGGAAAAGCTGCGCGAGTTGCGCCTGGCGGCCAAGGGGGACTCGTCTAATCTGGCCTCTGCGCGGCTCCCCGCGGACACGACCTCAATCGGCACGCAATGCCTTGGTCGGATCGATCCTTGTGGCCCGCCAGGCTGGAAAAACCGTGGCGGCGACGCCGGCGCCGAGGACCAACACGGTTACCCCTACAAAAGTAAGAGTGTCGTTGGCTGCCACTCCGAACAGCAGCGCGGTAAGAAAATGAGTGAGCAGCAGTGCGCTGAGAATCCCGGCAAACACGCCATACAGAGTCAGTTTCATGCCTTGCGCGATGATCATCGAGAGAATTCCCTGCCGTGAACACCCGATGGCTACGCGCAGGCCGATCTCATACGTCCTTTGACTGACCCAATGAGACATTAAGCCGTAAATGCCCACCGCGGCCGGGATGATTGCCACGCCGGCAAAACTGGCGAAGACCAACATCGTTGAACGGATATCCGCAATCGATCCCGACACTATATCCTCCAACGCTTGGGCTCAACGTGAAGTGGTTCACGTCGCCCACCACGCCGACGACAGTTCGCCAAGCGTTGTTGTCGCCTGAAACTCGGATGTGCTTCCCCAGAGCGCTTTCCGCCGGCCAGAAGCGTCTTGCCGTGGACCCTGGAATGACCACAACAGGAGCCGAAGCGGGTCCATCGTTGTCCGTCAGATACCGTCCAGCCAGAAGAGGAATGTGCATCGTTTTCAGATAGCCGGGACTCACCGCTTCAAGCCAAAGCATCGGTGCTGGAAACTCAGCGGTTTTAGGATGGTCCTCAACATCAACCGGAATTGTGGGGACGCCGCCATCGAGAGGAATCGAATTGGCAACGGCGGCCTCGTGGACGCCTGAGACCGTCGAGGCACTCCGCGGCAGGCGATCGAAAAGGGCGATGCACGCCTCCCGCTGTGAACACGAGGACTGGTTCGGACTGATTTGAACGGTCAAAATGTGCGCGGGATCGAATCCCGGATTCGCGACAGAAAGCTTGTAGACGCTCCTCAATAGAAGGCCGGCGCCGATTAACAGCACCAGCGTCAGGGCGACTTCCCCGGCGATGATCCCGCTCCTCAAGCGAGTCCAGAAGCCTGATGTGGAACGTTGACTTCCGGTCTTAATGGTTTCATTGTGGATTAGTCTGGGTGAGCTTACCGCGCCAAAATTCAAGGTTCCCGCGGGTTGAAAACGGCGAGTCCGGCAGCCGAAGTCGCCCACATTGCGTGATACGACAGTAAGACCGTGCTCCGCGGCAGTCGCCCCCTCCGGGCCGCAAGGAGCAGGCGACCCCACGGCTGACGGAGTTCGTTCCGTAACGTTTCCCCTTAATTTGGTGATAACTTACTTGACAAAACAGAGGATGAGCGCTAAATTTGTTGTGACGTGACAGGTCGGCGGTCTGAGATCAGCTTGATTTCTTAGCGGATCGTTTCTTGGGTGGTTTGTTTTGTTGGTACTGCTCTTCCGCCTTTAAAAAATCAGTCTTGGAAACGCTGAATATTTTGCGGACGGCATTATCAAAGCGTTCCGCTTCTGTATTGCCGGGTACAGGCGGCGGTGGGTGCGGCTTCATGGCTCCATGATATCGTCAATTGTTTGCGATGAGCCATAATCGATTCAGGAGGGATTCAACCGCGTGGCCGTATTAAACATTCCTGCACGGTATCAGCCTGGTGTGTCCGTGATCGCAGGTATGTCAGAAAGTTCATATACCGATTTGCTGCGCGCATTGTTGCAAGCGCCTTCTGGGTTCGACACGGAACGGGAACTGGCAGCGTGGATTTCTTCAGAGGTTAAGACCGTCCCATCGACGGAGTCGGCCAAGATTATTCGCACACTTGTTTCGCTTTATCGGCTGCGATCTAAGCAAGAGAACCTGACGGTGCAAGAACTTGCCAGGGACATAACTGTCGCCGCGCGCGAGATACATGGGATCAAAACAGCCGAAGGCATAGATCTTGCTCAGCGCTTGGAATCACTGCTCGGTATTGCTTCACTAAATACGACGGCGTTTAAGGCCAAGGAATTGCAACTTGAGAGCGAACGCACTTTTTGTCAGGCGAGAATCATCACTGATCTGCGGCCTGTGTTTAGCGAAAATCTCGAAGGCACCCCACCCATGATGGTCGTGCATACCCTAAAGCTTGGGTTTCATGAGAAAGAACACAAGGATATCTATGTCGCTCTGGATGAAGCGGACATCGCCGCTCTGAAAAAGACACTCCAACGGGCTGAAGAAAAGAGCCAAAAGCTCAAATCTATCCTCGATGCCTCTGGCATTAAAACCATTGAGGTTGCATGAAAGTGAGTCAAACTTAAATGTCTGGAATCTACTATCACCGTGAACGTGCGTCAGAATACGATTGGACGATATCGGCGCAAGCGGAACGCTGCGAAGAAGCGATCTCACAAGAAATGATCGATGAGTGGATCGTTGATTACGACAAAAAATGGTACTCAGATGATGCCACGACTTCTGCTCCTACGGCTTTCACTGTTGAAGAACAGTTTCGAAAGCACGCCGAAAAATGGGAGCGTGAAACAGCCTTCATGTCGGCTACTCCTATGAGGGTAATGCACGAAAGCTATCAATCTGTGATGGCGATGGGGCCAGAAGTTGTTCCCTTGATGTTAAGAGACCTACAAAAAACACACAGACATTGGTTTTGGGCACTGCGTCATCTAACTGGGCATGACCCCGTTTCATCGAAGGAAAGAGGTAACGTAGAAAGCATGGCCAACGCATGGATTAAGTGGGGAAAAGAGAAGGGTAAACTCTGAGATCTTGGCTACGACATACCGTAGTGATATTGAGGCCCGAGCAGAAATAGAAAGCCTGTTCCCCTCCTTGCGACAATTGCGGTGGGAACTTCGCAGCCCGCAGAGCAACAATTACAATTGCCATGCATGGGGCGGTTGCAATTGCAATCAGCGATGGGAGCCAACCGTGGATTGGTATTGGCCAATCGCTTACCAGTACACGGCAAATCACTTCGAGTATTACACGGTAGACAGCTTCAAGGAAGCATTTGCCTCCCTTGGCTACGAAACGTGTAGCAATGACGACTATGAGCTGGGTTTTCAAAAGATAGTTATCTATACAGATATTTATCAGGGCATACCGGACTTCCCAACCCACACGGCTCGGCAAAAGGTATTTGGGCGTGGATGGGTCAGCAAGCTAGGAAATCTCGAAGACGTTACTCACCCTACTCCAGAAGATTTGAAAGACAAATACGGTGTCCCAACTCATTTCATGAAAAGGAGCTGGCGGGAGGCTCTCGTGCGAAGAAGTACCTTCAAATGCGCACTTCACACGCTAAGGTTCTTCATACTGAGACGCTTGCTATTTCTGATTCGATAGAGGCTACTTAGTCTAGATGTTCGCTTCCGATATTTTCCCGTCAGGTGATTCAGGTATTCCGGTCATTCCGCTTTCCGCGTCCTTGACGTTTGACTTCCTTAGAAGTCAGGACTGGCGCGGCTGTCATCGGTCTCTTTGCCAGTAAGTTGTTTCCATGTCAGGCGTTTGTCTACGATCTGACGAACAGCGATATCAAAACGTTCGCAGTCGGTGAACTCGCGATTGTTGAAACGGTACGCCGCTTCATCCAGATAACGGAATAAGTGAAACGGTTCGACCGAAACATAGGTGCCATTCAAGCCACGCTTCAGCAGTGACCAGAAATTCTCTAGCCCGTTTGTGTGGCATTCGCCTTCGACGTAGGAGATAGCGTGGTCGATGACTTCGTGCTGAAATTCGGTCAAGCCTTCGTAGGATTTCAGCGCATCGGTAAAGATCGCAGAGCCGACAACCACCTTTTCACGAAGCTCTTTTTGCAGGGTCCTCTTTCTGGTGTTGCTGACAACCTTCGTAACAACCTTGCCACCACGTTCGAGGATTCCCAATACGGCAGTCTTATCTTTGCCGCCCGTACCAGTGATCTTCTCAGCGCGTTTCGCCTTGTGCATGTTACGCGCCTTCCCGCCGATGAAGGTTTCGTCCGCCTCAATTTGACCAGACAGCTTATTGATTGTTCCCATCGTGAGCGCAAGCCTGATACGGTGATCTAGGAACCATGCAGACTTCTGAGTGATGCCAATGGCGCGATGAACTTCGTAAGAAGAGATGCCGTTTTTACAGTTGACCATTTGCCACATGGCCGTCAGCCACTTGTCTAGACCAATCGGGGAATCCTCCATAATGGTTCCCGTCTTCAAAGTGAACTGAGGGGCATCATGCTTGTCCCGGCAGTGCCAACGGTTGTACTTCTCCAGAAACAAAACGTTGGTGCTACCGCAACGGGGACAGGTCACGCCATTGGGCCAGCGCCGGGCCACCAGATAATCCCGGCAGTTGACTGGATTGTTGAAATAGACAATAGCTTCTTGAAGTGTTGTTGGCTGTTTGACAGTGACCTTTTCCATACTTCAATTTTATGGGAATTAGGCTATTTTGTCAAGTACGTTATCACCTTAATTTGGCTTCGACTTTTCAGACCCGGCCCGGAGGAGCCGACATCGCGAAAAGTAACGGGTCGAAATCGGGACGCTGCGATTGCGGTATACTACCCTGACGCCGAGGAGGCGCGGCCGTCGGCGAGGAAGGCCGTCAATTGGAAATCTCGGCTGAGGCGGCTCCTGGAAGGAAACCCTATGTTTCACTTGATCTGGTACGTCCTGATTGGGCTCATCGCGGGGGTCATCGCAAAGTCGGTGATGCACGAGCATATGACGATCTTCTGGACGATTGTGATTGGCATCGTCGGATCGATCGTCGGCGGCGGTCTTACACACATGTTTTCGCGCTCGACGAACGAAAAGTATCATCCTGCCGGCCTCATTTTTTCCACTCTGGGCGCGATCCTGATTCTCTTCATTTGCTATAAGTTGAAGATTCACTTTCCCCAGGTCTGATCGTTCCGCCCCACCGAAACGGTGGGGCGGTCTCGCCGGCCCGGGCGCGGCCGGGATGTACCATAAGGAGGCTGGGCGCGCGTCAGTTTCTTTTGACAGCGCGGCCATTGGTTATCCCGCCGGCCTCTCGCTGCCTGAGAAAGGTAATGAACAGCACTATGAAGTGGAGTGGACAGTTTCTTTCGTCATCTCGGCTGGGGGCGGCTTTGGCCCTCTCGTTTGCGCTGGGCGCCACCGCCTTCGCGCAGGACACCGACAGCTCCAAGAGCAAGCCAGTTGGGATGAGTTCTTCGTCGAACGAAGAGAAGGACTCGACTGTGCATTCGCGATTCTGGGTCGGCATCTATGGAAGCGGCACCCCCTTCGGTACCGTATCCACGCATAACTCTACGGACTCCAACGGGGATACGTTCTCAGCGGCCAAGTCGGGCGGCATTGCCGGCGGCGGATTGGACTTCAACCTCCGGGTGAGGGGAAACTACTGGTTGAACATCGGTGTGTTGTACCGCTATAGCGGCTACGACTCAACCGAAAATCTGAACGACACCAGCAGCACCATCTACACCGAACGCACCCGTGCGCACCTTTTCGATATCCCCGTTCTGGCGCGTTATGCCGGCCCGCGCTGGCGTTGGAGCAAGTACTCCTTCTATGAGCTGGGCGGGGTTCTGCGGTACGCGGCTTCACCCACTACCACCCTTGCGGCCGCCAATGTAAATGGGGATTTTTGCTGCGCTCCCCCGAGCACGGTGGCCTTCAGGCGCACCATTGAGGGAGTGTCCGTGGGCACCGGACTTGTGGCCAAAGACGATTTCGGCATCAAGGTGGCGCCGGAGGTCCGGTATGTCAGGTGGCTGGGCGATACGTGGCGCTCCTCCACTTTAGGTACGGCCAAGGATCAACTGGAAGTCGGCATTTCGTTCGGGTTCTGAGCCGCGAAATTTCCTTGCGGCTTTGGCCGCCTTAAGCGCTTCCAGCGCCAGCGGCTGAACCAAGCTTTTATTTCTCCTTCTTCCTCAAGCAGTTGACCCAAGTCGCGTGGTGCGTAGTTGCGTGGCCATGCCCACTCTAGGGTGCGGGCAAGCTTGCCCCGAAAGGAGGAGCCAAGCCTTCGACCGTAGTGAGAGGGTCCGATGAACCGGAGCCAGATCACTCGCAAGGCGAAGTTGGCTTGCCGGTATATGGCTTCGTTTGCGCGTCCGGCGGCCTGTGCGGCGAGAGCGATGATTTATCCGGTACAGATCTACTCAGTCCGGCCGTTCCAACCAGCACATATGCCGCCACTTTGAGACTCGGGTGAGAACGGGCCGATGCCGCCATCATCTGGCAAAGCGTGGCAGCGATCATCGTGTTCATTGTTTGCGGCTGGGCTATTGCCGAAAGAGAGTGGCTCGGTCTTGCATTCGCGGCAGCCGTTCTCTACATAGAAGCGCGGTCGATCAGACAACTCGGCGTCGCCAGCGCTAAGAAGACGGCAAACGGCGAATCGGCGAAGGAGACAGCCCGCGGGTGAGCCTCCTCCCAAAACGGCGATCACAGCCTCGCCAAAATTAAGATTCGTCGTACACAACTATCTCCATCGATTTACTGTAGTTATCCTCCTACAGGTCACTCGAATTCGTTCTGCCAGCCCGTCAGTTCGTTCCGTAGTACACGTCTTGTGCTTCTATCTATCTACTTTTAAATCACTTACTGCTCGACGGCACCCCTGGATTGGCTTCGAGTTTTCACTCGCCCTAGCCTTAGGAGTTCGTTCCGTAATTTCAAAAACCCGTGTTTCAACCTGACGACAGCGCGCCAGCGCA
>CAJCIT010000152.1 GCA_903970405.1 Acidobacteriaceae bacterium | reverse complement strand
CTGAATATGGCGGTGGTCTGGCGGGGGATTGAAACCATCAAGTTTCTGGAGGGCATCGGCGCGCCGTTTATGTTATGCGTGGGACTTCTGCTGCTGTGGTGGATCACGGGCAAAGCAGGAGGATTGGGTCCGGTGTTGACGGCCCCCAGCAGGTTCAAAACAACCGGCGAATTCATGAAGTTCTTCGTGCCCTCGCTGACGGGCATGGTGGGCTTCTGGGCCACCGTCGCGCTGAATATTCCCGACTTCACGCGTTATGCGAAATCGCAGAAGGCGCAGATGGTGGGGCAGGCGATAGGTCTGCCGCCGGCGATGACGCTCTACTCCTTCATTGGCGTTGCCGTGACGTCGGCGTCCGTGGTGTTGTTTGGCGAGGCGATCTGGGATCCGGTGGCGTTGCTGGCGCGATTCAACCAGCCGGTGGTGGCGGGCGTTGCCTTAATCGCCCTGCTTATCGCCACGCTCAATACAAATGTGGCGGCAAATGTGGTGTCGCCGTCCAATGACTTCTCAAATCTGAATCCGCGGCTCATCTCCTTTCGAACAGGCGGCATGATCACGGGCGTGGTGGGATTGCTAATGATGCCCTGGAAGCTGCTGACCGATTTCAATAGTTACATTTTCGGCTGGCTGGTGGGTTACTCAGGATTGCTGGGGCCCATCGCCGGAATCATGATTACTGACTATTTCCTGATTCGCAAAACGCGATTGGATGTGGCGGGTCTTTACCGGCGCGGCGGGCCTTATGAATACAAGAACGGCGTGAACAGCGCGGCGATGATAGCGCTGGCCGCGGGAGTGATTGTCGCGTTGATTGGATTGGTGGTTCCGCCGCTGCGTTGGCTCTATGACTACGCCTGGTTTGTCGGCCTCGCGGTCTCGAGCGTGGTTTACCTTATGCTGATGCGGGGCCGGGCCGGCAGGTGATGCGCCCCGTTCTGATCGACACTGACACTGCCTCTGACGACGCCGTCGCCCTGATCATGGCCCTGCGCGCGCCCGAGTTGGACGTGAAAGCCATCACGCTGGTGGCGGGCAATGTCGGAGTGGAGCAAGGAGCGCTTAACGCGCTCTATACGGTGGAGTTGTGCGGCTCCGATGTCCCGGTGTTTCGCGGCTCGGGGAAACCGATGCTGCGGGCCCTCGAGACTGCCGACTGGTTCCACGGCAGAGACGGCTTGGGCGATCACGGCTACCGGCCAGAGCGGAAGACGGCGGAAGGTGAGCACGCGGTAAGAGCCATGATCCGGGTGATCTCAGAGCACCGGGGCATCGAGTTGATCACGCTGGGGCCGTTGACGAATCTGGCGCTGGCACTTCTTGAAGCGCCGCACCTGATACACAACGTTTCGCGATGCGTGGTGATGGGCGGCGCGCCATGCTGCGAGGGCAACGTGACGCCGGCCGCCGAATACAACATCTGGGTTGACCCGGAGGCCGCGGAGATCGTGTTTCGCTCAGGACTGAATATTGAAATGGTGGGCTGGCAGCTTTCTCGCGGCGCCGCCGTGGTGTCGGCGCAGGATTCAGCCGGGATTCTGAAGCTGGGAACGCCGTTCGCCGAGTTCGCCATCCGCTGCAATAGCGTAGCTGAAGAAGCATTCCTGAGGCAGACCGGCGAACGAGGCATCGCGCTTCCTGATCCAGTCGCGATGGCGATTCTGATCGATCCTGGGCTGGGGCTCAGATGGAGCGACCACGCCGTTCGCATTGAGACGTCGAACGAATTGACACGCGGCATGACAGTGGTTGACCGGCTGGGTGTCGCGGGCGAACCGCGGAATCGCGCGGCGTGGCAGACAGCGGAGGGCGGGCGCAAAGCGAAGATTTGCTGGGAATTGGATGTGGCAGGCTGGAAGCGGCGGTTGGTGGAGGCGCTGAGTTAGTTCGCCGGTTGTTCTTAGGTGGCGGGCTCGCTGAAGGGCTTTTTCCTTAGTTCTCGATCGGCTGGCTCGGCTTGCCGAAGCAACAACTCGAAGTATTCGCGCCGTAACTCTTCATTGGGTATTTCTCGATCTCAATCCGGAGGGAATCCATTGCTTCCAACTGACGAATCAGTTGGTTTTCGCGGTGGTCAAACTGCCGTAGAAACAAAGACAGAGCCCCTGGCGCACCTCCGGCCAGCAGGCGGACTAACAGAATCTGTATAGAGGCATGTCCCACGAAGCTGGGACCAGGCTGCCCAGTCCAAATATGATTACCGCCATTCCGAACGCCGCAACGTAAAAAGCTGAGATTACGAAATAGCGAATAAGCCTTATGGACTCAAGGGGTCGGCGACTTTGGACTCTGTTTTCGTCAGCGAGCGAGACATATTTGACTGTCATCGAAAGCCGGATGTCTCTATCGTGGGCTTCACTCAAAAAGTAGCTTAAGGGCGAGGGATAGTCAGTTCGGATATCGGATATCCGCTGGGAGTGGTGACCAAGACTCTACGATTGTGCCGATGAGCGTCCGCTGTCATAATCATGAAACGCAATGCGATCCCCACCAATTCCTCCGGCGACACCTTCGTCTCTTCCGAGATTCTGTGAAGCTCGCGGCTGGCGTGTTCGTCAAGCTGAAATGCCAAATCAGAACTTGGTTTCATAGCCGGAGTAGCCACTTGGTTTAGGACCATCCTTTTATCTTTATCGGCAACATCAAGCCTCCATATAACCCAAATCGTAGTGCGCGCGGCATCTTTACCTGCCATCGTAGTGGCAAAGAATACAGTCGCGCGCTCTGTCGAACGCACTAAAAGAACAACACACACATCGAGGAACTCGGACGTCCCGCCGTCAAGCCAGCCTCCAAATCGCTTCTAACGCGCTTATTCTAAAAGAAAAACGCCTGCCTTCAAAAAACAGCACATGTTGTGACCGTCACACTGCTCTGCTCAACGAGCACCCTGAGATCTTCCCAATTCTTTCAAAATCCCCGCTGACGTGCGATATGCCAGCGCCTGAATTGTTAACGACGGGTTGAAGCCGCCGTTATTCACATGGACACTGCCATCGGCTATGTACACGTTGTCGATATCGTGGATCCGGCAATCCTTGTTCACCACCGATGTTTTCGGATCGTTGCCCATCCGGCACGTTCCGGCTTGGTGCTGGCCTCCGGAGATACCCGTTCCCGGCAGCTTCTTCCATGTGCGTGTGGCGCCGGCTTCTTTCAGCCATTGCTCAGACTTGGCGGCGATGAATTTTCCCACCTCCAGGTCATTCAGATGCCGCTTGCCGCTCAGCCGGACGGTGGGAATCCCCCAGGCGTCCTTTAAGTCAGGCGCCAGTTCTACACGCATATCGAAAACCGGCAGCTCCTGGACCGGCCCTTGCGCGGATACCGTCCGCTTATAGTAAGTGCGGACGTGACGTGTGTGCTCGATGCCCCAGCGCGGGACGTCCGGCGGCACGGCGGCTTGGGAAAACAGGTACGGGAGCCGAATAAACTCGTTCGCGATCATCGCGCCGCCGATTAAGCCGCCGGGTAGCCCATGACTGAAATCGCAGCAGGCCACACGGGCGCCAGGACCGAGGCCGTCGTAGACATCGTGCTCCATCAGACCGTAGGCGCCAGAGTAAGCGTGGCCTTGCAGATTGCGGCCCACCCAATCGTTGTTGTTGCCGAGCCCGCGTGGGAAGAGCTTGTTGGCTGAATTGAACAGCAGCCGCGGCGTCTCCGTGGCAGAGCAGCAGACCACGACTAAACGGCAAGGCTGCTGGTATATCTGGCCGTCCTTAAAATATTCGACGCCTGTCGCCTTCGAGCCGTCGTTAGTCAGGATCTTACTCGCCACCGCTTCAGTTCGGAGCTGGCAATGCCCGGTGGCGAGGGCGCGCGGGATCGCGGTGACGGCGGTGGAGTTCTTGGCGTTCACTTCGCACGCGAATCCGACGCAGTAAGGACAGAAAACGCAGGCCATGCGGTCCTGGTAGGGAACTGAGTTGATGGCCATGGGGATGGGGAATGGGTGCCACTTTAGGCGGCCGGCCGCGGCGAATAGCAATGACGCCTCCGTGTTCAGCGGAAGCGGCGGCATGGGATAAGGCTTGCTGCGATGAGGTTCAAACGGGTTAGCGCCGGCCTGGCCCGAAACGCCGATCTCCCATTCGGCCTTGGTGTAAAACGGTTCAAGATCCGAGTAAGTAATAGGCCAATCGTCCAGAGTGCTGCCCGCGGGTGCATGGTAAGTGGAGCGCATTTTGAAATCGCGCTCCATGTAACGCCATGCCATAGCGCCGTAACTAAGAGTGCCCCCGCCGACGCACGCCGCAATGTTGTTATAAGCGCCTTCGCTGGGCAGGACCTTGCGGAACTCGCCGGGCGTGGTTTCGACAAGCCGGACGTAGTGTTCATCATCGGGGCCAAACGCGTTGCCGAGCACCGTGACGCGCTGGCTCCGCAACTCATCGTGCCTCGTTTCGGCCCAGTTCTGGCGGTGTCCGCGCTCCAGCAATACAACTTCCTGACCAGCGAGAGAAAGCTGTTCGGCCACGATGCCGCCGCCCGCTCCGGCGCCGATCACTACCACATCGACAGCAGGGAGCGTCAATGCCGGTGGCCCTCCATCGTATCTTCGATTCCGAGCATCTTCCAACTGGCGGCGTCCCGGTTACCGCCATGCGACGGGCTGCCATAGAAGCCCTGCATGGCTTGATCCACGACGATACGAAAAAAGGAGCGGAGTTCGGGGGCGCCGGAGGCTTCGAGGCCCCGCAGAAACCCGGTTTGGGAGGTGGAGGAGAGTTCGAGAAACGGCTTACCTTCCGCCGTCCGGCAAGCTTCGTCAACCAGCGGCAGGTTCGTTTTGTAAGTCGCCGCGAACCGTTTCAGGGGCCCCGCAAGTTGCCTGTCGAGATAGTAGAGCACGCCCGCGTCCTTGGCCCCGGGCCCTTCGTCGGCCGGGATGATTCGGTCGCATAGGGCCTCCACCAGCTTGGCCTCGGCGGGAGAAAAGGTCTGGAGGGGCGCCGCCGCATAAAGAGGCGCGGTGAGCGAGAGCAGGAACAGACGCCGATCAAGGTCCAAGCGACTGTTGTATCAGATGAGGAACCACCCTCGGCAATCAGAACAAGGACCGGCGGTTGTAATAACTGAAACTGTGCGTCCCGGTCGACGTGACCGCTTCCTTCCCGTGTCTTACTGTTTGCCTGGAGACTGAACCCGAGTATCGCGCAGACAGTCGGCAATCACGTGAAGCGTTTATTTATGCACAACCCGTAACGGCCGCGGCTCTGAAGGCGTCGGCTCCCTCACGCTCGCGCTCGCGCTTTCGCGAGCCCTATCACTCTACTTCGCGCGGGGCGTTGTAACCGGCCTTGGCGATGATCTGGTACTTGATGGCTTTGCCCTTTTCATTGGAGATGCGCAATGGCTCTCCCTCAGGATTGATCAGTTCCACTTTAATGTGGCGGAACTTGCCGTCGCGCGCCATGTTCGTGGGGTGGTAGGAAAGCGAGTATTGATTCCGCAGCGCTTCCGTCAATTGCTGAAAAACCGTGGGATATTCACCATAAAAACGGGGAAAATAGGACTGGCCGCCTGTCTCCTTGGCAAACGTTTTCATCGCATTATCGGCCTGTAGGAAGTCCATGGTCTGCAATTGAGCGTTCATCCCGGGCCGGCCTTCAATAGACATACGCGCAATCTGCAGGATGCTGATGGTGTAAATCGGCACGCCATCCTCCTGCAGTTTCTTACGCGTCTTGTCGAAGGTCAACTTGCTGAACGTATCGAGCCCGGTGCCGATCATCAGTATCGCCTTCCGCCCCTCAATATTCTGCATGCGGTCCGCCATGTCCGTCATGGCGTCGAACACGTTGGACTCGCTGAAGCCGGGAATACGGAGGCGGGCCATTGCTTCCTGTGCCTTGCTCTTATCCGGGGAGAAGTCGGAAAGAATTGTCGTTTTGAAATCGTAGGTGACAATGGCGACGTTGTCATCCGGCTTCAGCCCCTGAAGGAAGCCATAGGACGCCATCAGCGTCTCACGCCACCCGCTGCTCCAATAGGCCTGGAACTTGCCGGAGAACTCGATCAGCATGCAGATGGTGATCGGCGCCTCGCCAATCCCAAATCCGGTAATCTGCTGTGGCACCGTGTCTTCCAGTATCCGGAAATTTCCGCGGGGGATTTTGGGAATGAAATGACCCTTATCGTCGAGCACCGCCACGTCCACCGAAACCGTCGTCGCGTCGGAGCGGAAAGTGGGCCGATCCTCAACGTCCTTCGGCTTCTTATATTGGGACGGGATCTTTTCCTGGTCGGGCTCGTCCGCCGCTGCCGGTTTCTTTGGCTTGGCGACCGTTTCCGACGGCGTCTGTTGCGGATCCTGTGCCCGAAGCCTGGGGCAATAAACCGATCCGGCAATCATGCTGGATGCCAGTACACAAAGGAGGGACGATTTCCTGAACATGGTGGTGGTCCTACAATACCTCGCAAGCGCTTAGACGGAGAATCATTCCGGCGCGTTACATGGCAGGGCGGCATCCAAATGTAGCGAACGGCTGGACGATGGCTGTCTTACGGCTGCGCGGTTCGATTAGGACTCGGTCTACTCTTCTAATGCACCCAGCGGTCCTTGTCGGAGCCTTTTTTCCTGAGGTACACCTGGAACTTCCGCTTCGCACGCTGCAACTTCCATTCCCGGTAGGATGCCTCTAAGGGTTGTTGAATAGACATTTTAAGGCGGCGTCCGCGAAGGATCAAGTAGCCTATCACCAATCCGCTGAGGTGCGCAAAGACCGCCACTTCGCCTCCGCCCGGCATCCCCGCCGCCACCAGGTACGACTGAAGAAACGTAATGGCGCCGATGATCATTACGAAGTACTTCACTTTGATCGGGATCAGGAAGCCGAACAAAAGCATACGATCCGGAAACAGCAGCGCGTAGGCCATGAGGATGCCGTAGATAGCGCCTGAAGATCCCACCGTGGGCGTGTTCGGATGACCGAACAGATAGCCAGTCATAACACAAACCAGGCCCGCGCCCACGCCGCACGTGAAGTAGAAGCGCAGGAAGCGCGGAGTGCCCCAAAGCCGTTCGATTTCGGCGCCGAACATCCACAGCGCCAGCATATTCCAAAGGATGTGGCCGAAGCCGGAATGAATAAACAGATAGGTGAACGGCTGCCAGATGGCGTATGTCTTCACCACCTGATCCGGGTAGAGCCAAAGATTCCTTTCGAGATCTTCGGCGTTCAGCGGCTTCAGCAGCACCGCAATCACAAAGATGGCGATATTCGAGATCAGAAGCCACTTTACGCCAAGCGGAAAGCGGTTCGAAGGAAGGTTCCTGTTCACTGATGAGCGCGAACGGTAAGACATCGGAGGAGGGGACCTGTACTTAATGAGAATAACAAAAGACGGCTGCCCCGCAGAGCGGCGTTTTCCCGTATTTGTACCGGGCCGAAGAAACCACCACACCCACGTCCTGTGTAGACAGGAATACTGTACACAAGAGTCTGTGTTGTGCCAATCGGATAGCAAGGCGCTCGCCGATTTTTCTCAGCTTTCTGATTAGCTGCGTCGAACGTGGCGGCGGAGCACTGCCGCCGATAAATGCAGCGAGATGGCGATCCCGGTCCAGACGATCCAGTTCGAAAATGGACCGGAGCTCACCATGAATTCACCAGTGATGCCCATCTCCGACGTGATACTCCACACCGCGATGAGATAAGCAGAGACGATCGCCGGCGCCAAAAGCGCTGAAACCAAAACTCCAAATTCAATAGCCGTGTCGTTGGCCCACTGGCCGACCTTCAACAGGTGACGAAACACGCCGTTGAAAAACGATTCACGAGATAACTCAAATGACTCCTGCCAAACGGAGTGCCATGCCCGGCTTTCCGCCGGCGAGGGCTGACTCATAGTTGTAACGATTCGCTCTGACATTTGTGCGCCCGCTCCTTCTTATACGCGGGTTTCGTTGTGTTGGATGCAACTGACGCGCCAAAGGTTTCGGAGCGGCCTTGGGGCGCAACACAAGTCCGCTTATCAGAACAAAGAGTTTCACTCAGTAGAACGAGATCCAATTTCTTGTAGGGGAGCGGATTGTTGTGAAAGCATCTCGATGGCAGCAGGGGACACGGGCTTAGCCATGGAACCACCCCATCTGTTGAGAACTGAAGCAACTGCCAGAAGCGCGGCCGCCGCAACAAGCCACGTCTGCCAATGGGACAGGATGCCGTTCGAAATGGAGAATTCACCGGTCCAGTGGAGATCGGCCGCAATCCGCCAGAAGGCCATCGAGAAGGCCAGCAATGACGCGGGCGTGAGGAGAGAGGCCAACGCCAGCGCAAGCGCCTGATTTTTTTTCGAATGGGGACGCTGTCGAAATTTCGACGGAGAGTGCGACAGCTTGATACGAACCAGCACGCCGGGATACCGCTCGAATAAAGGGTACCAGCGTTGCGCCGCTTCTGTCACGAAGCGAATAAACATTTGAGAATCGACTGAGCCGCGACCGTTAAACAAGCGGGTGAAGCAGGTACTATTCCTCTCCGCACATAAGCCGGTACGGAGGCAACATTCCCCCACAGACTGTTATTCCTCGGACGAGTTGACTTCGCGCGATCTGCTAACGTCGCGACCATCATCGCGGCGCGCTACGTGAGAATGTGTGAAAAGATCCTGGAGCCAAACAGACGCACCACGCCGACTGAGCCGCGACAGGCAGGGAGCGAGCGGTTGACGGGGACTAGATCAGCACAACCGGTCGCTCCCTGACGGTCGCGGCTCTGAAGCCATGCGATAGTCTGTCTGTTGGCCGCTTGGCC
Source organism: Acidobacteriaceae bacterium (assembly GCA_903970405.1). Lineage (GTDB taxonomy): Bacteria > Acidobacteriota > Terriglobia > Bryobacterales > Bryobacteraceae > CAJCIT01. The sequence continues at coordinate 78,474 of CAJCIT010000152.1, read as the reverse complement.
TCCAATGCCTGGGCTGGCCGAGTTACAAAGATTGACGAAAGGAATAGCAGACCCTCAATGGCAAAGATCAAGACCGCGATTGTCGGCACGGGCTTCATGGGGAAAGTGCATACGGAGAATGTTCGGAGGCTCGGCACAGTGGAAGTCACCACGGTGGTGGGAAGCCGCCCGGAGACAGCACAGAGGTTCGCCGACACATTCGGCATTCCGCATGCCACCGCCGATTTGAAATCTGTGTTGGCGGATCCCGAGATCCAGGCCGTGCATATCTGCACGCCCAATGTGGATCATGCGCCTATGTCGCTGGCGGCTCTCGAGGCCGGCAAGGCCGTGCTTTGTGAAAAGCCGCTGACCCTAAGCTCGGCCGAAGCCAAGAGTCTGGTGGATCTGGCCGCCGCGAAGAACTTACCCAATGCGGTGCAGCACAATCTGCGCTACTACCCGCTAGTCCAGCAGATCCGGCAGATGGTGGCGCACGGAGACTTGGGTGACATCCTGATTGCCCAGGGAACCTATTCGCAGGACTGGCTGCTTTACGACACCGACTGGAACTGGCGCGTCGACTCGAACTCGAATGGCAAGCTGCGCGCGATGGGCGACATTGGCTCTCACTGGATGGACATGGTGCAACATCTCACCGGCGAACCCATCACGGAAGTCTGCGCCGACTTGAATACGTTCCACAAAACGCGTAAGCGTCCCAAGGGCTCTGTCGAGACCTTCTCGGGCAAGAAACTCGCGCCGGGCGATTACGAAGAGTTCCCCGTGGATACGGACGACTTTGGCGCAGTGCTTTTTCACCTGGGCGAAGGAGGCCGCGGTTCGTTCACCGTCAGCCAGATGTCAGCCGGTTGCAAGAACCGCTTCAGCTTCGACATCTTCGGAACGAAGGCGGGCGTCTCCTGGAATCAGGAACAGCCGGATACGTTGTGGATTGGCCATCGCAATGAACCGAACCAGATCATCATCAAGGACGGTTCGCTGCTGTACCCCGCTGCCGCCGCATTCGCCGATTTGCCGGGCGGTCACAGCGAAGGCTATGACGATTCTCACAAACAACTGTTCAAGAATTTCTATGCCCATGTCGCGGATCCATCGGTACCCATAAACTACCCGACGTTTGCCGATGGATTGCGCGGCATGGTGCTGTTGGAAAAAGTCGCCGAAAGCGCGCTGAAGCGCGGCTGGGTTACGGTGTAACCGGATGACCTTGACGAGGCAATCCTAATACATTCAGCGGCCGCCGAATTGCGCGAGGCGGGCGAGAAGGTCTTTCGCCGCGGCCGGCGCGGGCGTCTTGCCGGCGAGAATGCTCTTTGGATCGGCGCCGGGGCCATAGATCGCCTTGTTCGTGTCCTCATCCGGACGCAATGTAGAGCCGTCCAGAGAGATTCCGGCGAAGACGCCGCGTGAGCGCGAATAAGAAAGAATCTCAGCGTGCAGGCTGGCATCGGTCTGCGCCGATGTATCGCGCCCCACCGGACCGGCCGCTGCCGTGGCGTCGCCGCCCAAGGTGAACTTGCTTCCCAGCAGATGCAGCATGCCCTTCTTGTCCATGACTAGAAGAATGATGTCGCTTTCGGCGCCGCCGGCCTGGAGGCCAAAGCTGCCGCCTTCAATCCGGACCGCCGACGGGGCAGACCAACCGCCCGCCGTGCGGCAAGAAGCAAAGCCCCGTCCGAACTTGGCGCCGACAATGAATCCAGCCTTCTTCAGATTCGGGACGACGATGGCGCACTGCGCCTTGCCGAACAGGTCCTTGGGGATGCCTTTGTCGCCGGCGCCGGCAATGTCTTTCAAGACCTCGGCCGATTGCGCAAGACGTGCATCGTCGCTTTGCGCCGCAAACATCGAACAAGATGCCACCGCCAACAGGCAGACTAAGCTACGCGTCATAAAAATGCTCCTCCTGATAGAAGACTATGTGTTACGTTTCGTTTTGTTACTCGGGTTGAGACCTTGGCTTATGTCTATGTCCGAAGGCCACCGAAAGTACTATATCCCACTTGTCATGAGCGGACAAAAGCGTTCAGCGCGGGTAGAGCTACGGCCGCAGGAAGGGCTGGATGCCGGCGAGACCTTGAGCCGTTCCCTCGGCACGATGGGAATCTTCGGCCGATAACGACCGGGCGTCCCGCAGAAGGGAAAAGTTTTTGAGAGCCGCTCGATACATTTCACCGGCTTCCCGGTATTCGCCCACCCGCGCGAGGCCCGAGCCGAGACCCGTCTGCGCGCGCGCCAGATCGGATCGGAAGATGGCATTGACGGCGTCGGCGCGTGAACGTTGCGCGGCAATCTCTTCCGCTTTCCGATAGGCGTCCACGGCGGCCGAGGAGCTGTTGAGCCGCAGCAAAGCGTTGCCCATCGCCACCAGCGCCCGCCCGCAGTTGGCTTCAAGATATGCGTCCTTCGAGGATTGCGCTGCTTGGCAGAGGATCTTCCGGCCTTGCGCCGCGTGATCCAAAGCGGCCTTGGCGTCGCCGGCCGCCAACAGGGTATCCGAGAGTTTGCGCTGACCGGCGCCCACGTCGGCGCGGAACTCAAGGCTATCCGGGGCCCCGCGGCTGAGGGTCTCCGCGATTTCGAGCGACCTGCGGTTATGTTGGACAGCGGACTTCGTGTCGCCCGCCAGGCGCAGTGCAGCGGCCCACTGGTTCTCAACAATGCCCTGGCTTCGCCGCAACATGGCATTCGCCGGATCGGCGGCGGTGAGCTGGGCCAGAATTCCGGCCGAGCGAGCCATGTGGGGAAGAGCGTCATTGGCCCGGCGGGCCTCCAGCAGCGTCTGGCCCAACTGCACCTCGACATTCGCCAATTCCACTCTAGGGTTGACATCATTCGAACTGGAGGCCACCACCTTCTGGATCTGAGCGGATGCTTCAAGGAGATTCGTCAACGCCGCATCCCGATGTCCGAGGCTGGACTCGGACTGGCTGAGCGAGAGGAGGGTCTCGTACCGCTCGCGCGCCACTCGCACGTCACCGGGAAATTTGGCGCTCAGTTTGGCTGTGGCGTCCCCGGCGCGCCGGAAGAAATCGACCGATTCGGAGGTCTTTCCCATGCTTTGCGCGCCCGAACTGCCGTAGAGTTCACCGAGGCGCCGAAGCGCGGCGGAAAGCGCCATGCTGTTCTCGATGTCGTCCGGGCGAACGCGGGCAACGGACTCCCGGAGCTCGACTGTACGATGGAATTGACGATCCGCGGCTTTCAGATCGCCCGCCGAGTAAAGCAGCGATGCCTCCACCGCGAAAGCCCCGGCGGCAGCGGCCATGGCTTCGGGCGACCCATCCTCACGCAGCAGCTTTTCAGCGGCAGCCGCCCCTTTGCGAACGCTATCCAAGGCAGCATCGGCATCTCCCAAATTGTTTTGATACGAATCGCCCTGAACCGCGCTGACGCGGACATAAGCTTCCACGATCTCGCGCTGGAGTTCGGGCGTGTCGGCTTCCTTTGAAAGGCCGTCCAGATAGCTCAGGGCATCTTTGACGATGCGGGCGCGGACAGGCGTGGAGCCGGGCAGGCGATCGATGGCGTCAGAGTAATCGAACATCACCGAATGAGCGAGCCTTCGGACGTCGTTAAAGCGCTGTTCGGCCCGGCCGCGGGCGCGAGAAACGGCAATCAAGCCGACCACCAGCGTACAGAGGACGATGACGGCGGCCGCCGTGACAACGCGATTCCGGCGGACCAGTTTCGCGGCGACGTAGAGGAACTTATCCCCGCGCGCCTCCACAGGACGGTGCTCCAGGTAGCGGAGGATGTCCTCTGAAAATTGGTCGACGGACGAGTAGCGCGCGGCGGGATCCTTGCGCAGCGCCTTCAGAATAATGTTGTCAAGATCGCCATGAAGTTCGCGAAGCCAGAGGCTGGGCTTCTGCGGCGCCTCGTTGCAGACGGCGGTCATCAACTCGTGCGGCGGGCGAGTAACGTCGCGATAGGGAGAGTGGCCGGTGAGCAGTTCATAGAGGATGACACCGAGCGAATAGACGTCGGACGCCATGGTGAGCGGGTCGCCCCGGATTTGCTCCGGGCTCGAGTAGCGCGCGGTCATCATGTGCAACGCGGTTTCAGTGGCCGCTCCGCCGGAATCGGGCAGGTCCAGAGACAGGACCTTGGCGATGCCAAAGTCGAGAAGCTTCGGCGTGCCGTCAGAGGCGATGAGAATGTTGCCGGGTTTCAAGTCGCGGTGGATGACCATGCGCTGGTGCGCGTAGTGGACGGGGGAACAGATCTGGCGGAACAGCGCCAGCCGCTGCCGGACGGTGAACTTATTTCGCTCGCAGTATTCGGGCGGCGAAATGCCTTCAACGTACTCCATGATGAGGTACGGCAGGCCATCGGCGGCCACGCCGCCATCCAACAGACGGGCAATGTTCGGGTGATCGAGGCCGGCAAGGATCTGACGCTCGGAACGGAACCGCGCGATGATGTGTTGGGCGTCCAGGCCCAGCTTGATGCGCTTGACGGCAACGCTGATTTCAAATTCCGCGTCGTTGCGAACAGCGCGGTAGACCTTGCCCATTCCTCCTTTGCCGATCAGTTCCACCAGGCGATAGGCCCCGATGGTTTCACCGATTCCAGGGTCTTCCGATTGGCTTTCGACGGCCGCTTCATTGCTCAAAGCGGAGCGATTCCAGGAATCGGCCTGGCCGGCGGCTTCATCGGCGGCGAGCAATTCGCGGAGTTCCTCGAGAAGAGCAGAGTCATTTCCACAGGCCGACAGCAGGAAGATCTCGCGGGCCTCAGGCGCCAAGCCCACCGCCTGTTCGAACAAGTCGGGAAGCTGGTGGTGAATGGGCATCAGTTGGCCGGCTTCCGGGGAGACATGGTCTTCTGCGTCATGTTCTTTTGGAGCCAGGCTCGGGCGAAGCGCCAGTCGCGCTCGACGGTTGCCAGGGAGATGCTCATGACGGCCGCTATTTCCTGAAACTCCAGATCGCCGAAAAAGTGAAGTTCCACAACTTGGCCGCAGCGGGGATAAAGCTCAGTCAACCGTTCAAGAACCTGGTCCATGGCGAGAATGTCAATCTGCGCGTTGCCGCGCGCGGCCGGCAAAGGGTCAAACACTGATCCATCGCGCTTGGCCGCTCTGCGGGCGCGCGCGTGGTCAACCAGGATGCGCCGCATGGTGTGGGTGACCACCGATATGAAATGGGCGCGGCCCTGCCAGTCGACGTCACGAATGCCGGAGATACGCAAATAAGCTTCGTGGACCAGCGCCGTGGGCTGAAGCGTGTTGGCCTGCGATTCGCCATCGAGGTAATAGGAAGCAAGACGGCGCAGGTCTTGATACACAAGATCCGTCACGTGCTCGATTGCCTGCTGGTCACCCTCCCGCCACAGATGCAGCCACTGGGTGACGCTTTCCCCGATCGCCATGTACTGCCCGATCCCCGCTTACATGATCTCTCATGACCCTCCCCGCGCCGCTTGGATTCGGATTTGAGAGGTCGAAGAGCCGGAGACTCCGACAATAGTTGAGGGCTGCCCGCCTGGTTCTGCGCCTTATTGCTTGAAATACGGCCGAGCGGCTATCCGGGTGACCAGCGAATTTGAGGCAGCCTCGGACTCTTCCGCGGCGCAAAAGAAATGAGGAACCAATGAACTTACATAAGATACTGGCGTTGTCGATGGTTTTGAGCGGTACTGGCGCATGGGCGCAATCGCATCCAGGGGCCCGCTACGGGGCGCGCGATCCAGCGGTTTGCGCGTCAACCAAGGATCCCAGCAAAGGCGCGCTCAGTGCTGCGCAAGCGCAAACTTACTTCCTCTGCGGCGTCACTGGAGAAAAGGAAGGAAATGACGTCCTGTATTTGATTTCGGGTTTGAAGATTCAGGTGGCGCCGAGCTCTCGGCCGTTCAATTCCTGGACAGATTCGGTGCCCGATATCGACCCCAATCAGCCGGTTTACAGCATTCGCGGCAGCTACACCGCTTACACCTGCTACATTCCGGGGCAAGGCGGGGCGTTTGGTTTCCCGATGGGCAAGAACTGCACGCGCGCCGACGCTGGCGGAAACGCGCCGTTTACAGCGGCCGGGTTTTGCTACAAGGATTCCTTCGGTGACTGGCACTGCCGGATGCAGCCCAAGGAAGCGCCGCAGACCACGGCCGGGCAACCTGCGCCGGGCAAGTAGCGCCCAACCTGCTACGCTCGCGGCTCCACTGGCGCGAAGTGGTTGACTGGGCCAAGCCCCCGGCCCAGTCCCGGCGCGCCTTCAATCGCCGCCTGGAGAAAGCCTTTCGCCCGCGCGATGGCGTCGTACAGATGGTTACCGGCCGCCAGTCCCGCGGCGATTGCCGCCGAATAGGTGCAGCCGGTGCCGTGGGTATGGTTCGTGTCGATGCGGCGGCCGGGGAATCGGACCACGCGGTCTCCATCCACCAACACGTCAATTGCTTCATTGCCGGTGAGATGTCCGCCTTTGATGAGCACAGCGCACACGCCGAAAGCTTGAATCCGGCGCGCGGCTTCCACCATCTCTTGCTCACCGGCGATCGTCATTCCAGCGAGCGCTTCGGCCTCGGGCACATTCGGAGTGAGCAGAGTTGCCAGTGGAAGGAGGAGCTTCACCAGCGCCTGCTCGGCTGCGGCGTCCATGAGCGGCGAGCCATGCTTAGAAACCATCACTGGATCGACAACCAAAGGGATGCGCGGGCCATCGGATAGCGCCACTGCCACGGCTTCGACAATAGCGGCTGTGCCTAACGCTCCGGTCTTCACAGCGCCGGGGGGGATATCGGCGAGCACCGCCGATATCTGCTGCGCGACGAACTCCGGCCGGACTGTTTCAACGGCCGAGACGGCCCGCGTGTTTTGCACGGTGAGGAGCGTAATCACGGCTTCGCCGTAAACGCCGAACTGATGAAATGTTTTAAGGTCGGCCTGGATGCCCGCTCCGCCGCTTGGGTCCGAACCCGCAATCGTCAACGCCACCGGCCGCATACCTCAGCCTAACCCGCCGATCTGCCGGCTCCGGCCCGAGCCCTACTGAAAGACAACGTGTTGCGCCTGAGACTTGCCAACACTGTTCTGGATGGTGACGTCGACTGCCGAAGCGGGGAGGCAATTGGCTGGCGGATCGCTGATGCCCAGGCAGCTCGGTCCCGTGGCGTAGCCAGTCACCGGAAAATTGGCTTGCAACGCAAATGCTCCGCCGTTTCCAGATTGCGAATTGAAGTACTGGGCGAAACTGGATGCCGCATCCACTGTCACGGCGCCCTGGCTCAACGCGTTGCCATTCGCATCGTAGAACGTGAAGACAACATTGCTGACGCTGTAGGAATTGTCATAGCCCGTGAGATTGACCACCAGCGACGGCGCCAGCCATTCTCCATTGGCCGTGGCGATTTGGACCACTGACGGCGCGAGAGTAAAGGATTGCGTCACAGTATTGACGCCTTCCATCGTGAAGGTGAACGTCAGGGCGCCCGCGGTTGTTCCGGTTTGAAAAGTGAACGAAGATGTGCCGTTATAAGCGCCCGCGTCAGCGCCTTCGGCGAAGGTCACCGTGAGGTTCGTCCCGCCAGTGGCGGCAAAGACAATGGCGTCATCGATGGCCGCGGCATCCGAGCTTGGGGTGAACTGCATGGTCAACGTTCCTGTGGACGCATACGGCGCCGGGGCCGCCAGATTCACCGTGATCTGGTCTTGCTGCTGATTGCCGAGGGTGGCGACATTGAAGGCGAGAGTGACCGCGGGGAACGGAGGCTCAAAGCCGATGCCGGTCAATCCGATGGTTTGAACTCCAATCGTCAGTGTTCCCGTGAAAGGCGTTGGATTGTTGGGCGCGAACTGCAGACTGAACGAGTACTGGTTTCCCGCTTGGATCACCAGCGGATTGGGAATGCCGCCAACGATGCTGAATGCGGCCCCGGAGGTGGCCATCGCGGGAACCGTTACGGGAAGATCCGACGAATTAGTAAGCGTCAGCAACTGAGTGACGGTTTGATTCTCAGGCACACGGCCGAAGTCAAACGTACTGCCACTGGCCAGCGTGTTCACTACGCCGTTAGTCGCCGTGTAAGTCAATGTCAACTCCCCGGCTTGGCCGCCCCCGCCGCCCCCCGCACCGCCGCTACCGATCACGGCCGGCACGCCCAGTCCAGTGAATGTGGCCCAATTCACCAAGGAAGGGACGCCTCCCGAGCCACTGCAGCCCGACGCGGCGCTAAACTGCGTGGAACTGACGAGCAAGGTGTCGTTCGCGCTTCCCAGGGTAGTGGGAGTAAAGAAGGTGGTGAAATCCTCATTTCCGCCTGGCGCCACGCACTTGTCCAGCACCGTGCCAGTGACGGTAAATGGCGCCTGCTGGCTGAAGTAAATGGCAACCACTTCATATGAGTAGATCGCCGAAGTGTTCCGCGTCCGCATCACCTGAGAACTCTGGTCCCCAATCGCCGTGTCCGGGAAGCTAAAGGACGTGCCCAGCGGAGTGCCATCGGACGACGAACCCGGCGTATGCACATAAATGACAAGGCCTTGGGCCCGCAGCGCGCTTGCCGAGCCACCCAGACAGGCAAGAAGAAGCATGAGGTGTCGCATGGCCGATCTCCTCTCTAGATGGCTACCCGGTGCGGCCTTTGAATACGCGGCTCCGGAATCTCTGACGCGTCCAGCGTCCGGGCGGCGGGCGCGTTTCGGTCGAGACGGACTAGCCACGCTCGAGCGCCGCTCACCGATTCCACTTGAACCCACGCGTCGCTGACCGGCGCGAACCTTACCGCTGCGGGAATGCCAGCCAGCGTGTGACGAACGCCATTCTGGGCTACCACGGCCAATCCGGCCGCCGTGGCGAGCAGGGTGAATCCGTTCTGTACATGCGCAGACGTCGCCTGGGCATCTATCTGGATGTCGCTCACCAACTGGCCATTGGAGAGACTCACGGCGACCAGGTGAACGCCGCCGCCAGGCACTTGAACCATCAGGTCAGCCGATTGTGTGCCGGTAGGAAGGAGGCTGACCACTACGCCGGGAAGCGGATCCACGTCGGTCACTGTGAACCCCTCGCCGGTCCACATCGCCAGCGCGTTCCCACTGGGCAGCCAGATGGCCGCGTGACCTGCCTGGGCCGCTTGCGTATTGGCGGAAGCGGGACCGACGCCCAATACAGGCGCTGGTTCGTCGAGAGCGAATGTGCCCAATGTGGCAGCGTCGACAGCCTGCAGAAGGACGCTGTCGCGCAAACGCACCAGGCCGGCAGTGCTTGAGAAGGCTGCCTGCGTGGCGCCGCGCCAAATTGCACCGCCCAAAACGAGGTTTGCCGGCAGGCCGAAGAGCGGCCTCAGCGTTCGGTCGCGGGCGAGGGAGAATCCAATTCGCGGCGCAACCGTCACCGGTTGGCCCGTGGCGCTCGGCGTCGATCCGAAGCCGCCAATAAAGATAACGAGCACCAGTTCGACAGTGAGCAGGATCACTGCCGACACTTTTCCAATAGGCGATCTAAGAGACGATCTGAAAAGCATGAAACTGTTTCTCCAGTGGGATGGGCCGGACTATTCGTAAGGCCCCGGACTTTCAAATGCGCAGCGGATATCGGACAATTCGAGCCGAACAGATCAGCTAGGGAGGACCAACGTTGACGCTGGGCGACCCGATGGTGCTGGTGGTGGAACTTGCTGCGGCGATCGAGCTGGATTTCTTGCTCAAGAGGGCTACCGTCAGGCCCGCGCCTGCCCCCGCCGCCACAGCTAGTAAGAGCCATTTCTTCTTGCCTGAGCCGCTCTTACTGCTGGAGGAGATGGCCACGGCCGGAGTTTCATCCGGAACCTTCGCGATAGCGCCTGACTTCGTTGAAACAATCTCGACGTTCGGTGTGAGAGGCGGCGCCGGCGGGCGGCCCTGACCGGCTGGCGCGGCGAGTACACCCGGCATCGGCCGCGCTGGCGCGGGAGACGTCGCGGCCACAGGCGTTCTGGTTGGGGCCGGTGGCTCGGTCGGCCAGACCAGTTGCTGGCGAACGATGAGGCCGGCATGGGCGGTTCCCAAGGCCGCCGTCACGCGGATGGGAACAGTTCCCGCTATTGCACCCCATTGAATTCCGGTGGCGGACGCGCGGCCTTGGCTGTCCGTCAACACCACCAGATTGCGCTCCCCGTTCGGAAAGGACCCATTCGGGCCCTGGTCGGGGAGCTGGAAAGTCACGGTGACCCCGGCAACGGGCAGATTCCGAGCGTCTGCCACACGGATGGAGATGTCCTGAGTTTGATTGCGGCCGGCAGTCTGAGGAGTGTCTCCGCCGGAAATAACTTGTAGTTGCGGAAGGGGCTCAGGGGCCGCTTGGCCGCCAATGAGCGGACCGCACATCAGCACAGATATGAGCGGACTTGAGAGAAATCGGGAAAGAACTGCCACGCGGCCTCATCGCGCCGCTGGAAATTTAGAGCACTTGGACCAATAACACCGTGATGTTATCGGGCCCACCCTGCTCCTTAGCGGCTTTGATCAGGTAGTGGCATTTCTGCGGCAAAGATTTCTCGGAATCGAGCGTTTTCTCGATGATTTTCTCGTCGAGGACGCCGTGCAATCCATCCGAACACAACAGCAGTTGATCGCCGGGCTGCACGGAAACGCTGTGGGTAAAGACGCGGAGGTCCGGCGCGGCGCCCACCGCCATGGTCAGCACATGGCGCATCGGGTGCCGGCGAAGTGCTTCATCGCTGAGGCCGAGCCTCGATCCCACTTCGGCCACCCATGTCTGGTCCTGAGTCAGCAGTGTCAGTTGGCCGTCAGAGAAGAGATAGGCCCGGCTGTCCCCAACGCTTGCCAGTTGCAGCTTGCTTCCCGTCAGTGAGCGGGCGGCCACCAGGGTTGTGCCCATGCCGTCTAAATCGGGACTGTCGACTGCCGCTTTGCGCACTGCGTTGTTGGCCTCCGCGAAGCCATTTTCAATGGTTGCCAACGCCTCACTGTCTTGATTGGTGCGGAGGAAATCATAGAGAGTCTCAGCGCTGAGCCGCGATGCGTATTCGCCGGCGTTCGCGCCGCCCATGCCGTCGGCGACAATGAAGATACCCCGCTGCGCGTCGGGGATGAAATAGTCCTCATTGTTCGATCGCACGCAGCCCGGGTCGGACAGTCCAAAGGCCTCAAGCATAAGGCTCTCCGATTATATACAGGGCTTCCTTAGGCAGCCCTGAAAGAATCGGCGCCTGACCTAACTAAGCGCCCCCTTCGAGGGGTCTACTGAAATAATGGTCTTCAGGGGAGCCCGGACTTGCGGAGCCGTCAGACGATAGAGCGGGACCGGGGCCTGCCGGACCCGGCCGGGTTCGGCGGTGACGATCAGTAGGTGAAGACTTCCGACTGGCGTCCAGGCTCCACCACCACTATCTTGGTGAACAAAAGGCGGCCATCCATTGACTTGACGGCCATGCGCCGCACCAGTTCGGGATGGTTATTGTGCTCACTGATATGGCCAAGGATGAGTGTGGAAACGCTGGGGTCGAGATGGTCACGGAGGAATTTTCCTGCGACCTCGTTAGAGAGGTGACCGCGGCGGCCCATGACCCGCTGTTTGACGGACCAGGGATAGGGCCCAACCTTCAGCATTTCGAGGTCATGGTTCGATTCCAGCAGCAGAACATCGACGCCGCGTAGATGCATGCGAATGGAATCCGGCATGTAGCCCAGGTCGGTGGCAATGGAGACACGAATGCCTTGGGCTTTGAGCGTATAGCCGACGGGATCGACGGCGTCATGGGGAATAGTAAAGCTGCCGACGTCAAATTCGCCCACGGTGAAGCCGCGGCCGGCCTGAAAGGCTTCCACCGTTGCTTTGCGCTTGGCTTCTAATTCCGGTTCGCCCCAATCGATGAAGGGCGCCGTGCGCTGAGTGAGGTAAATGGGAATGCAGAGTGCGCGGGCCATCGACGCGAGACCCGCGACGTGATCGCTGTGCTCATGGGTAATGAGAATAGCGTCCAGTTGCTGGATGTCTTCGCCAATAGCGGCGAGCCGCTTCGTCAATTCGCGGCGGCTGATACCGGCGTCCACCAGGACACGCGTCCGGCCAGTGGCAACGAAGGTTGCGTTACCGGAACTGCTGCTCGCTAATACACAGACTTTGACGATGGCAAACCCCTTAGACTACACATCGGCCGGGAGACGGAAAAGTCGGGGGAGAGTTTTCATTATGGCAGGCCCACATGGCATGCCAGCGGCAAACTCTCCTGAACACGCGTAAAGATTTGGTGGCGTTCATTGGACCAGCCGCCGCTGCTTGCGGAGAATGGCCGGCGCATCCCAATCGCTCAACGGAATGTCGGGTTCCGGACAGACCACTATTTCCGGCTCGAGGGGCGCCGCGGGGGGCGGAGGAGGCGCCGCGGGCTCTCTGGGAGCTTCAGTTTGCGGCGGCGTGAACAGGTTCTGATGGGCACTGAAGGGGAAATTGGCGCGCCGATCGATTTCGGGCAGCGAATCGCGCTGGAAGCCGGTGGCGATGACGGTGACCTTTACTTCGTCGGCCATCGATTCATCGATGGCAACGCCAAAGTTGACCTGAACGTCGTCATTCCTGGTGGCGGCGCGGATGAGGCCGCAGGCTTCATCGATGTCATGCACGGCAAGCGAACTGGAGGCGGTGATATAGATCAGAAGTCCGCGGGCGCCAAGAATGCCGCCTTCTTCCATCAGCGGGCTGTCGATGGCGCGTGCGGCGGCTTCCATGGCGGCCGATTCTCCTTTGGCGGAGGCGGTACCCATCATGGCGTAGCCCATGCCCAGCATGATGTTACGGATATCGACGAAATCGCGGTTGATAAATCCGGGAGTGGTGATGATGTCCGCAATGCCCTGGACCGCCTGACGGAGGATGTCGTCAGCCAGGCGGAAGGCTTCGCCGAAGCTAGTTCCTTTTGCAACCAGCGAGAGCAGCTTTTGGTTGGGGATGGTGATGACGGTGTCGCAAGCGGACGCAAGTTCGCTTAAGCCGCGCTCGGCCTGCTTCATGCGGCGCGGACCTTCGAAATTAAAGGGCTTCGTAACGACGGCAACAGTGAGCGCGCCCAGTTCCTTGGCCAGCGACGCCACGACGGGAGCAGCACCGGTTCCGGTGCCGCCTCCGAGTCCCGCCGTGACAAATACCATATCGGCACCCTCCAGGATCTCAATAATCCTGTTGGTGTCTTCCAGAGCCGCTTGACGGCCGATGGAGGGGTCGGCGCCGGCGCCGAGACCATTGGTCAGCTTGGCCCCAATGGCTATTTTGTTGGCCACGATCGAGGCCCCTAGCGCCTGCTTGTCAGTGTTAAGTACATAGAATTCCACGCCCCGCACACCCGCCTGCAGCATGCGCGACACGGCGTTTGAACCGCCCCCGCCGACGCCCAGCACCTTGATCTTGGTTCTGAGATCGGGCTCCTCTTCGTCCATGAAGAACTTCAAATCGTCGCTGCCTAAATTTGTCATAACTTGCTCCTTGCGGGCTCGCCATCGCCCGCCAGTTACATGTTTCCGTTCGCGGCCACGCGGTGCGGCCGCTTAGACTCTTTTTCTCAATTTGAGACGCCCCGAATACATGGCTAATCCGGCCGCTGTGGCCCAAACCGGCGAATCCAGCTCCTCCGGCCAATCCTCAATACCCAGCGGCAAGCCCAACCGGACCTGGACGTTCAGCACGCGTTCGGCCACATCGCACATACCGGTCAACTCCGCGCCGCCGCCGGTGAGGACTGCGCCTTCAAGCAGACTCCGTTCCATGCCCACGCCCCCGATCTCGTCGAAAACAGCGGCGAAGAGCTCTTCCGCCCTCGCTTCAAGAGTTTCGTTCAGTCTGGCGCTGCTGGCTTCGCGGGGCGCGCGGCCTTCCGGGGCAGGCAACTCAATCAAGCTGCGATAGCTGTCCAAACCGGTAAGGGCCGAGCCATACTCGCGCTTCAGACGTTCAGCATCTTCATAGTTGACTTTGAAAACCCAGGAGATATCGCGGGTGAAGTTATCGCCACCCGCGGGCAACGTGATTGTGTGAACCAGGGCCTCACCATCATAAATAGCGATGTGGGTGGAGTGGGCGCCGATATCGATGAGGGCAACTCCGCGGTTCCGGTCCTCCGGCAGAATAGTGGAGTAAGCAGCGGCAACCCCCTCATACACGGACTCTTCCACGGCGAGGTGCGCCTGGTGTACAGCGGCCAGAATCCCCTGGTGTTCCACGGCGGAGGCAGTGAGCACATGAACATTGGCCTCCAGGCGGGCGCAGGCCATCCCCTTCGGATTGCGGTAACCGGAGCGGCCGTCCAAGATGAAGTCCTGGGGGCACACCATCAGAACCAGACGGTCGTCCTCCAAGCGCACGGGCGCCGCCAGTTCGACCGCGTAGCGCATGTCTTCAAGCCCAATTTGACGCTTGCGGCCAAATTCGTAAAGGCCGCGGTTGTTGAATCCGGCGGCGCTCCCTCCCACGCCAATCACGCCGGCTTCGGGTGACACATGGGAGCGCGCTTCCGCCTCTGCGAGCGCTGAGCGGAGACTTTCGGTGAGTTGGGACTGGTCAGTCAAGCGACCCTTCGACCAGGAATTGACTGGCGCCCTGCCATGTCCCAGGTAGCGGATGCGATCGCCATCCAGGGCGCAGAAGACGACACGCGTGCAACTGCTGCCGAAATCGAGGCCCACCGCTAACCGGGTCTTGTTCGGCATTAGTTCTCCCCTGCTGCCGGCTTGCCGGCGACGGAGGCGGCCGCTGAGCCATCCACTCGCAGATCGAATACGTTCGCGTCCGGACGCAACGCCTTCATTTCCGGATAAGCGCTGATGAAGTAGGAGACCCGCGATTTATAGTTTTCTTCGCCTAGCTTGAGCAGGACGACTCGGCCATCGATCTTCTCGCTTGCCACCAGGTTGACCGGATCGGAGACGTCCACCTCGGAGATCGGGTCGGCGAGGCTCCCCAGGTCGTTGAGCATGGAAAGCGCCTTGCGGACTCGCAGGCGCCGGCCGGCGCGCTCTTCCGTCTCACGGATGCCCGTGATCAGCGGCAGCGTGAATCTCTCGAGAACCCGCGGCCGGAGAATGACGCCTTCACGGTCAATCAGCGCAAATTGCGGCGAGCCGTTGCGGCCGGCCGCCGGCAGCCGCACAAAAGCGACCGGCCGCCGCTCCTTAAGCCGGACAATTACCTTGTTCGGCCAGATTTTAGAAACAGACGCCTCCTCCACCCAATCGATCGCCAGGAGCTGGCTGCGGCGCTCATTGAGCGGCAGTAGGTATAAGCTGCGCCCGAGATCGGACGCGAAGACGTGACGGATTTGGGAAGGCGACGCATAGTGAACTCCTTCGACTTCGAGAGACGGGGTTTGCCCCGATAAGCTGTCCGCCTCCGGAATCCGGAAGCGGTCGTCCTTGATCAGAAACTCTTCGGTGCGGCGCCATGCATAAAGGCCGCCAACCATGGTGACGGCGCAGAGCGAGGCATAGAGAAACACGCGCCACCAACGGAAGCGCCCTTCCGCTCCGGTGGGAGCGTTGCGTCCAGCCGCTTTGGTCCGGATGCTGTCTTCGTTGCGGCGCGCCATGCTAAGCAGCCCCCCGGAGCTTCTCCAGAATCTTGTCTCCCGCTTGCGACACGCTGCCGGCGCCTAAAGTAACAATCAGGTCGCCCGGCTGCGCGGCCGCCACAACTTCGTCAATGCCCTGGGCCATGCCCGGCGTGAAATGCGCCGACCGGTGGCCGTAGGATTGAATCTTTTCAGTCAATGCGCTGCCCGTCACGCCTTCGAGCGAAGGTTCAGAGGCGGCATAGATATCCAGCAGGTACACGTTATCCGCCTCGTGGAAGGCAGTGCCAAATTCTTCCAGAAGGAACTTGGTGCGCGAATACCGGTGCGGCTGAAACAATACGTGAACCTTCTTATAGTGGTTCAGGCGCGCGGCCGCGAGCGTCGCCTTGATTTCCGTGGGATGGTGGCCGTAGTCGTCGACGACGGTCACGCCGTTGACGACGCCGCGGATAGTGAAGCGGCGGTCGACACCCGTGAAGGACTTGAGGCCCTCGCGGATCCGATCGGGCTGCACTTCCATTTCGAGCGCGACGCCAATGGCGGCTGTGGCATTCAACACGTTGTGGAGCCCAGGGACTTCCAGGCGAAACAGGCCGAGGCCGGCGCCTTGCCGGCTGACGCTGAATTCACTGCCGGCCGGTTGAAGCGAGACGTCCCCGATGGCCAGATCGACTTGAGCGGAACGGCCGTAGGTGATGGTGCGCCGCTTGATGGACGGGAAGATTTGCTGAATGTTTTCGTCTTCCATGCAGACGATAGCCGCGCCGTAAAACGGAACCTTATTAATGAAGTCAATGAAGGCCTGGCGGATCTCCTCGATGGACGCGTAATGATCGAGGTGTTCCCGGTCGATATTCGTGACCACGGCGATGATGGGCGCCAGCTTGAGGAACGACCCATCGCTTTCGTCGGATTCCACCACCAGAATGGAGCTGTGTCCCACCCGGGCATTCGATCCGCCCATTGCGCCAACACGGCCGCCGACTACGACGGTAGGATCCTGGCCGGCGGCGGCGAGGATAGTGGCGACCATCGAAGTGGTGGTGGTCTTGCCGTGGCTGCCGGCGATGGCGATCCCGAACTTCAACCGCATCAGCTCAGCCAGGAGTTCACCGCGCGGAATCACCGGAATCTGCAACCGCCGCGCTTCGGCAACTTCAGGATTCGATGTATCGAGCGCCGAAGTTACTACCAGGGCCTTCGCGCCGGTGACGTTCTCTGCGTTGTGCCCCTGGTGAATGACGGCGCCAAGACGGGCCAGCCGGTCGGTGATGGGGCTGAGCTTGAGATCCGATCCGGAGACCTGGTAACCGAGATTAAGCAACACCTCGGCGATGCCGCTCATGCCGATGCCCCCTATTCCGGCGAAATGTACATGCTGGGGCTTAAAAAACATTAGAAACTATTATTGTTTCGGCTTTCCGCCGCACTGTCAATCCTCAAACCAGCGCGCGCGGCCCGATTTCAATCCTTTCTCTCTTTACTTTTTCCCTGGCGGCCTCTTCCAGCACGTCGGCGGCGCGCTCGGCCGCGCCTGGTTTACGGAAAGCGGCCGCGCACCCGCGCATGCGCTCGAGTAATTGCGTGTTCATGCGCAGCTTTTCCACTTCATCGAAGAGGCGCCGGCCGTTCATTTCGCCATCCAACACCATCACCGCGGCGCCGGCCTGCTCCAAAGCTTCGGCATTCCTGCGTTGGTGATCGTCAGCCGCGAATGGAAAGGGGACCAGGACACTGGGCATCGACGCTGCTGCGATCTCAGCGACTCCGCCGGCGCCGGACCGGCCCACCACCAGGTCGGCGTCTCGAAAGGCTTCGGCCATGTTCCCTATGAAAGGAACCATCTCGCCCGGCACGCCGGACTGCGAAAACTCCTTGGCCAGCGCCTCATGTTCCGCTGCGCCGGACTGATGAACGATGCGAACCGGCGATCCGGCTTCGCGGAACAAAGGCCAGCTTTCTCTCGAAGCCCGGTTCAGTGTCCGCGAGCCGCGGCTGCCTCCCGTGATGAGCACCGTAAAAGGATCGCCCGGAGCGGGCGCGGGCTTCACGGGAATATCGAAGAACTCAGGCCGCACCGGCAAGCCCGTCACTTCGGATCGCCCGGCGGGAAACCACCGGCTGCCGGCTTCAAAGCCGAGTAGCGCGCGGTAGACGAAGCGTCCCACCTTGCGGTTCGCGAACCCGGGCATGGCATTGGGCTCCATCACCACCAGTGGTACGCGCTTGAGGACGCTTGCCAGCATCACTGGGCCGGCCACATAGCCGCCCATGCTGAAGACGGCTTTGGCCTGGTTCCTTTGCAACAGACCGCACGCAGCCCCGAGACTGGCGGGCAATTCGGCAATTGTTCTTGCCTGCCGAAGCCACCCCACGCGGTTGAGCTGACCGATGCGAACGGTATCGAGCGGGAAGCCGGCTTCGGGGACCAGTTTCGATTCCAGACCGGAAGCGGTTCCAATGAAGCGAACGGCGTGTCCGCGATCCCGCAACACGCGTGCGACCGCGAGCGCCGGGATAACGTGCCCGCCAGTCCCTCCGCCGGTCATGATGAAGTGGGTCATTCTCCTTCAGAGCCGCGACCGTCAGGGAGCGATCGGTTGGCGGAACTGGAACAACACCGCGGCAGCTCCCTGACGGCCGCGGCTCTGTTGATGTAGCGGGCGCTTATGACGCTTCTCGTTTTCATCGTCGGCTTCTCAGTTCGCGGCGAACTCGCGCTCTACGCCTCCGTGGGCATTTTCACTGACGCTGAGTAACATGCCCATTAACAACAACGTGCTCATCAGCGAGCTGCCTCCATAACTGATGAACGGGAGCGGAATGCCTTTTGTGGGGCCCAGATCCAGCACCACGCTGATATTGATCAGCGCCTGCACAACCACGCAGACCGTGGCGCTGAGGGCGAGAAACCGGCCGAAATCGTCATTGGCATGCCAATAGAGGCGGATTCCGCGCCAAAGAATCACCACGAAACCGGCAAGCAGCAGGAGGCAGCCAAATAAGCCAGTCTCTTCGCCCACAATGGCGTAGATCATGTCCGTGTGAGATTCGGGCAGGTAGAGCATTTTCTGCCTCCCTTGCATGATGCCCAATCCGTCGATGCCGCCCGAGCCGACGGCGATTTTCGCTTGCTTCTGTTGGTAAGTGGGATCAGCGGTGGAGGCGGTATTGTGCGCGTACTTAAGGATGCGGCCGCCGGGATCGACCCTAGCCAGCAGGGTATGCTCGGGATCGACGAAATTCAAAAAACGGTTCAAGCGATACGGCTTCATGACGATGAAGACGAGGCCGAGCAACGCCAGAATAAGCATGGTCGCGATCAGATAGCGGTAATGGAGACCCGCGATGTAGATGACCAGAACCGTTGTGGCAACAATGACGACGGCCGTGCCGAAATCCGCCACCGCGACAAAGAAGGCCATGCCGCAGATGGCGACGATCAGCGGCAGCAGCGTCTGCCTGCTGTTGATAACGCCGAGGCGGCGTGACAGGAAGTACGATAGGAACAATACCAGCGCGGGCTTCGCGAGTTCGGACGGCTGCAGCGAAAAGCTGAGGATGCGAAGCCAGCGGTGAGATATGGGATCGGCGAAATAGACCACAACCAGCAGCAGCACAACGATGCCCAGGGCCGCGAAGGCGTACTTGGGATTGTTCCAGGCCAGGTAGTTCTTCCTGGTGCAATAGAGCAACAGCAGGAAGGAGCCCGCCGCCCAACCGAACTGGCGCACGAAAAAGTAAGTGGGCGGCTTGCCCAGCTTCAGCTCCGCGATGACGGTGGACGTGCTGTAAACCATCACCAGCCCGAAGCAGACCATCCCCAGGATTGTGAAGAAGAGAACCCAATCTGTTTTAACTCGCTGTGCCATGCGCTAGTTTCGCCTCACGCTAAATCGTTTACTAATTGTTTAAAGACCCGCCCGCGGTGCTCGTAATTTTCGAACTGATCGAAGCTTGCGCAAGCCGGGGCCAGCAGGATAATATCGCCGGGCTCGGCCTTTCCATTCGCGAACCGCACGGCCTCTTTGAGAGTCCCGGCTTCGACCAGGGGCACAGCGCCCTCCAGATGATCGCGAATAATAGGCGCGGCCGCGCCAATCAGCAGAACCGCTTTCGCCTTCTCTGCGAGCGGCGTCCGCAAGGGCCGGTAATCGCTGCCCTTATCCTTACCGCCTAGAATGATCCAGAGGCGCCCTTTGAAGGCGTCGATCGCTTTCTGCGTCGAATCGACATTGGTGGCTTTCGAGTCGTTGTAATACTCGACGCCGCCGAGATCGCGGACAAACTCAATGCGATGTTCGACGCCTGGGAAGGTCTCAACGGCCGCGGCAATGTCCGCCGCGGCGGCGCCGGCGATACCGGCCAAGAGGCAGGCCGCCATTACGTTCTCTACGTTGTGGAGGCCGCGAAGCTTGATCCGAGCCCGGCTGAGAAAGGGCCGATTCCGCCAAATCAGATCCTCGCCGTCCAGCCAGATACCGGCAGGGACTCGCTGCGATGAACTGAACCAGTAGACTTCAGCCGGCGTGCGGCCCGCAAACCCGCGGCAGGTCTCATCGTCGTAATTGAGCACGGCGGCGGCGCCTTCGGTCTGCGTCTCAAAGAGCCGGGCCTTGGCTGCCACATACTTCTCAAAGGTATGATGGCGGTCCAGATGGTCTGGCGTGACGTTCAGGCAAGCCGCGGCCTGGGCGCGGAAACGGTGGATGGTCTCCAGTTGAAAGCTCGATAGTTCCAGCACGTTCCACTGGCCTTCGCGTGAATCGGCCGTCATGGAGGTGACGGCCGTGCCGATGTTCCCGCCCACCTGGCAAGGGATTCCGCACTGCGTCAGCACGTGCCCGGTAAGGGCGGTGGTGGTGGTTTTTCCGTTGGTTCCGGTGATACCGATCACCGGTCCCTTGAGGAAGTAACTGGCCAGTTCCACTTCGCCGATAACGGGCAATCCCTTCGCGCGCGCGGCGTCCAGCAGCGGGAGGTCAGCGGGAACGCCCGGGGATAGCACCACAATGTCAGTTGGCGCCGCCCATGTCTCCAGATCCTGACGGTCCACCGGCACGTTCAATTGGCGGAAGGCATTCGCTTCCTCCTCCGTCAGCGGCTGGTCAGAGATGGCGCGGACGTGCGCGCCCTGGCCAACAAGGAGTTTCGCCGCTGCAAGTGCGGATCTCTTGGTCCCGATGACAACGGCATTGGCCCCTTTAAACTTCATCGCGTCATCTCAGTTTCAATGTTGTGAGCGCGAACAGCGCCATGACAAAGCCGGCGATCCAGAACCGCACAATCACTTTCGATTCCGGCCATCCGAGGGCCTCAAAATGGTGATGGATGGGGGCCATCTTGAAGATGCGCTTACCGCCCCGCAGTTTGTAGCTGCCCACCTGCAGAATCACTGAGAGGGCTTCGACGACGAAGACGCCGCCGACAAAGATCAGCAGCACCTCCTGCTTGATGAGCACGGCCAGAACGCCGAGTCCCCCACCCAGGGACAGTGAGCCGACGTCGCCCATGAACACTTCGGCCGGGTGACAGTTGAAGTACAGGAAACCGAGGCTGGCGCCCACCATGGAACCGGCGAAGACCGTCAGTTCCTGCGAGTTCGTGAGACGAGCGAGACCCAGATATTCAGCCAGCTTCAGGTGGCCCGAAACGTAGGCCAGGACGGTGATGGCGCAGGCGGCTATCACCATGAGCCCGATGGCGAGGCCGTCCAGCCCATCGGTCAGATTCACGGCGTTCGAGGAGCCGACCATGACAAAGACGATGAAGATATAGAAGAGCGCGAAGGCCAGCGGGTAAGTCCAGAAGTTGCGGGTGAGCGGCTCAATCAACAGGTCAGGGTGAAACTGTTTAAAGAAGGGGATGTTGATAGCGGTGGAATACTGCTCCTTCGCGTGCAGCAGAAGCAGCAAAAAGCCCACGATCATGGCGATGGCAACCTGTCCCCAGAACTTCTGGCGCACCGAGATGCCCTTGTTGTTTCTTCGCGAAACCTTCAGATAGTCGTCGACGAAGCCTACCGCGCCAAAGCCGACCAGTCCCAGCAGGGCGATCCAAACATAGGGATTCGAGAGGTCGGTCCAGAGCAGCGTGGGGACCACTATGGCGAAGACGATCAGAAGACCGCCCATGGTGGGCGTGCCGGCCTTTTTCAAGTGCGACTTCGGCCCATCTTCGCGAATGTACTGGCCAAAGGCAAGCTGCCGCAGGCGGCGAATGAAGAGCGGGCCCATGATCAGCGACAGGAATAGCGCCGTAAGGCTGGCCAGCGCCACACGCGTGGTGATGTAGCCGAACACGCGAAACGGCGTGTAGTAGGCGTGCAGGAACTTGAAGAAGAACCAATAGAGCATGTTTTTATGACACCATCACGGCGAGTGCCCGCTCGACGTGAGTTCCGCGCGATCCCTTGAACAGGATCGCATCGCCGGGTCTTACAAACGTCTGAAGAAATGACCCTGCCGGCTCAGGTTCATTAAAGAACATAGCCCGGCCGCCGGTCATGCCGCTGTGAACGGCCGCGTCCACCATGAAATGCGCCGCGCCGCGAATGCCCACTAAGACTTCGATGCCCGCGCCCGCCACGTAGCAACCGGCCTCACGATGGAGAGCCTCGGCCCAACGGCCCAGTTCCAGCATCTCCCCCAAAACGGCGATCCGCCGCGCTGCCGGTTCGTCTTTCAGCACGTCAATCATGAAGCGCAGGGCGTCGGGATTCGAGTTATAGCAATCGTCCAGGATGGTCATGCCCCGCCACACCCGGCGTTCGCCACGCATCCGGCCGGGTTCCAGAAGGGAGACAGGGTCGACGCACTCGGCAAGGGAAATGCCAAACAGGCTCGCGACCGCGAGGGCAGCAAGAATGTTGAGGACGCCATGACGTCCCAGAAGTTTGCTCTGGAACCGGACGCCCTCTACGGAGAATGTGACGCCATCCACGGCGAACCTGACATGCTCGGCGCGAATGTCCGCGGCGCGGCCGATGCCATAAGTCAGAACTCTGCCGGGGTGAACAGCCGCAAAGGCAGCGGCGCGGGCGTCGTCGGCATTGAGAACCGCCACTCCATCCGCCGGCAGCGCTTCGACAAGTTCACGCTTGGCGGCGGCAACGCCCTCAACGGAATCGAAATTCTCGATGTGCGCATAGCCGACGTTTGTGACCACCCCAATGGAAGGCCTGGCGATTGAGGCGAGGTCTCGAATTTCGCCGGCATGGTTCATGCCGAGTTCGATGACGCCAACCTCGGCCGAGTCCGGCATGCGGAGGATTGAGAGCGGAACGCCGAGCTGGTTATTGAAATTTCCAGTTGTCTTGCCCACCGGGAACTTGACGCCGATAACCGCCGCGATGGCGTCTTTGGTGGTCGTCTTGCCGGCGCTTCCGGTGACGCCGACGACCCTTCGGCCCATGTTTTCATTGCCCCAGCGGTCGCGGGCCCAGATGGCTAACCGCCGGAGCGCAGCCTCGACGTTCGGGACGTGAAGGATGACCCCGCCGGCGCCTTCCACCGGCTCCTGGACAATGACGGCCGCGGCGCCGCGTGCAAGAGCATCGGAAACGAACTGGTGTCCGTCCACATGCTCGCCTTTGAGCGCGAAGAAGACGTGCCCCGGTTCTAACGTTCGCGAGTCGATACTCCAGCCCGTGGCGCGTCCGTGCGGAGAGGCGGCCGGCGTCTCGGCTTCGATGACGGTTGCGATTTCAGCGACGTCGATTTCCATGGCGAAGGTCCGGGCGCCTAGACCCGTTTTGCGCCTCCACCGAAGCCGCGGCTGCGAAGAACGCGCCGGGCGGCGTCGCGATCGTCAAAGGGAATGGGACCGTCTCTCAGCACCTGATATGTTTCGTGGCCCTTGCCGGCCAGAATGACGACATCGCCCGGCTGTGCTTCCTCGATAGCGCGGCGAATGGCGCGTTCACGGTCGGGTTCGGCGACATAGGGAGTATTGAATCGCTGGATGCCGACCATGGCGTCGTTCATAATCGCCAGAGGATCTTCGCTACGTGGATTGTCGGAAGTCAGCACAACGTAGTCGCTGAGCTCGGCGGCGGCCATGCCCATCAGGGGACGCTTGGCGCGGTCGCGATCGCCGCCACAGCCAAAGAGGGTGATCACGCGCTTGGCGTTCATGCCGCGGGCAACCTGAATGACATTTCGAAGGGCGTCGTCGGTGTGAGCGTAATCCACCACCACCATGAATGGCTGGCCTTCTTCCACGCGCTCAAAGCGCCCGGGAACGCGCGTGAGACCCCGCACTCCGGACTGGACCTCACCGATGGAGAGCCCCAACGATAGCGCCGCCCCGGCGGCCAACAGAACGTTGTACACGTTGATGCGGCCCACCAGCGACGATTCAATCGAAAACGGAGAGCCATTGCCCGCGACGTCGAACCGCAGCCCGTTGAACGAGAGATGGATGTTAGTCGCTTGCATCCAGCGGCCGCGGGCCGTAGGCGGCTGCTGCTCGATTCCATACCAGATCACCTCGGTCTCTGGAGCAAAGTCGATCTGGCGGGCCCAGGAATCGTCGGCATTCACCACCGCAAAGCGCGGGGGAGGCGCGCTTTGCGGCCGGAACAGCAGTTGCTTGGCGGAGAAGTACGATTCCATGTTGTGGTGATAATCCAGGTGATCGCGCGTTAGATTCGTGAACCCGGCCACTTCGAACTGCATGGCGTAAATGCGCCCCAGATGGAGCGCATGAGAGGAAGCTTCCAGGGTGGCGTGCGTGCCTCCCAACTGTTCCAGATCGTGGAACATGCGAAAGAGGTCAAGCGATTCGGGGGTGGTGTTGACCGCCGGCAGAGCGCGGCCCGCGAGGTGGTATTCGATGGTTCCAATCAAAGCCGTGGTCTTGCCCGCCGAGCGGAGGATGGAATCGAGCGCGGTGGTGCTGGTGGTCTTGCCGTTGGTTCCGGTGATACCGGTGAGACGGATGCGCTCATCGGGACGCGAGAAGAAATTTTTCGCGGCGGTGGCTAGCGCCCTGCGTCCATGGCGGACTTGAATCCAATTCCCGGCGAATTCGCCCGGTTGAGCCGATTCGCTGACGATCGCCACCGCCCCCTTGGCGGCTGCCGCGGCGGCAAATTGGGCGCCATTAACCTTGGCGCCAGGAAAGGCAAAGAAGAGATACCCGGGTTCGACGCGGCGGGAATCGTAGGCGAGGCCCGTCGCGTCCGCTTCGGCGAGCGCGGCCGGCAGCGGAAACGTGAGAAGTTCGGGTTCGAGAATAGAGCTAAGCTTCATCTACTGTCAAAAGCGTTTTCGGCGTCCATCGCCCCAACGAAGTCACGCCAACTGAGCCGCGACCCGTCAGGGAGCGACCGGCTGGTGCTGGTCGCGAAGTTCGCAGATCGCCTGATTCCCCCTTCTGAACCGCGCGCGCAAGCAAGCGGGTAACGGGCAGTGCCTCTCTCGGTCGCGGCTCAGCCGGCCGCAAGCGAGCCGGATACCCATAAACCCGCGGCTTTCCCCCTGGCCAGTCATATGCGCCTGAAGCGGACACGAATGTGTTCGCCGGGCGGAAGCGGCGCGCCAGGTTCTGGATGCTGCGCAACCGCGAGCCCCTCGCCAAGCACATCCACGGCCCACCCGTGTTCGGCCGACATCTGAACCACCTCCTTGACGGAAAGGCCCGTTAACTTGGGAGCGCGGGAGCCGGCATAGGTCACTTCCGGGAGATCGCCTGCGGCGCCCTCCGCTTCCTCTTCGAACGCCGGCGGTTCGGTAAGTCCGGCGATGGCAAGGTCATTCTCATTATCGATGGGGGCGCTCTTAGGAAGCGATTCCTTCACTTCGTCCGGATGGTCGCGAGGAACGCCGATGATGCGCATGGCAAAATCGCCCACCTTTTGAAACGCGGGCGCCGAAGCATGGCCGCCGTAGCCGGCCTCGCCGGTGGTCCCGCTCACCGTCACTACAATGACGATACGTGGATTCACCACCGGCAGAAAACCGAGGAACGACGCATTGTAACTGTGGGTATAGACACGGTGATCATAGTCGAAAATCTGAGCTGTGCCGGTCTTGCCGGCGGTAGAGTAACCCAACACTTTGGCCCGATGCCCCGTGCCGCCCGGAACCACGACAACGCGTTCCATCATCTGGCGCATCGTGATCACGGTTTGTGGATCCAGCACCTGGACGGGTGCCGGCGGCTTGACAATCTCCTTCTCTTTACCCGGGGCTTGACGCCACGCGACGATATGCGGCTTCACCAGGAAGCCGCCGTTGGCAATCACCGCGCCGGCCTGGGCGAGTTGCAGGGAGGTTACACCGATCTCATGGCCCATCGCGAGCGAATAAAGAGACGCCTCCTGCCACTTACTCACAGGGCGGAGCCGGCCCGTTCCCTCGGCGGGCAGTTCGATGCCCGTCTTCTGCCCGAAACCGAATTTGTGGATGTAGTTGTACATCCCGTCGCGCCCGACCTTCAAACCGATCTGAATGGCGCCGATGTTGCTTGAAAAGGCCAGCACGTCCTGCATGGTCAGGGCCGCGAATCCACGGTGCGATTCGTGGATGACGCGCTTGCCAATCCTGATTGTGCCGTTCCCGCAATCGATCATCGTGGTCGGGGTGAGTTGGGTCGTTTGAAGGGCGGCCGACAGGGTGACGATCTTGAAAACCGAGCCCGGCTCAAAGGGCGCCATCACCGCGAAATTTTCAATTCCCGTCGGCTTCTCGCCGGGACGCGGCCGTTCATCGAGGTTGTAAGTGGGAAAGTTGGCGAGGGCCCTGATTTCGCCCGTGTAGGGGTCCATGGCGACGATACTGCCATGGGCGCCATGATTGGCTACCACCGCGTCGCGAACCGCCTCCTCCGCCACACGCTGCAGCCGCGCATCGATGGTCAGATACAGGTTCTTTCCCGGCTGGGGCTGCTTCTCGATCGTTTGCTCATAACTGTGCCCGCGGACATCCTGGATGACGCGAGCCACGCCCGGTTCGCCGTTCAATTCGCGATCGAGCTTCTTCTCGATGCCGGCTTGCCCATGACCTTCGCGGTTCACCGTGCCGATGACGTGCGCGGCCAGGCTTTTGTTGGGATACCAACGAATATCTCCTTCGCGAATCTCCAGCCAATCGAGTTTAAGCCGCTTCAACTCTTCGGCCCTTTCGGGCGTGAGGCGCGGCTCCACTACCAGATAGCCGGGATGGACGGTCTGGGCGGCGTTTTCCAGATCCTCTCGAAGCCGGCTTGCATCGACGTTCAGAACCCTGGCCAGCATCCCGGCGGCGAACGCCTTATCGTCAATGCGCGCCGGATTGACGACTGCCATCCGCGAGTTCTCATTCATAGCCAGTACGAAGCCATTCACGTCATAGATGGAACCGCGGGGAGCGGCGATAGCCTCGCGCTTTTCCTGCTGGTTGCGAGCCATTCGCAGATACTTGTCATGCTCCACGATCTGTAACTGGCAGAGGCGGGCCACAAGGACGGCGGACCACGCCGCGAAAAGCAGCGCCATGATCACGAGCCGGTTAATGGATTTCGAGAGCGGACCGAGGGGGAGATGATCCATGGCTAGTTACTCTTACTCTTGAGGCTAGTTACTCTTACTCTTGACTTGAAATGCATACGAGCCGCGATGGTCAGGGAGCGATCGCAAAGCAGAAACCTGGAAGAAAAGGGTTGCCTAACTTCCGCGCCGACGCTGCCGAGCCGCGACCGTAAGGGAACGACCGCGGAAGGCAACTCCCGTCAGGCCACCGGTCGCTCCCTTCACGGTCGCGGCTCAGTAGCGGCTGCCATCCGTTCAGTTCTTGGCGGGCGCCGCCGTTCCAACCGGCTTGAATACCATCGCTTCCGACTTGGTTTTGCCTTCGGTGTACTGGACTTGTTCCGGGGCCGGATCGTGCAGACCCATTTGCTCAGCGAGTTTATGCAGCCGCTCCGGGCTCAGCAGGTTCGCCTCCTGTACGTCCAGGCTGTTGATTTGCGCGCGAAGCTCCTTCTGCTCCTTGCGCAGATTGGCGATGTGGTAGCCCTCCATCTGGTTGTAGGCCGTGGGGGCCAGGAGCGCGATGAACAGAATCGCCAGCCCGAAGCCGGTCACCATGGAGCCGGCGCGGGCCTTGCGGGCGGCGGGGTCGGCGGCGCGCACCACGTTGCGGTTGTCTATCCGCTTGACGAACAGGTAAACTTCCTCATTCGGCAGGGGCCGCAAGCGGCATTCAACGCGCGGGCGGGCAACCTCGCGGGCGGCCGCGGCAGCCTGCTCCACAAAAACAAATCGATTCATGATCGTTGCCAGTGAGGCCATTTTTCTAAGTCCTTCCTAATTCCTCTCCAGGCAGCGGAGCTTTGCGCTTCGCGATGCCGGGTTCTCCTTCACTTCCGTCTCCGAGGGCCTGACGACATGCTTCGTCAGGATCGTTGCCCGATGCGCGCGGGCCAACGACTGAAACGCCTGCTTCACAATGCGGTCCTCCGTCGACATGAAAGTAAGGACCACAAAACGCCCGCCTGATTTCAATCTCTCCGGTCCGTTCCGGAGCAGTTGCTCTAACTCGACTAACTCCTGGTTCACCTGCAGCCGCAGCGCCATGAAGGCCTGCGTAGCCGGGTGAATTTTACTCGTCCGCGGAACGGCCTGCTCAATCACCTGCGCCAAGCGGCCGGTGGTATGAATGGGCCGGCCGCGAACGATAGCTCTGGCGATTCTGCGGGACCTCCTTTCATCACCGAGCTGATAAATCAGGTCGGCGAGCGCCTTTTCAGGCAGAAAATTCACCAGATCAGCCGCGGTCTCCGTCTCGCCGCGGTTCATCCGCATATCGAGGGGCCCGTCCACCATCAGCGAAAAGCCGCGCTCGGCGCTCGCCAATTGGTACCGGCTGACTCCAAGATCGGCAACCATGCCGTCCACCTCGGCCACGCCATTCGCAGCCAGGGCCTGATCTAAAGTCGAAAACGCTCCGTGGTGGAAACGGATCCGCTCCCCATAAGCGGCCGTATTCCGCTTGGCGATTTCCAGCGACTCCGCATCCCGGTCACAACCGATCGCCATTCCATTCATCAGGCGCTCCGCAATGGCGCCTAGATGTCCACCCAACCCGGCCGTCATATCGACGTAGACGCCATCGGGCCGGATCGCCAGATACTCCAGCGTTTCCTTCAGAAGCACCGGATAATGCCACGGCGAACTCTCATCGGGAATGCTCATGGCGGCCAACCAATGACGGCTAAGGCAATCCCATCTCGATTACTTCGCCTAACTTCTCTTCCAAAATCCGGTCCGCCTCTTCCAACTTCTTCTTGTAAGCGGCGTCGGTCGACATTTCAAAATGCTCATTTACGCATTCCAAGTGAACCGCGGCGCCCTCCAACTCCAACTCGCGCCGAAGATCCGGCGGCACCAAGACCCGCCCCTGCCCATCGATCTCCGTATCGGCGCCGTAATGCTTGGCCCGAAAGCGGAGGGCGGCTCTATCGACGGCCCCTGCCCCCGGCTTCGACAAAAAGATTTCTGTTTCCCGCCAGGCCTTTATCGGGTAGATTCGAACTGTGGACTTGTCGAAGGTGGTTATGAACACGCGGGACTCCCTGAGGGAGACCAGGTACTGGAGAATAGCCGCCGGGATTTTCAGGCGCCCTTTTTCATCGACACGGGCGGCGAGGAACCCCAGCGGGGGCTCAACCGGCTCCAGTTGACCGTCCATTTGGCCACTTCCAGCCACCTTACTCCCCTTTACTCCACTGCTCGATACTTACACGGTGTCGGCACGTTTGCAACAGTTTTCTTATGCGGATAACGATGTAAGTTATTGATTCGCCTTTCCTTCGCCACCCACCGGGTTGAGGCCCAGGAGCGAAGCGGCGGTCTGTTCTGCTACCCTCGGTTCGATGAAACTCTACGACCTCGATCCAGGACCTGAGACTCCGGAAGTCGTGCGGATGATTGTCGAGATCCCGAAGAACTCGGCGAACAAGTATGAGTACGACGGGAAACTGGATGTCTTTCGGCTCGATCGCGCCTTGTACTCGCCCATGCACTATCCGGGCGATTATGGCTTCATTCCCGGGACGCTGGCGGAGGATAACGACCCGCTGGACGTGTTGACGCTGGTGGAGGAGCCGAGTTTTCCAGGATGTCTGATAGAGGTGCGGCCGGTAGGCGTCCTGTACATGATCGACAAGGATGAAGCCGACCAGAAGATTATTTCGGTGCCGAACCGGAATCCGCGGTACGAATCGATCCACACCATCGACCAGATTTTTGCCCACGTCAAGCGCGAGATTGAACACTTTTTTGCGATCTACAAAGAGTTGCAGGGGAGCAAGGCGCGGATCGATGGGTGGGGCGGACCGAAAGAGGCGCGCAAGCAGATTATGGCGAGCCGCCAGATGTACCTTGACCGCGTGCTAGCCGAGAGCGCTGCGGCCGACCAGAGCTAACGCAAACCTTCCGAGCAGCGACCGCTCGTCCCGCCCACCCCATCGCCCCGCCCGCCTTCTGAGCCGCGCGCGTTATCAAGCAGGTAAACGCACACTACCTCGCTACCGCAGTCACTTCAAACGCCCACAACTCTTCAGAGCCGCGACCGTTGGTGTCGTTTAGTGATTCATCGAGAAAAAATTGAAAGTTCGCTCTAATGGTATGAGGCTCACATGACTCCCGCACTCAAAGAATGGCTTCAGGCCCTTGGTCCCACCGCCATCCCCACGCTCGCGGTAATTCTGGGCATCCTGATCAATCAGCGAATGCTGGATCGGGCCATTGAATCCTTGCGATCGGAACTTGTCGGCCGGATCGACGGGCTCCGTGGGGAGATGCTGACTCGTTTCGACGCCTCCGAGCGCATTTGGCGCGCGGAGTTGCGCCGCGTCGAAGAGATCCTCGACGCCCGGCTGAATCATCTCGAAGAGGACTGAAACGATTGGTTATGAGGCTCACCTGAGTCCCGCGCTCAAAGAATGGCTTCAAGCCCTAGGTCCGGCCGTCATTCCCACGCTCGCGGTGATTCTGGGCATCCTGATTAATCAGCGGATGCTGGATCGGGCGATTGAATCCTTGCGAGCCGAATTTGCCGGCCGGATTGACTCCCGCGCTCAATAAGAATGGTTTAGGAGGCGGGCTCAACCGCCATTCCAATCGCCGGACTTTGCGGAGAAAATGCACACTCCCCCTGGCGCGCGCGGACCCGCCCTGCGTCTATGGGATCCTCCACGCCCACCCGAAACATCTGCAGAGCCGGCGCCAATGACGCGCGGGCGCATCTCGTTTGGCGATATGCTTGATCCCAACATGGAGGATCGTGTTGGGCACGTTCAAATTAGGAATCAACATGGCGGGTGCTGTTTCCGCCGGAGCATACACAGCCGGTGTGCTCGACTTTCTTACTCAAGCACTCGACGAATGGTACGCCGCGAAGGACGCAGGCCAGCCTGTTCCGCGGCATGACGTCTCCATTGAGGTGTTCAGCGGCGCCTCGGCCGGCGGCATGTGCGCGGCCATCGCCGCCTGCCAGATGCAGGAAGACTTTGAGCACATCACGGACGCCACCAAGACGGGGACCAATAACAGGTTCTATGAGGGGTGGGTCAATAAGATCGACATTCGAGAATTGCTACTCACGAATGACTTGAAAAATTCCACCCAGGTCGCCTCGCTGCTGGATTCCTCGGTGATCGGCGAGATTGCCCAGTCTTCGCTCCAACCCGGCGGCAAGGTCAGGCGGAAGTATGTGTCCGATCGATTGACGCTGTTTCTGACCATCACCAACCTGCGGGGCGTTCCCTACGGCGTCTATGAGGACCCGGCTGACGCGGCCGGCCCTGACGAGCACGTGACGTACCACGCGGACCGCCTCCGGTTTGAAGTGGTGGATGCCGGATGCCCGGCCACCGCGCCCGATGCGCAGGCGTTGCCGCGGAACGGCGTGCCGTCCGACGATCCGGGCTGGACAGTTCTAAGAACGGGTGCGATGGCGACAGGGGCGTTTCCGATGTTTCTTGCCCCGCGGATACTGAAGCGGCCGGTTCGAGACTTCATGACCCGGCCTCCATGGGTGCCTCTCTGTGCCCCTGCACCGGACTCGAGCAGCATCCTTCCCGCCTGGCCGCTGGAACCCCCTGCCGAATTGGAGACAGTCAATGTGGATGGCGGAATGACGAACAACTCGCCTTTCGCACTGAACCATGACTACCTGGCGACGCTCGATCCACAGCCGCCGCAGAAGTGCCGCAATCCGCGGGGCGCCGATGAGGCGGACCGGGCG
Source organism: Acidobacteriaceae bacterium (assembly GCA_903970405.1). Lineage (GTDB taxonomy): Bacteria > Acidobacteriota > Terriglobia > Bryobacterales > Bryobacteraceae > CAJCIT01. Next base: position 46,741 of record CAJCIT010000152.1, on the reverse strand, counting down.
GTGGTGACGGTGGCGCCGTTTCCCGCGGCGTCGGTCTACGATCCGGCCTTCAACGCCCCGAAGGAGAGCGGTTTGCTGGCTGTGATGGGCGAGCTTTATTCGGCGCTGCTTTCCCAAGTGCGTTTTTATGCCGAGTCTCTCGGCATGGCAACCGGAGGCGAAACATACAGCCGCTTTTTCATCGCGCCTTCAGGCCCCATCGTGAACCCGCAGGCGGACCCTTCATCGCAATCGGCGCTCCAATGTGCAAGTCTTGGGGCATTCGGCGGATTCCTGGAGCGCAGTTTTCGGGCACACGATTTTCTGCTGGGGCGGCGGAACTGCCAGGCATTCCTCCAGAACCATTTTGTGCTTCCTTCCACGAACGTGGTGATCGCCTCCGGATTAAGCGGATTGTCGGATGAACAAAAAGCCGAGTTGTTCACCAACTTCGGGCCCGGACCCAAAGATGGGAAGAACCGGGTCCAGATTATTCCGCTGTGCGGTTCGGCGAAGCCGGAAGCTGCCAGCCCTGTGCAAGGGAAAATCCAAGAGAAGTCTGTTGATGACATCGTCGACCTGATTTCCGGACGCATCAACGCCCTGCTCCCGTTCATCGCCGGCGGACTTCAAAATCCAGTGCTCCGCTTCTTCTTCCCCAAGGGCATCAAGATGCTGCTTTCGTGGTTCGGCGGGAAAGCGGAGATCAAGGCGTACCTGATGCGGCAATTGGGGCCGTCGGTAAGTCAGTAGGGCCGGCGTGAGAAGCCGTGAAAAAATTGGCTCCAAATTTCCCCCACATTCTGAGCGCAGCCACATCAGTTTTTTAGCTCGGCTGCTTTATCGGCGCCTTGCGCGGCTCGCCGCGCGGCGCGCTTGGCGTTTCGCTTCTCCACGCTCTTCTTCAGCCGCTTCTTGATTGGATCCAGCAGGAACGCCAGTGTGCTGCTCAGCAGAATCTTGAAGACGCCGACACCCGCTGAGTAATGCTTGATGTAATCGCTCATCGCGGCGCTGACGTAGCTGAACGGCAAGATCACCGCAAAAGTGGTGAGAGCGTCTTGCAGGCCCTTATGGCGGGCTTGGCCGGGCAGAATCAGCAGGGTCGCCACAAAGATCAACTGAATGGCGGCAAACCACCAGGTGTCATGCCAAGCCGGCCGCACCTCCAGTTCGTACGTTCCTTCGCTCGAAACCTCGCCGTTGGCGTTGCGCGCGCGGACTCTGAAAACCCACGTGCCGCGGCGCAGTTCGGTGAACTCACGTTCGGTGCGGGTGGACCAGCTTGACCAGTCCTTATCGACGCCTCTCATATATGTCTGGAATTCCATTTCGCCGGACGCCCCAAGCCCGTTGGCGGAATAGGCAAAACGAAATGCATTGTACTGGTTCGGGAACTCGAGTTTTTGCGGCTTGCTCTGGAGCAGTTGCTGAACGCCGCCCACCGTTTCGAAATACGCGCCCCCATACAGCAGACGGTCGTCTCGCGTTCCCACCACGCTTCGCACCCACGCGCGGAACGGCGCGGCGGCGGGATCGCGCGGAAGATTCAGGCTGACCAGCGACACGCCGTTGTCCACAGCTAGCCACAGCCCGCCGTGCCCATCGTAATGGAGGCCGTAAATGTGCCCATCGGCCAACCCCTCCGCGGCATCGATGTGCCGCAGCACTTCGCCCCCGGCGTCGATTAGCGTTACGCCGTGTTTCGCCGTGCCAAGCGCCAGCAGGTTCCGGTTCATGACTGCCGACGACGTCACATCCGCGCCGTCAGTGGGACTCCAGCCTGTTGGGTTCAACACCTGCCAGGGCTTCGCCGAACCCGGCGCGTAGCGCACCAGCCCGTCGTTGTAGCTCGGAATCAGCAGGCCGGCCTCCGCAGCAAGCATGGTCAGTCCCCGCATGTTCGCGCCCCCCGCGATGCTTCGTAGCGCCCCGCCATCGAAGCGGGTCAGGCCGCGCCCGGTGTCAAGCACATACAGCGCGCCCTGGAACCAAGCCGCCTGCATGAAGTGGTCGTCGGAGCGGACCGCCGTCAGTGCGCCGTTCGCGGTTCTGACAAACAGCCAGTGATCGGAGAGAAACACCGGACCCTGCGGCGTATTGAGGATCTGGAACACGCGGTCGCTAGTGGAGCGAAAAGCCTCGGGCAGGTCGGCCACCTTCGAGACGTAGACCATCGAGCCGTTTTGGTCAGGTGCAAGCCATCCCACCCAGCCTTCCCCGCCCACCAGGATGCGTCCGTCCGAGGTCTTCCCCAAAGCGTACGCACCGCTCTTGCCGGGCAGTTCGATGTGACGCCATCGAGTGCCGTCGAATTCCAGCACCCCGGAACTGTTCCCAAGGTAAAGAATGCCGCGATTGTCTTCGGCGATCGCCCAGTTCTGCCGGTCCGCCTGGTACGTCACCGGCAGGAAGCTGCGAACCCCCGTGACGGCGATAGACGATGCCGTGGGCGTCGGTTCGGCCTGCGGTTCAGCCCACCCGGCAGGCACGATGCCTGCCAAAAACATCGCCGCCACTGAGGCCAGCCTTCGCGTCAGACCGATCATCGAGCTCGCTCCTGGATCCGCACGCGCACCGTTTTCTGCGATCGGTTGCCGAGTAGATCCTCCGCCATGATCGCAATCGTGTACGTCTTGCCCGGAGCGAAACCGGACAAGGGAGTGCGGTAAATCAGCTCCGGTTGATCGTCGATCCTATAAGTCACCTTCCGCAGACCGGCCGGCGCGTCTTCCGCCGAAATGAACAGCAGAGTCCCCGGCGCCGCCTGAACTGTGCTGGCTTCGGTAGTAACAGATGCGCTGTAGCTGACGCCGATCGCCGGACCCAGGGAATCGATCGTCAGCCGCTGCTTCTGTGCCGCTTCCACGGTCTGCAAAGCGTTCCGGGCGCGATAAGCAAAATCGATCGTTCCATTGATCTTGATCGTGAACGGGCTGGTGTAGGTCTGCCAACGGCCTCCATTCAAGCTGTACTCGAGTGTCGCAGCACCTACCGCCCCGGCCTCGGCTTCGAGGACAATCCGCGTTTCACTGCTGATGATGGTGGACGACTCCCTGGTGATTTGCGCGCCCTCGAAGTGCAGATGGCTGTTGGGAGCGGTACGATCCGCCACCACGTTCAAAGTGCGGCTCTCGCTCACATTCCCCAGGTCATCCACGGCGTGGAAGCTCAGCCGATGGCTACCGGTTTCCGGCGCCGGGATCGGCGCGGTATACACCTTCCCCGCCGCGCCGTCCATCGTGTAGACTACGCTATCTCCCTCAACGGCCTTCAGCCGGATCAGGCTTCCCGCGGAGACGAATATTGTTCCGCCGCGTTCCACCGAGTTGCCCTTCACCTCGATCGAAGCCGGGCTCACTGCGCTCTGAAGTGTGAATGACCAGTGGTGCTCCTCCTCGCGGTTACCCACCGCGTCCACCGCCAGGTAATGCAGCGAGTGCGGACCCTCGCTCAGTGAACCGATCGCGAACGGGTCGCTGTATGGGCGAGGGTTGCCATCGTCGATCCGGTATAAGACTTGCGCCACACCCGAAAGATTGTCTGATGCGGTCAGTACCACGTGCGTAGCAGGCGCTACCGTATTGGCGCGATGCGGTCCACGCAGTTCCAGGCGGGTCTTCGGCGGGCTGGTGTCAGTCGTGAAGTCGAAGGCGTGCGGGCTTTCCGCATTACCCACATTGTCGAACGCGTAATAGCGAAACGTATAAGCGCCTTCACGCGAGAACACGTCGAGCGGCGCCGTGTAGGTGGCGTACGCCGAGCCGTCCAGCGAGTAGACCGTCTTCCACAGACCCGACGAAACCCCAGCCGGATCGTCTTCCGAGGCGAGCGAAAGCTTCAATGCCGGGCCGAAGTAGGTGACTCCACCCGCCTCCGCCCGCCGTGCACCGCTGGCAGTGACTTCGGTCTTTGGCGGCGCGCCATCGATCTGGACCGCGAAACCGGCCGCCTTCGGAGAAATCGCCACCTTCAGCGTGTTCAGGCCTGGAACCGTGAACGCCAGCGGCTCTTGCGTCGACTGCGCTGCCGGGCCGGCGCTTACCAAGAAGCTCTCCGCGCCCTCGTCCGGGGAGGCCGCAATCCGCAGCTCAAAGGGCAGGCCTGGCGGTCCCATCAATCCAAGCTTCGGGTGTTGGTACCAGCGCTTCGCGTCCATTGCGGGCGGAGGGGTCTGGCCATTCGCCGGTCTCTGAACGCGCAGGCGCAGTTCCTGTCCCGGCGCCCGATTGCCGACGCGGTCGGTGGCCGTCACCGTCAAGCGATGCTCGCCCTCGGCCGTCACCGAGAACGGCTCGCCGTACCTCTGCTCCGGTCCGCCATCCAGAGAGTACGTCACCGATTCCACGCCGGACTCAAAATCGCTGGAGTTTAGAGCAATCCGGCTCCCCGGGTTCAGAACAACTTCACCGTCGCGAACGAAGAACGGACGCGAGAATTCCACTTCCGTTTCGGGTGGTGTGAGATCCACGTAAAGGTCATTCACTGTTTTTCTCGCACTGTTCTTCACCGGATCCTCGGATTCGATCCGCAGAGGATGGATTCCCGCTCGCTCAGGCAGCCGAAACGGCTCACGATAGGCCACGTCCGCTGTGGCGGCGTCCAACCGGTAACGCACCGCTGTCGCCCCGGCTAAGGCATCGTGGCCGGTAAGCTCAACTTCCGATTGAGGCGAGATGTACCGCACGCCCTTATCCACATACTGAGGACCGCGGATTTTCGCGGTCATTTCAGGCGGCGTGCGATCCACCACCCAGGTGAATTTCTGAGCGGTTTCCACGTTGCCGACGCGATCCTCCGCATGGAACTGGAGGGTGTGGGTGCCTTCGCTCAGCGCATCCATCTGGAGCGGTTTGTCGTAGGTCTGCTCCACCGCGTCGTCGAGACGATAACGGATCGCCTGGACGCCGGCGCCGGGATCCTGGTCTTGAGCTGCAAGAGCAAGCGTTGCTCCCACGCCGGCTACCCCATCGGCGTAAGCGCCCGAAGGTTCGAACCGCGTATGGGGCGGGCTGGTATCCAGGCGGAAGGCGAATTCCTGTACCTTTTCAACATTTCCGACCTGATCCACCGAGTAGTAGCGCAATCGGTGGACCCCCTCCACAGTGAAGACGGGACCGCCACCGCCGGCGGGTAGCGGCTCAAACGCCGCGCCGTCCGCCGAAATCAATATCCTGGCCACGCCCGACAGCGCATCGCCGGCGCTCAGCCGCAGCTTCGGATTCGGCCCCAGAATGCGGAGTCCGCCGTTTTCCACATGGGTCGGATCCCCAACCTCCAACACGGTTTGCGGCGGGGTCCCGTCGGCAATCACCGGCACTCGCACGTCTCCCAACTGCAGCGCGTTCGGCCCTTCCTTCAGAATCACCGACGCCGTGTCCGAGTCTTCCGCGGCGCCATTCAGCGCTATACTCATCCGGACCGGGGTCCCAGCCGGAACGTAGAGCTGCCCGCCCGGCGCGCGGTAGAACCGCTTCGGAAAGGTGGCCGGGTCTGCGTCGCGCTTCCCTGCTTCGCTGGCGGCACTCGCCGGCGCGAATGCGCACCCTGCCGCAAGCGCCGCCGCCAACACCGCGGCGGTGCTGGACTGAACCAGCCCAGACATTCGAAGTCCCCTGCGCAGTAAGAGCAAGCTAGCTCCGAATCGCGAATCGCAGGTGTTTAGTGGTTTGGTTGCCAAGATTGTCATCGGCTCGAATCAGCAAGTCAAACGTGCCTTCGCGATCCAGCACCAGCGGCGTCGAATACTCGGCTTCCTTGCCGCCGTTGAAGCTGTAGTAAATCTTGTTTACGCCCGAGGCATTGTCGGTTGCGCCCAGAAACAGACTCGTCTGTGGCTGGTATACCGGAACCGCCTGGCCGGCGGCGTTGACGGGGGGCAGACTGAAGTTGGCGAAAATCTCGGGCGGGGTGTTGTCGGTGATCACTACCACCGCGCGGTCCAACTCACGGTTGTTGACCCGATCCGTGCTCCAGTAACGAACCAGCCGCCTGCCTTCCTCGGCGAACGCGAGGGGCGCACTGTACGTCAGCGGGTGAGGGGCGCCTTCCGCCTGGAACTCAATCTGTTTTACACCGGACGCGTCGTCCGCCGCCGACATCTCAATGCGCGTGTCGCGTGTAATATACACGTCCGAACGCAGCCGGTATGACGGCCCGGTGATGCGGAACGTGCTCTGCGGCGCGGCGATGTCCATCGAATACGTAAGCGTTGCCACCGTACTGGTGTTGCCCAACTTGTCAGCCGCCCGGTAAGACAGTTTGGCTCCTCCTGCTCGCGCGGCGGGAGTCAGTGGGCCAGTATATGTCTCGAATTTCGCTCCGTCGAACGAATAGAGAATCTTGTCCACGCCGCTCTTGTTATCCTGTGCCCTCAATTGCATCCGGCTGCGGCTGGAAACATAACGAGTTCCGTTCGGCGCCACCCAGAGATCTCCCGACACCTGTGCTTCAGCGGTGGGCGGCAGGCGGTCGAGGTAGAACGGGAAGTTGTGCTCCGTTTCGCGGTTACTAACCCGGTCCACGGCGTAGTAGGTGAGCGTATGTTCGCCATCGGGCAAATTCTCCACGGCTACTTCACCGTTGGCGACGGGCTTGAACTCTTCTTTATCTAACCGCGCCTGAACGCTCGCCACGCCCGACAGCGCGTCGCTGCTCGCAATATGAAACTTAGCCTGCGTTGACAGCACATCGCCAAGAGCGTTGCCCGCGATGGTGTGTGTCGTGGTGGGAGCGCTGAGATCCACCGTGAAGCGAAGCGTTGACGGCGTCTCCGCGTAGCCGACGCGATCCACCGCATAGTACCGCAGCACGACGCCCTTTTCTTTATCCAGGCTGAGATCCGCTTTGTAGGGCGTGTAAGGCTCGTCGTCGATTGAAACAAACGTGGTTTCGACGCCCGAGAGCTCATCCTGTGAAGCCAAAGCGCAATGCAGCCCTTTCCCATAGAAAGTCTTCTGAGAATCGACGGCCGAAGGCGCTCCCGTGCAGGCTGCTTTCGTCACAGGCGGCTCCCCATCGGTGAAGAACTGCAGATTTACGGTCTGCTTCGTCACGTAGTTGAACCAGCGAATGAACTGCTTGCCCTGGATCTCCAGAGCGATGCCCTCTTTGTTGTACTTGTCCGTGGTGATGTCGGATTCAGGCGCTACACGCTGCAGCAGATAAGACGGCGCATCGGCGTCCGGTGAGGCCGCCAGACGAACCCAGAAAGGCTTGTCCATGGGCCAGAACAGTTTGTTGTGTTCCGTGTCGATGAAAACCTTGTGCGGATGCGCGACAACCAGCGGACCGCCGGCGGCAGGGGGCTGTGGCCCATCCGCGGCCATAGCGAAATTGCCAATACAGAAGGGGGAAAATATGAATGCGCACACAACCAACAACAACGACTTGAGCATTAACCTCTCCATGGGAAGCCGTGAAAAACTTGGCGCCTGACGTAAGCGCCCTTCGAGGGTCTACTGAAAATAGAGGACTTACGAACGGGCGCGTTTGTCTGCCTCCCATTTTTTTCGCGTCTTCAGGCTTAGCGGTGCTTGCATAGATGACGCGGATCGAAGCCTCGGCTCTGCTCGAGCCACGGAAGACCCGTTTTTTCCGTTTGATTGTAGCGCAGCCTGTCTCGATGCGGGAGTAATCGTTGTCTGGACGACACGTTCACATGCCCCTACTGAGCGTGCGCGCAATGTAAAAGGGGACGCGTAACTGCTGCGCCTCCCTCCCGCCGTCGCTTCTTGTCCCTCCGCAACTGTCTGGCTCCAACTTTCGCGCGTTCTGAGCATGCGAGTGTTACAAACTAGTTACAGATTATTGCCGACTTACATCCCGCTAAGAAACGCGGCGATAGTGGTGAGGGCCGCGACGGCCGCGTGCACTCACAATCCCAATTTCTCCTTGAGCAATTTCGCGCGGTCGCGGGCCACGGTCAATTCCGTATTGCTCCCATCGTTGAGCCTGATCATCAGGCGTTCCGCAAACCATGAGTGCAACTCCTGCACGAACTCCAGATTGACCAGCGTGGAGCGGTGAATTCGAACAAATCGCCCGGGATCGAGCATCTCTTCCAGCTCCGTTATCGTTCGGTCGACCACGAAGTGCTTCTTGGCCGTCGCCGCGTACGTCAATTTTTCGTTGGCGTAAAAGTGGGTCACTTTCGCCACTTCAACGAACTCGATCTTGTCGCCGAGCTTCGACGGCAGGCGAGCCGGATAAGTCTTTGCCGCCGGCAAGGTGGCCATCAACTGGTTCAGGATATTGTCAAGCGAGGGCCGCGACTCGGCGCCGGAACGAATCCGGTCAAGCTTGTTGAGAGACCGTTCCAGGTGCTTCTCATCCACCGGCTTCAACAGGTAATCGATGGAGTTCACCTCGAAGGCCCGTAGCGCATGCTCGGAGTAAGCGGTCGTGAAGATAACCAGCGGCGGGCTTTCCATCCGGCTCAGCATCTCAAAGCCGGAAAAGCCGGGCATCTCGATATCCGTGAACAGAACATCGAACGGCGCCGATCGCATCTGCTCCAGCGCATCGCCCGGATCAGTGGCTTGGCCCACCACTTGAACCCGTTTGGTTTGTTCCAGCAGCCGGTCCAGACGCTTCAGCGCCAGCGGCTCATCGTCAACCAGGAAGGCGCGAATCATCCTGCCTTCCGGCCCAGGAACGATGAAGGTTCGGGCGCTGGCCGCGGAGTGGCGGTGAAATTCATGGGCACACTAAAAGACACCACCGTTCGCCCTTCCGCGGAATCGATATCGAGCCGCGCATCGTCTCTGAAGAGCATCGCCAGACGCTCACTCAGGTTGTCCAGGCCGTGTCCCGCTATCAATGAGGAGGCCGTGAAGCCCGGCCCATCGTCGCTGACTGAGACCGTCACCTCCGATCCCAAGGTCATGGCCGAAATTTCGAGCGAAGCGCCCCGCCGGCTGGGCGCGACGGCAAATTTAATGCTGTTTTCGACCAGCGTCTGAACCGAAAGCGGGGGAACCAGGGCGGAAAGCAGTTCATCGGGAATCGAAACGGAATAGCGGAGCCGGCCCGCGAAGCGAGCTTGCTCGATATCCAGGTAATCCCGGACTACCTTCAACTCCTGGCGCAACTCCACCAAGCCGCGGCGTGTTGAATCGAGCGAGAAGCGGAGAAGCGCGGCCATCTGGTTCAACAGTCTTTCGGCGCGAACCGGATCATCGGGAATCAGCGAGCCAACGGTGTTGATGGCATTAAATAGGAAGTGCGGATGAATGCGCGACTCAAGCGACGCCAGACGCGCTTCCGTAGCCAGGTTCACGGCCCGCTCCCGTTCCAATTCTCTCTTCTTCAGCTCTATCGCCGATGCCTGCATTTGAGCTTTGTGAGTTTCCCACAGTGCGATGAACGATACGGACGCGAAGGAAAGAATCAGTGCGATGCGAAACGACACAACCAGCTCAGGCCAGAAATGGTAATCGCGTGCGAGGAACAGGAGAACAAGTCCAGCCAGCAGGCAGCCGAGAAGGGTGCCCATAATCGTACCCGCCACGCGGCTGCCCCATCTCGAAAAGGCGGGGAACTTCAGCGTGCGGACCCACAGGAACTCCATAAAAACGGAGAAGATTCCTCCGATTGACACGGAATATACCAGCGAATACAGATACTGCGTCCAGAGACGATTGAAGGGAATGGCGGAGTTGAACACCCAGTTCAGCAGCGGGACAGCGAGGGCAGCCAACATGCCGCCCAATATGACTCTCAGCGTCCAGTCGACGAAACACCGCAGCTTAGACTTAGATGCGCGTATCATTTATTGTCTACTTACTGCCTTTCTTACCTACTTACTCGCTCCCTACCTACTTGCTGACATGACAGCCATAACAAGTTTGCTGTTGGGGCGTCAATGTCTTTGTCTGCAGCCAGGTCTGCGCCACGGATTCAAATTCAGTGCCCTTCAAATCGACGGCTAGGCGCTCAAATGCCGCCTTCGCTTTCTCCTCCTGTCCCAACCGGCTGTAGCCGCTTCCCAATCCCAACAATAGCTGACCCTTGGAGTGCGATCCGACTTCCGCCCAATGGTCTTTCTGAAGGTTGTAGACATACTCATAATCGGCGATGGCCTTTTCAAGCAGATCATGCACTTGGGGATTGTCGTGCATGTAGAGGGTGGAAACCATCAGCGTGGCGCCGCGCGGGACTCGTACCCCAATACGATCGGGCGCCAGCTCCACCGCCCGGTCCATCTCGTCGATTGCGCGGGTGTAGAGCTCCATGCCACGTTGTCCGTCGCCGCCGCGGAACGCTTCCCCGCTCAAGTAGAGCAGGCCGCTGCCATGCCACACCAGCGCCTCTGGATGCTTTGGGTCTTTGGCCAGCGCCTCCTCACAGATCTTCATGCCGCGGTCCAGGGCTTCGCGGTTACCGGCATAACCGCTGAAGAACTTGTCCCGCACCTGAACGTCGAAGCGAACGGGCGCCTCCTGGCCTTTCAGCGCGGTCAGCACTCCCCCTGCGAACGACAGTACGGCGGCGAAAATCAGAAGCCGTCTTTGTTGGGAACTCATGGGCGTCTCTCCTGAGTTCGAGGTTACGGCCAAATTGGGTGGTGGGATGCGGTTTGCGGACGAAGCGTCCGAACCATCGGACGAAGGGCCGGAATCGCGGGAGGATGGCGCGGGCGGAGGCGTCGCTGATGCGTTACGAACCGATCGACAGGCGGTGATCCACGGCTATACACTGATCTTGAATCACTTGGAGTCCGGCGCTACGAGCCTTGGCGGCCGCTTCCTCATGGACGATGCCCAGCTGCAGCCAGAGAGCTGTCGCGCCGATGGCAATGGCATCGTCCGCAATCGCGGGCACAGCGCTCGCTGCCCGGAAAACGTCCACAATGTCCACCTTCTCCGGAATGTCGCGAAGCGAAGCGTAGCTCTTCTCGCCAAGCACCTCAGTCTCATTGGGGTTGACGGGAATGATCTTGTAGCCGTGGCGTTGGAGATACTTCGCAACGCCGTGGCTCGAACGCTCCGGATTGCTGGAGAGGCCGACTACGGCGATCGTTTTCGCGGTAGCCAGCAGCTCTTTGATCTTTTCGTCCACCATCGCTAACCCCTCGTCAGTCTCCCGAACCAGGCCGGTTTCGTTGCCCGGGCCTTCTGGGGGCAGGCCCCTTCCCGGCGGGCCGATTTCCAGCCGTGGGAGGCTTTCGCGGGCCGGCCCACTTTCTCTGACCCGAGCCTGCTGGTTTTTGAGATGGTCCGGACGGCTTCCCTGATCCATCCGATCTTGGCGGACCTGCCCACTTTCGCGCGGCTGTTGGCTTGGATGGCGCGAAAGGTCTCCGTGAGTCTGGTCCGGTTGGCCCGCGGTCGCTCCCTGACGGTCGCGGCTCGGAAGGGGTGCGGGCGCGAGACTCAGCGGCGTTTCGGGGCACAAAGGGCTTTCGGGCGCCCGATTTCGCTCCATCGGACCTCGGCGGACCTGCCCACTTTCGCGCGGCCGGGGGCTTGGATGCCGTGAAGGGTTTCCGTGAGTCTGGTCCGGCTGGCCTGCGGTCGCCCGCTGACGGTCGCGGCTCGGAAGGGTTGCGGGCGCCAGGTGGCGTCTGTTGGGCGAACGGCTGCGGAGGCCGCGCTACGTTCCGGGCTTTCCGGGGGTCGAATGGCTTTGGTTCCGAGGCTTTCGGTCCGGAAGCCTGGGGCGGCGCGGCTTGCGGCCGAAACGCGGGAGTTCTCAATGTGCGCGAATCCGTTGCCTGTGGCGCGCGATCCGGACCTTGGGATTCGCCGCTGGCATCGCTAGCGCCGGCCGCACTCAGCAGCTTCTGGAATCGTTCCACTTCGCTACGCGTCAACGTGCGGTAGGCGCCGGGCTTGAGAGTGCCGAGTTCCAGGAAGCCGATCTTCACCCGCTTCAACTTCTCCACCAGCCGTCCAAAATGCTTGAACATGATGCGGATCTGGTTCTGGCGGCCTTCCACCAATCGCACTTCGTACCAGGGATTCACGTTCTTCTTGATCAGCTTGAGGCCCGCGGGGGCCGTCCGGCGGCCATGTACGGGAATGCCGCGCCGGAATTGTTCTTCCTGATCGGTGGTCAGGATCCCGTTCGCCTTGACCAGGTAGGTCTTCGTGATATGACTTGATGGCGCCATCAGCTTGGCGGCGAATTCGCCGTCGTTGGTCAGAAGAAGTAAGCCTTCACTGGCATAATCCAGCCGCCCAACGGGGTAGATCCGCTCGCGAAACCCCTTGAAAAATTGCATCACCGTTTCGCGCCCCTGCGGATCGTGAACAGTGGTCACAACGTTTCGCGGCTTGTTCAGCGCGATGTAGAGAAAGCTCTTCGGGGCGCTGAGCCGGTGGCCGTCCACTTTAATGTCGTCGGCTTCGACGTCGGCTTTCGACCCGAGTTCGGTAATGGTTCTGCCGTTGACGGAGACGTGCCCCGTCACAATCAACTCCTCGGCTTTACGGCGGCTGGCAATGCCCGCCGCGGCGATTATTTTCTGGAGCCGCTCCTCAGCCATCTGTTTGCGACACTTCCCGGGCGGCCCCTTCTTCTTTTCCGCCGCTGTCTTCCTTGATTTCCCCCGGTGTGATTCTCTCCGGCGCGGCCTCTTCTTTAACAGCGGGTTGCGGCGCCTGCTCCTCTTCAAGAGCGCCTTGTTCGTGAACGGGCTCACCGGCGGCGAATTCGGCAATCTCACAGACCGGACCGGCGTCGTCCTTCTCGGCTTGCTCGCCTGCTTCCTCGCCGATCGCTTCTTCGAGATTCGGCGGCAGCACGGCATCGACCGCCGCCCGGTCGCCGAAGCCCGTTGTGCCGGGATTCTGCACCGGCTCACTGGGCGTTTCGCCATCGTTCATCGCCAGCCGCCCCCACTCCTCGAACTCCTTTAGGCTCGGCAGTTCAGCCAGCGAACTGAGCCCGAAGTGCACAAGAAACTCTTTGGTGGTCTTGTACAGCATCGGTTTACCGACGACGTTCTTGCGGCCGGCCGTGGCGATCAGCCTGCGGTCCAGCAACGTCTTCAACACACCCGCGCCCTGCACGCCGCGAATCTCCATGATCTCGGGACCGGTGATGGGCTGCTTGTAGGCGATCACCGCCAGCGTTTCCAGCGCTGGAAGCGAGAGCTTAAACGGCGGCTGCAAATTTCGGACGAACTGCCTTATGTCCTCGTGATGCTCGGCCTTGGTCGACATCTTGTAGCCGCCCGCCAGCTCCCGAATGGTCAGGCCCCGCGAGGGCGCGGCATACTCAGCCGTCAGCTTGGCGAGGATTTCCTGTACCGTTTCGATGGGTTGCCGAATCGCGGCGGCAATTTGTTCCAGGGTCAGCGGCTCTTCGGTAATGTAGATGGCGGCTTCAATCACTGCCTTAATCCGTTCGTGCGGATCGTCGGCGGGAGACGACTGAGTCGCTTCGGCAACCATCACGTCGCCTTCTTCAAGCGTTTCCTGCTCGAACAGAGCCGTTTGAACCGCGTCGACGGATTCGACAGCCGCGTCAGGCTTCGCTGACGCATTGCTCTCGCGAGGGGTCTCGGCGGGCGTCTCCGCGCCGCGTCTGTTTTCCAATTCTTCCATTGCTCTTTACTGGTAATCCTGGTCGACGGAAGCCAGGTCTTCCGGGCTTTGGAAAGCCTGGTGGTAAGCTTCATGGCGGCGGGCGGAAATGTCGCCGAAGGACTCCCCTTGCGTCAGTTCCACCGCCTGCCGTTTCACCAGTTCCAAAATGGCGAGGAACAGACAAATCATTGCACGGCGGCTCCGCTGCTGATCGAACAACTTCGTCAATGAAAGTGTCTGCGTCTTCGTCAGACGTTCCAACCGGTCGCGGAGGTAGCGGACCATGTCCGGCACACTGACATCCTCATTGCCAATCTCGTGGACGGGCCGGTCTTTCAACCGCTCCAATACGCCTTGGAAAGTCCTGACTAAGTCAAAAATGGAGACCTGCAGAGCAGGGCCTTCGTCTTCGGCCAGAAACTCGCTGATTCGCGGATTCGACCACATCGCGTCTTCAACGATTCGCTTCTGCTGAAGCATCTCGGCGGCGTTCTTGAAGCGCTCATGCTGGATGAGCCGCTCAACAAGCTCCATCCGCGGGTCTTCCTCCGGCGAGATTTTCTCCAGTTCCGGATCTCTGGGCAGCAGCATTTTACTCTTGATATGAATGAGCGTGGCCGCGGTGAACACGAACTCGGACGACAGGTCAATGTCCAATTCCGTAGCCTTCTGCATGTAGGCCAGGTACTGCGCCGTGATCTGCGCGATCGGGATGTCGTAGATATCGATCTGATGTTTCCTGATCAGATCCAGCAGCAGGTCGAGCGGTCCCTCATAGCGCTCGAGGTGAAAATTAAGAAGGGACGACACTACTGTTCACGATATCATGCGAAAACGCCTGAAAATCGCCTACCGGCCGGTGGTTCTCACGTTCCTGCCGATGTGGTGTAGACGGTAGTCGTAGCCAGCGTCACCCGAGTATTGGCGTCCAGCAGCACGAACTGCATCCCGTTTGAAACCCAGTCGCCGGTGACGGCCGTCCCGCTGGGGCCCTGTGTCGTAAACAAAGGTCCGGTGGCGCTGCCCACATGAATCTCCACCAGGCTCGATCCGGGCGCATTCCAGACTAACGTGGTCTGGCCGCTGGCCGCGCCCGCCGCCAGCGGAATGGGGTTCGGATCGGCGAGCAGAGTCACCTGTGTGGCCTGGATCACCGAAACGGCGGTTGTCGCCAGCGCCTGGTGAGTGGTTCCGTCAACCAGTACGAACACCATGCCATTCGAAACCCAGCCGCCGGTCTGCGCCGATCCGGTTGGTCCCAAACTGGCAAAAAGCGTCCCGGTGGCGCTGCCAAGATGGATTTCCACGGCGGTCGATCCCGGCGCATTCCAAGTCAACGTGGTCTGCCCGAGCGTCGCGCCCGGCGCCACCAGAATCGGATTCGGACTCGCAGAGAACGACGCCGTCGGCGTGACGGTTACCAGCGAAACCGTGGCCGTGGCCAACAACTCCTGAGTGGTTCCGTCAACCAGTACGAACACCATGCCATTCGAAACCCAGTCGCCGGTGGTGGCCGATCCCTTAGGCCCGCCGCTGGTGAACAGCGGACCGCTCTGGCTGCCCACATACACGTTGACCGTCGTCGATGCCGGCGCATTCCAACTGAGTGTGGTTTGCCCCGTGGTAATCCCTGGCGGCACGGAAATCGGATTGGGACTCGCTGTGAACGAGGCCGTCGGCGTAACAGTGACCAGGGAAACGGTGGCGGTGGCCAGAACTTGGTGGCTGGTTCCATCCACCAGCGTGAACACCATGCCATTTGAAACCCAGCCGCCGGTCTGGGCCGATCCGGTGGGGCCCCCGCTTGCGAACAGCGAACCGTTCGTGCCGCCCACATAAATATCGACGGTGGTTGAATCCGGCGCATTCCAGGTCAAGGTGGTCTGCCCGGTGGTGGCGCCTGGAGGAACGGGAATCGGATTGGGACTCGCCGTGAATGTCGCTGTTGGCGCGGTTTGGACCACCGACACGGTGGTGGTGGCTATCGCCTGATGGGTGGTTCCATCCACTAGCGTGAACACATCGCCATTCGAAACCCAGTCGCCCGTCTGGGCCGATCCGGTGGGGCCTCCGCTGGTGAAGAGCGTACCGCCGACTCCACCCACATAGACGTCAACGGTGGTGGATGAGGGCGCATCCCAGGTGAGAGTTGTTTGGCCCACCGTGATTCCGAGCGGTACCTGAATGGGATTCGGGCTGGCGCTGATTGTCGCCGGGCCAGGCGCCTGCATCACCACCAGCGTGGCCGAGTAAGCCGGGAAAGTCGCCGAGAAGCCGCTGGCCGTCACCGCCTGATCCGCCAAAGTCTGGATGGCTGTTAGATTCGCGCCACTATATTGATAAACTTTCGCGGTAGAGGCAGGGACAAAGTTGGCGAGCGATACGTTGCTGCTCAAATTGTTCGGCGTTTTGTTCACGATCATCACCGTGAGCGCCCCATCGGAGCGCAACGCGGCGTAGCTGGATAATTGAGTCTGATCGCCGCTGACGGCCGAGACGCCATTGGCGCCGAACTGCCCGCCGGCTCCGTCGTAATTGCGGTAGAGCCGGAAGGCGTAGGTCACCGGATCGGTTGGCAACAGGTTCGGGTAACGTTCCGGCCACATCGTGGCCACGTCCAAGCCCTCACGGCCGAAGATTCCCAGCAGGTCCGCCTCTGCGATGGCGCCGCTCGGCTCCGAGGTGGTCTCCGCTCCCAAAATGTACTCGGAGATGGTCAGCTTCGTGCCCGGATAATTCGCATTGACCCAATTCTTCATGCGCGGAATGAGACAGATGCACTGGTTATCCAGGTAATTGCCGCTGCCAATATAGATCTGGACGCCCGTTGAGCTGGGAGCGCTCCAGGTGAGCGTGGTTTGGCCTGTGGAAACGCCGGAGCCAACCTGAATCGTACTGGGGCTGGAGGTAATGCTTGCGCCGCTGCTGAAGGAAATCGAACTGGGAACGATGGCCGGACTGCCGTTGCTCAGCGCAACGGTGGTGGTGGCCAGCACCAGGCCGGAGGTGGAGTCGACAAGCGCAAAGGTGGTGCCATTTGACACCCAATTCCCTGTGGTGGCGGAACCAGTGGGGCCGCCACTTGCAAACAGAACTCCGGAGCTGTTCGCCACCACGTAATTCGGATCCCAGAAGACCCGCGTGGACGCCATGCGGGCCGCCACCGAAGCTGGGTCGGTAGCGTCGCTGCCCGTTCCCGGCATGTACCCGTGTACGTCAAAGTAATCCAGCAGCCGCTGCCCGTTCTGCTGTTCGTAGTTGGCGAACTGCTGGAGATACCAGGCCACGAAATCCTCGTTGCCGTGCGCCTGCCGGTCGATGGGGTTGCCCCAATACACGTAATCCGGGCCGGTTGCCCAACCGGAGTTTAGATCCTTCCTCGAGAAGAACAGGTCATACCAGACCGACGTAATGGGACCGGCGACGCTGGCCGTGGGATCGGCCGCCTTCACCGCCTGCGCGTAGCTCATGCCTTTTTGCCAGGTTTCGTCGTAATCTTGCGCGGTGGGGTGAATATTCTGATGCACCGATTCCCACCACACCGGCTCGTTATCCATCTGCCAGATGGCGACGCCGCCCGAGGCTGCATCACCATACTTCGACACAACGGAACTCACCCAACTCTGCATGGTGCTGGGCGTGGACGCTACATCGGCATCGGTGGGGTCGGTGGTCTTCACCTGTGTGATGGGAACCCACGCTTGTCCCGCGGGAATCGATGCCGTGCCGCCGCCCACGCAGCTGTAGGTTTGGGCGCTTGCGCCGGCTTGCGCCACCGCTACTATGCCATCTCCACAATCCGAGTTGCCAGGATCTGTGCAGCGCTGCGGTCCGTACTTCTTGACGCTGAAGCCGCACGAAGTGCCGTCCTTGGCCACATAACCGTTGACGGGAATTGTGCCGATGGTGAGGGCGCCGGCGGCTTTGTTGGTTTCGAAGAACTGCTCAAACGAGGGGGTTTGGACGCCGTTCGCGAAGTAATAGTCTGAACCTGAATTGGCGAACAGCCCCGTCGGGTTGTATTGTGACGTCGCATCGCCGCCCCATCGGACAACGGTAGGCAGAATGTACGGCAACAGATTCTGGTTGTAATTAATGCCGTAGATATAAGGGCTGATGGTGTGCTGCCCAGACCCGGCATCGATGGTGAGATTGGGGCCCGCCGTTGCGGCCTTCGGAGTCTTCGCCGCCGCAGCCTCCGTGCTCTTTTTGACAGTCTCCTGAGCGTGAGCGCTTGTCGTCGCTTGCTGGGGAAACGCCGGAAACGTCAGGAGCAGCGTTGGCCCAATGAGAGCCATCGCCCGAACGGACACACTCAAAAAAAGCCTTGACAACACCGGGACTCCCCCCTCAAAGACAATCTCGAACGGGAGTATATCAACAAGGGTGTGGGGTTACAGTGGCTGCCCTTGGCCGGACTGCCGGTCGCGCTCCTGCCGTTCCTGCTTTCTTCTCTGTTCAGGCGAAGTACCCCGGAAGTAGAGACTCACCGTGACGCCGTGGGTAGTCTCGTTGATGAGGAAATCCGAACGCGTCGTGCCTAGGTTGTCGAATAACTGCGCCTGCTCCACCTTTTTCAGGAAGAACGCCGGGTACTCGGGATTAAACGGCTTGCCCGGCTGTTCCGCCCACATCTTGCGGATCACCGGCTCACCCTCAAGGTCAAGACCGTAAATCTCCAGAACCGCAAACGTGTACTGCGGGCCGGGCTCCAGCGAGTACAAAATGTTCACGGTGCGCTTCTGATCGTCAACCTGACGCGAAATCTCCACATTGGCATCCAGGTGACCTTTTCTCTTGAGAGCGCCGATCAGCACTCCCCGCAGGTCCTCCACCTGCTGGACGTTGAACGGATCGCCCGGTTTGAACTTCAACATCGCCTTCACGTCGTCCTCGGCCAAGTCTCCGCCGCGGAATCTCATCGGTCCAAATTTATACTTCGGCCCTTCGTGAACGGTGACGGTGACCACCAGCCCCTTCACCGTTTTGTCCTCTGTAGCCTCAATCTTCGGGAACGACACATTGACGTAGCCCTGCAGCTCATACAGCCGCTTTACTTGCGTGTTCAGGATTTCGTTCAAACGGACATCGGTGTAGGGCTGGCCCACCGCAATCTCATTAATGGCCTTGGCAATGGCTTGCGGCGGAATGGCTTCGCTGCCAGTGACAACGACACGCGAAATCACCGGCGCCGGGAAATCGGGCCGGAACAACACCGTCAGTTGCTTCGGGTCCTCATTCGTCACGCGGGCGCGAATTTTCAAATTTGGGTTTTTCTGCGACACTACCTCCTGAACCGCCTGGCGGTACCGCTTCAGGATGCCTTGCGTTCCCGGGATGCGGTCGTTGTAGAGCGGCACGTGTTCACGCAAATACTGCCGGACTGCCTCGTCGGGAAGGCCCAACTCCTCGAATCGCATGGGGAAAACCTGGTCGTACTCGCTTACCGTGAAGACCAGATCGTAATCCGGAGGAGAAACGGGCGCCCCCGGCTTGGTCTTGAAAGTCTTAAAGCTGAACTGGTAACTGATGTTGGTGAATAACTCGGTGTCGGTCAGGCGTTGATTAGCCGCCTTGAAATCGGCCGCGTTCACCGGTTGCCCTATCTTCAGGCCCAGCACCTTGACGATGGCGCCGGTTGAATAGATCCGGTTGCCTTCCACGGTAACCGAGTGCAGCGTTCCGGGCGCGGCTTCGGGCTGTTTCTTCTCGGCCGGCGCCGCGTCCTGGCCGCAAAAAACCGGAAGGCCCACCGCCGCGACTAACGCCAAACGAACCAGAACCATACCCTATTCTACGTTTCGCACTGGCGTGCCGTTTCAGGCGGGCACAACGCGGCCCTGTTTGCCTCCCGGCGCAGCGGTTACGCTAGAGACTGCCCAAAGGAGTACGCCCGCTGAAGCCTGGGTCACCAGCGCGGCATCAAAGCGACGTCGAATCCCGCTATAATTCCAGCAACGCAGATAGATTTTGGCCGCCTGGAATTGCAAACGGCTGATCCGGATTCCTTACAAAGGAGAAATAACTATGAGTGCACCCGCCCAATCGCAACCGGACGACCCTCGCTTAGACGAGGCGCCCGAACCGCTTCTACCCCCCGCGCCGGATTACCCCCAAGACCAGGCCACCGGCGCGCCCCTACACGAGGCCATCGAACAGCTTGCGTACGCGCTTTGGCAGGCGCGCGGTTGCCCGTTTGGCTCGCCGGAGAAAGATTGGACCGACGCGGAAGAACAATTGCGCCACCCCGGGTCTGACGTGTCGGGGTTACTCGATAGCGAGCCGGCGCCTCAACCGGAGTAAGGGCTCATTCTCTCAGGATATGGATGGCTCTTTCGACGTCTGCCGTGACGTCGCTACCTAGTGCCAGCATTTGAGATCGGACAAAATGGCGGCTGACATAGGCTGTCAGCGGGGCCGGCAGTCCCGCCACGCGGAGTTGGACCGCCACGTAATTACCCTCGTCGGTCAGGGCGGTTACTTCGCCCCGTAAGCGATTGGCCCCTCCCGTCGAAGGAGGAAGCACAACGACTTCATCCGGATGAACCATCAGATAGGGCGCGCCTTCCATGAACCCGCATTCGGCCGCCACCGGTCCCGCGGCGACGCGCATCCCTCCCTCCGTCTTCTGGACCTCAGCTTTGTAGAGATTGACGGCGCCGAAAAAATTCGCGGCGAATACGGTGGGGGGGCGGCGAAGCAAATCGTCCGCGGGGCCAAATGCATCCAGGCGTCCGTCTTTAACTAGCGCGATGGGTCCGCCCATCTGACGGGCTTCGGAGAGGTCATGCGTCACGTGCACCACAGTCAGCTTCTTTGCGGCGTGCAGTAATTTCAATTCGTTTCTCAGCCGGGAGGCAGTGCCGCGGTCGAGCGCGCTCAATGGCTCATCCAGAAGTAGTATGCGCGGCTCAGTCACCAGTGCCCGTCCGATGGCGACGCGCTGTTTCTCGCCGCCGCTCAGCGTGTAAGGATACCGGTGTAACAGGCTGGAAATTCCCAGTAACTCGGCAACTTCCCGCACCCGCCGCCGGGCGTCTTCTCCGCTGCACCGCCGGTAGCGCAGGCCAAAGGCGAGATTGCGGCTCACGTCAAGATGGGGGAACAGTAAGTAATCCTGATAAACCATTCCGATACCGCGTTTCTCCGGCGGTAATCCCGTAACATCGGCGCCATCGATGAGGATGCGCCCGGTGTCGGGGTGGTGGATTCCCAGAAGAAGCTCCAGAAGAAGCGTCTTCCCCGCCCCGGTTGGTCCCACGATGACCAGATACTCACCCTCATTCACCTGGAGGGTAACGTCGCGAATGGCGAATTCGTGCCAAACGCGGGTGACTTTGTCAAGTTGGATCAATGCTCCACTCGCTTCGGAGCGGCAATCGCTCTAAGTCCGATAAAGATCGCGAGGGCGATCAGGAGCAGCAGCGTGGCCAGAGGCTTGGTGTACGTATAGCCGAAAAAGTTGTACCACTCGAACAAAAGGGTATTGATGGTTTTCGGGTAGTAAGCGATAATCGCGACTGAACCGAATTCACTGATCGCTCGCGCCCAGGTCAGGATGGCGCCGGAGAGCAGCGCGCGCCAAGTCAGCGGAATGGTGACGCGAAAGAACGCGCCGAGCCTGGTGGCGCCAAGGCTGCGGGCGACGTACTCCATTCTCGGGTCCACCTTCAGAAACCCGTCGCGGCAGTGGTTCACCACAAACGGCAGCCCAACGAACAGCATGGCGAGCACGATTCCCCAGTAACTGTCGCTCAGTTGAATGTCGAGACGGGCCTTCAGCGGAGCGCCAAGAATACCCGCGCGCCCGAAGACAAAAAGCAGCGCAATTCCGGCAATGGTGTGCGGAATCACCACCGGCATATCGACGATGCCTTCCACCACGGCTTTACCGGCAAACCGCTCGCGGGCGAGCAGGTACCCAAGGGGAACGCCGAACAAGAGCGATATGACCGTGGCGATGCAAGCGGCGCTCAATGTGATGAAGATTGCGCTACGGACGGCGGGGTCAAGCGCTGTCCTAACGATTCGCGAGGGTTCCGTCGTGAACAACAGATTGACGATCGGCAGAACGATGAAAAAGATCAGTAGGCCGCCGGCTACCGAGAAAACGGCCAAGGGAGCCGTCCCCCGCGTCGTAGACCTGCGGCGCCACGTCGCCCAAACGGCAGCCGTCGCCAGGACGGCGCCCGCAAGCCAGTAAAGGTTCAGACACAGAAAAACCGCGAAAAAAGGAATGAAAACCAGCAGCCACGAATACGGGGAAAAGGGGCGGCCGTCCAAACGCTGGTGCCGCTCACGCGGCGCCGATTGCTTCTGCCGCGCCCCGTTCACTGCCCTTGCTTGAGAAGCGGCCGCAAACTTGCGGGCGCCTTTGAAAGGTCGTTCGTTTCGGCAGGAATCAAGGGTGTGATATGGACTTGTTTCAGGGCGCCCTGCCCTACCGGGCCGAGAAATATCTCGAGGAAATCGGCAGCGGCTTGCTGGTTGGGCGCATTCAGCGGGATGGTCAGGCCGTTTGCCTTGGCGCCCAGCGTTATCGCAATTTTTCGATCCGGCTTGTCGCTGAACAGGTTGATGCTCACGCGGTTGTAGACGCTTGAGACCAGCGACAGATCCGATAGGTTCACCTGCGCCGGAAGCGCAACGGTCTTGATGCCCGCGGGACCTTCCCCAATCACCGAGCCCATGTATCCGAACGCGTAGTCAATCTCTCCGGCAAGAATCATCGGATAAAGAGTTTCGGGATCAGGGCGGATGATGACCTTGGAAGACTTGGGATTCAGATTCTCCGGACAGTTGACCGTATAGTGTCCTCCGGATTCGGAGGCGGTGATGGCGGTATTCGATTCGATCAGATTCCTGAAAATGCTGCTGTCTTTGTAGTGGGCGTTCGACAGCATGATCTGCCCGAGCGAGAAATAGCCGTCCGGGCCCGCGTTGGGATCGGCTATTCCCCATTTAACGTCCGGCCGCTGGAGGATTTTGTACCAGTTGGCGCCGTTGATTTGGTTCGCATACTTCGAATTGGCCGCGTAAGCTATTGTCATTTCATCGTGGGCGTAGCGAATCCAGAAGTCGGCGTATTTGGGAAACATGACGGGCGGAATGATGGAGTAGTCGTCGGTGTAGACGATATCCGCGCGTTTTCCGAGATCGGTCACCTTCCGCATGTTAGCGAGGGCGTCGTCCTTTTCGCGCAGTACATTAGTGCCCGGATACTTTGTCTTGAATACCTTCTCGGCCGCTTCGATGGCCGGAGCCGGCGAGCCATGATGAAAAATGACCAGTGTCTTCGGTTCCGCGGCTGGAGGTCTTGCACACCCAGCGAGGAACGCGCAAACCATGGCAAAGGCTGGGGCTATCGAGCAAAGAGGCCTCATACGTCCTGAATGTATTAACATACCAGTTCGCGCCCGCATGAGCCCCCAAGCACAAGAAAAGCAGATTCAGATCGCGCCTCATTTACGGAAGCTCGTGGACGCCTTGGCTCTGCGTCGCAGCATCGTGGGTATGCTCTGCATGCTGGTGCTGGTGGGGATGGGCGAAAGAATGTCTGAGCGCTTTCTGCCCATCTATCTTGTGGCGCTAGGCAGCGGAATACTGTGGCCGGGCTTTCTCAACGCCATCAACAACCTGGTCTCGGCTCTGTATTCGTTTCCGGGCGGCTGGCTGGCGGAACGGATCGGTACAAAGCGCTCGCTGGCGGTGTTCAATCTGATGGCCATAGCCGGGTATGCGCTGGTAGTGGCGATTCCGAAGTGGCAAGCGGTTGTAGCAGGCTCGTTTCTCTTTCTTTCGTGGTCCGCAATCTCCCTTCCCGGCACCATGGGGCTGGTTTCAAGAGTGTTGCCCAAGCAAAAACACGTCATGGGCGTCACCATGCATTCACTGGTGCGGCGCTTCCCCATGGCCCTCGGCCCGATCGTTGGCGGTATTTTTATCGATCGTTGGGGACCGATCGAAGGCGTGCGTTTGGCTTTTGGCGCGGCGATCCTGTTGGCCTGTGTTGCGCTCGTCGCGCAGCAGATTCTGATCGAGGATGACGGGAAACCGTCAACCGCGGAAATGCCCGATAAGAATCCCCTACGGCTGGTCAGAGAATTCACTCCGGCCCTTCGAAATCTTCTTCTTTCCGACATCCTGATCCGTTTCTGCGAGCAAATCCCTTACGCTTATGTTGTCCTCTGGTGCATGGGGGGCGTCCCGGGTTTGAACACGGCCCGAATCACAGCGACTCAATTCGGCGCCCTGACCGGTATCGAGATGTTAACGGCGGTGCTCTGCTACATTCCCGTGGCGAGGTTTGCGGACAAGGCCGGCAAGAAACCGTTTGTCGCGATAACGTTCGTCAATTTCGCGTGTTTTCCCCTGGTGCTTTACTTCTGCCGATCCTTTCCGGCGCTGATTGTCGCGTTCATCGTCCGAGGCCTCAAGGAGTTCGGAGAACCGACCCGGAAGACACTGATCATGCATCTGGCGCCGGAGAACCGGAAGGCGGCAGCGTTCGGCGCCTACTACCTCTGCCGCGACACCATCGTTTGTACATCCGCGTTCGCCGGTTCTTTTCTATGGAAAGCCTCGCCCGAAGTGAATTTCATGACCGCCTTCGCTTTTGGAATACTCGGCGCCGTGTGGTTTATGGCGAGGGGACGCGAGAATAGCGAAAGAGCCTGACTGAGACTCCCTGGTTTGCTTGTGTATGCGGCTCGGTTGAGACATGCGCCGCGCCTGGGCCAAGTAGAGAAGTCCGCGTGGGTCACTCATTGGGCCGGCACCAATCGCCGATCTGGAAGGCGCGTTTGAAGCCGGACTGGACAATCTTTCCCTTGAACTTGTGCCTCCCGTTGAAGATCAGGTCGATGTCGTTCTTAGTTGAGAAATCGAACGCCAGGACGTCGCCCTCCTCGACGGCGAGCAATTGTTCAAGCATCACTTTGGGGCCGTTCATCCGCGCGTCGATTGAGACGGCGGATGGCCTGATCAGCTTAAGCACGCGTTGCTGCTCGGTTTCGGAAGAGTGAGTCTTGCGGACCGTCCATTGCTGGTCGAATTTCTGGCGCAGCATTTTAATGATGATGGACGGAATGCCGATGTTCATCAAGCCGCTGTGATCGCCCACCCGCAGCTCCATGCTGACGCCGACGATAGCTTCATTGGGGGCAAGCATTTGCAGCAGCGCCGGCTCCGTCTCATGATTCTCGACGACGAAATCGATAAAAGTGACCGCCTGCCAGGCGGTGCGCAGATCTTGAAGAATGATGCGGAACAGGCTATCGAGAATGCTCTTTTCAATCTCGGTAATTTCGCGGTTCATCTTCGTGGAGCCTTTGCCCGTGCCGCCGAGCAGCATTTCGAAGAGGGGATAGACCAGCGAATGGCTGAGTTCGAGAATAGCGGCGCCCTCGAAGGGCCGCAGGCCCAGCGCAACGATGCAGGTGGGGGACGGAAGACAGCGGGTGAACTCCGCAAAGGAGAGTTGCTCCACCGAGACCAGGTCCGCGCCCACATAGGAGCGGAGGAAGGCGGAGAGGCTGGAAGCCAGAGAACGGGCGAAGTTCTCATGTAACAAGTGAATGGACCGGAGCTGATCCTTGGCGATGCGATCCGGACGGCGGAAGTCATAGAGCTGGGCGTTGAGGGCAGGATCGACAGGACCGGTGTCGCGCAAATTGCGAAAGACGTTGTCTATCTCGTCCTGGGAGAGAACACGATCGGACATGAGAGTGTATCGGCCGGGCACTACACCGACTTTAGGGCAAGGATGATGAGGGACCGGGTAAGAAGGAGGCTTTAAAGCTTTCTTGAAATCCACCCGATGAGTACCTACGAGTTAGTGACAAAGGAGTAGAAAAGGCTCATGCCGCTGAATATTCTGATCGTGGACGACTCGGCTGCCATTCGCAAGATTCTGCAGCGGGTCTTGCGGCAGACGGACGTTCCGATCGGGGAGGTCTATGAAGCCGGGGATGGCGTGGAAGCGCTTGAGCTCATGAAGACCCAGAAGGTGGGGCTCATTCTCTCCGACATTAACATGCCCAAGATGGACGGGCTGCAGTTGCTGAGCAAGTTGAAAGCGAACGAAAGCTGGAAAATGGTTCCCATTGTGATGATTACAACGGAGGGCAGCCAGAACAAAGTGGTGGAGGCGGTGAACCTGGGCGCGGCGGGCTACGTGCGCAAACCATTCACGGCGGAACAGATCAAAGATAAGTTGGCATCCGTCCTCTAAGGTGGCCGCCGAGAAAAAGAGGGTTAAAGGGCCGTCGCATTTGCCGCTGAAAGGAACTCATGGGTGCCGAACTAATGGGAAATGACATCGTCAAGCAGTATGAGACGGTGATTCACTGGGTGCAGGAAGCCACCAAGCAGGTCTTCGCGACGATGCTGGACCTGGAAATTAAATGCGGCGCGGTGCGAAGCGATCATCGGACGTCTGTACAATCCGCCGGCATTATGACAATGGTGGGGATGGCGGGAGGGGTCAGCGGGAGTGGCTGCCTGTGCTTCAGCAAGCGTTTCGCCTGCCGTTTAGCGTCACGTTTCCTGATGAGCGAGTACCGGGAAGTGGATGACGATGTGCTGGACGCCGCGGCCGAGCTAGGCAACATGGTGGTAGGCGGCTTGAAGACGTTCTTGGAAGAGAAATCGGGGCCAATGGGTTTGAGCGTGCCGACTGTGGTGTGCGGCGAAAACTACCTGACACGAACGGCGCCCACCGGCGATCGCCTGGTGTTGGACTTCACATGCGGAGAAGGCGCGGAGCAGGAGAGGTTTACCGTCACGGTCTGCTTGATTACCGAGCGGAAGAACAGAAACTACCTCAACGAGATGGCCGAGTTTCACGCGAGACTGGTTTAATCCGGCCGGAAAACACTACGGCTCATCGAGCCGATGCCCGATGAGCCGTTGACGATGTCTGAAGATCGAGGCCGGGTGGTTACTTGGTGGCTTCGATGCTGCTAATGGTGACCGTGGTGCCGGCCAAGCTGCCATTGATCTTAACGGTCTCACCGGCATGCTCAATTGCCTTCGCTTTGGAGTCGGCGTCGAAGGTGAGAACCTTACCGTCGCCAGTGAGGAACACCGGGTCCGCTCCGCCCTTGACGCAATTCTTGGCGCAGGCCTCGTCCTTGGCGCTCGCCCCGATATGCTTAGCGGCACATTTTGAATCGCCAACAAAGCCCGTCCATTCATCAGCCATCGCACTCACTGCGAACAGCGACGTGAGAAGTAAAGAACCAGCAAACAGCTTTTTCATAGGTTTGTCTCCATCAGGTTAACGACTCCGATTGTATATCGGATGGATCCAAAAAGGTTGGCCTAAGTTATTGAGGGGGGGTAGCGGCCGGCCCTGAAGATGACAAGTGCTTTGGATTCAAAGAGTTGTGAGCTGGCCGATTTCCAATCGACCGCCGCCAAACCGCCTACCCCACAGGCTCAGACCTCGAGAATCACGGGCATGATAAGCGGTCGGCGCTGGGTTTGTTTCGTCAGATAGCGCTTGAGGTCGTTGCGGATCTTCTCTTGCATGACGCCCCAATCGCCGCGCTCCTCTGCCGTGGACGACTCCAGCGTGCGCGCCACCACTGCGCGGGCTTCCTGCAAGACTTCGCCGCCGTCGCTGCCCATGAAGCCTCGGCTGACGATTTCCGGAAGACCCTCGCTCTTCCCGGTGTGCTTGTTGATCGCGACGATGGGCAGCACGAAACCATCCTCAGACAGATGGCGGCGGTCGCGAATGATCATGTCCTCGACGACGTCGTCCAGCGAGCCGGAATCGATGCAGACCCGGCCTACGGTCACTTTCTCGCCGCGGCGGGCGCCCATCTTATCTATCTCCAGCGTGTCGCCTGTCTCCAGCACAAAGCTTTCCTGAAGTCCCGCGAAGCGCAGGTGTTGGGCCAGTTGCGCGTGCTTCGAAAGCTGACGGTACTCGCCGTGGATGGGCAGGAAGTAGCGTGGGCGGACCAGATTCATGATCAGCTTGAGCTCCTCCTCGCTGGCATGGCCGGACACGTGGACGGGCGGCCTCATGGACCCGTAAACGATCTCAGCGCCGCGGCGGGCCAGATGGTTCATCATCCGGTAGATGGCCTTTTCGTTGCCGGGAATGATGCGCGAACTGAGCACCACCGTGTCGCCTCGCCCAATCGTCAGATTCTTGTGATTGTCTACCGCAACGCGTGACAGCGCCGACATGGGTTCGCCCTGAGTCCCGGAGGCGACCACGGCGACTTTATCGGGCGGCATCTGCATGATGTCCTGCGGACGCATCAGGATGGAGTCGGGGATCGAGAGAAGCCCCATGCTGTGGGCGATCTCCGTCACGTTGTTCATGCTGCGGCCGAGGAAGGCCACTTTACGTCCGTACTCCTCCGCCAGATCGAGAATCTGCTGCAGCCGATGGATGGAGCTCGAAAAACAACTGATGACCAGACGGCGCTCACTCCGAACGAAGAGCTCCTCGAGGCGCGGCCGTACAGCGCGTTCGCTTTCGGTATAGCCGGGGCGATCGACGTTGGTGGAATCGCTCATCAACAGCAGAACACCGCGTTTGCCATAGTCGGCGAAGGTGTGCAGGTCAAACAGCTCGTTGTCGGTGGGCGTAGGATCCACTTTGAAGTCGCCGGTGTGGATGACGACGCCAAGCGGTGTCGTGATGGCGAGCGCCACGGAACTGACGATGGAGTGGGTGACGCGGATGAACTCGATCTTGAACGGCCCGATCTCGATGATCTGGCCCGCCTTGATAATGTTGAGCCGGGCGTCGTCGAGCATCTCATGCTCTTCCAGCCGCCTCTCCACAAGGGCCAGAGTGAATTCGGTGCCATAGATCGGCAGGTTCATCACGCCGAGCAGGAACGGCACGCCGCCGATGTGATCCTCATGCCCGTGCGTCAGGATCAGCGCGCGGACCATGTCACGATGCTGCTCAAGATAGCTGAAATCAGGGGTTACGATGTCGACGCCGAGGAGCTCAGAGTCAGGGAACATCATGCCCGCATCGACGACGATGATGTCGTCGCCATAACGCAGCGCCATGGAGTTCATGCCAAACTCCCCTAAACCGCCGAGTGGCACCACCTGTAATTTACGATCGAACATACAAGAAGTAAACGAGAAAGGATCAGAGTATCACGCGAATGAAAGCAGCCCGATTCTCCCTGCCTGCCCCGCCTTGAGCCGTTTGACCCTTCTCAGCCGCCGCGGCCGCCCGCGCTTTCCGCAGCACCCAGTTCTTCGTTACTAACGGCGCTTCGTTTCCGGTGTTGCCTGAATGCCGATTTTCGCGTACCTTGAAGGGCATGGATTTACACCTCACCAATCCCGATCTTCAGGCGGAGCTGGACCGCTGGGTAACGGAAACCGGACGCGGCCCCGACGAGCTGGTTGAGGACGCCATGGCCGGTTATTTCGACGAGCTGGCGCGCACCCGCGAAATGCTTAACAGCCGCTATGACGACCTGAAAAGCGGCAGGGTGAAACCCATTTCCCGTGACGAGATTGTTGCCCATTTCCGCGAGAAGAGCGCCGCCGCCCGCCGGACGCAGTCCGGCGAACGATCACCTATGACTTCCACCCGGAAGTCCGTCGCGACCTTGACGAGATTTGGGACTTCATAGGAGCTGATAATCCCGAAGCTGCCGACCGGCTGATTGCGGAAATAGTTGACGCTATAGATGCGCTTGTCCCTTTCCCCCGTATCGGCCACAAGCGCCCTGACCTCACCGGGCGCCCCTTGCGCTTCATTTCGGTGCGTGAGTATCTGATTGCCTACGCGCCGGCGGAAAAGCCCCTTTGGGTTGTCGCCGTGATGCAAGGACGGCGCAACCCACGCGTAATGGCCGCGATCTTGAGAATCAGGGAGGAGGCCGGGGCACGTCCGTTCCGACGATAGGCAGGAAGGTTGTAGACCAGCGTCGAGGGCGGTTTTGCGTTCCCTCGCAGTATGGATTTACGGGTCAGCGCGTTCGCTTGGCATGAGGGGAACCAAAGCACCGATAAGAGTGCTACAGGGCGCGCCGCGCTTATGCCCGGCGATCGACTGAACAAGCTCAGGCTTCAGATCTAAGCTGACAAACACACGATCTGGGAGGAGGCGGGCGGACATACTGGAGATATGGCGTTCTGGACCCAAGTTAGCGGACGGCTGTCCGGCGGAGAGACCCTGCGGTTGTTCCTGGCGGAGCGAGAGGGATGTCTGTGGCGTGTCGCCATGGATACATCGGAGCGGCCAATAACCGGGGATGGATTTCTCAAGATGCTGGGCCATCCTGGGAGATGGGAGCGATGGCCGGGCGGGACTGGCGCGGGGTTGATGGACGCCGCCGTGATGCAGGCGGAGGAGTACTTCTCAGGAAGGCTGCTGGAGTTCGATTTGCCGCTTCAATTCGACGGAACGGCCTTTCAGAAGAGCGTTTGGAAACAACTGCAGCGAATTCCTTACGGAGAGACGCTGAGTTATGGCGAAGTGGCGGTCGCCATCGGCAAGCCGAAAGCAGTCAGGGCGGTGGGCGCCGCGAATGGGAGAAATCACCTACCCATCGTGGTGCCGTGCCACCGGGTGATTGGGTCAGATGGGAAACTGACCGGGTTCGGCGGTGGCATGACCTTGAAACAAAGCCTCCTGAAGCACGAGGCCGCGATGTTGAAGAAGCGCGAGCGGCTGTTTGGCTAAGATGTTCGCTTAAGCGCCCTCCAGAATCTGAACCACGCCTTTCCCCCATACGGTTTGGCGGCCGACGCCGGTCCAATAGCCTGCGCGGAGCCAGGGAACAAAATCAGTGAGCGGGCCCTCATAGACGGCAGTGCCGGTGAAACCGCCGATGGGATGGCGCTGACCGGTGCGGCTGCTGTGGCGAGTAACGGCCTGATGTTCAAGCCCGGAGTCCACAAGGCGGACGTTGCGAGCCCGCTCAGCCAGGGCTTTGAAGTCCACTTCCAGAGGTCCGGGTCCGTAGAAAGTGTGGAGGGCGCTAATGCGGTCGCGAAGCCGGGCGAAGAGGATTTGAAACTCGGGCACGGCGGCGAGCGAAGATTCGTGCTTCAACTCGGTGGGAGTAGTGAAGGCGATGACGAGCCGGGAAACCGGAGCGGAGCCGGGCGTGAGAGACAGGTGGATGGGATGGGCCGCAGAACCGGTCGAAAGAAACTCGGTTTCTGTGCGGTTCGCGGAGAGAGTTGAAATGGAGACGAGATCCATCCGGCCTTGCGCGGGACCGATGCCCTGGCTGGAGTATCGTTCGAAGGCGGCGGCGATCGTGTGGATCTCGGAAGGATCAGGCAGGAACAGATGAATATCGAAGGAGAAGATGGACCCGGCATCGTGACTGGGTGCGCCCGCCTCGAGGGCCTGAGTGCGCAGAATGAACGGACGCGGCGGATCCGCGAAGCCGCTGGGCGCATGTGCCGCGACCGAACTGCGACCATCAGAAGCTTTGAAAAAATCGGCGCCTGATCTAACCGCTCGCAACTCTTCAGAACCGCAACCGTCAGGGCGCGACCGCGGATGTAGGTCAACCGGTCGCTCCCTGACGGTCGCGGCTCGGTCAGAGGCGGCGACCGTCACCGAAAACTGCGGGAGCGCCATGCCAAGAGCGCCGCGCAACGTGTTTGCCGCTTTGCCTGGAGGAAAATAGATCCGGTCGAGAGCCCGGAAGCGGAAGCGGCACGCAAAGAGCGACAGAGCGGGTTCAGGCGCCGGATGGGTGGTGCTGGCCATGAGGATTCCGGTGCGGGCTATTGAGGCTCGAATTTCAGATCGGACTCGGCGCCGAATCTCTTGTACTCAATGAATTGGGCCTCATTGCGGAAGAGGCCGGAGCGGCTGACGCCCGAGAAGATGGAAAGAGTGGGGAGCGCATAGTTCTTTCCGGCAATGGTCACCGGGCCGTAACTGACTTCATTACCCGCACTCCGAAGATCGAAACTAACGGGGATGTCCTCGGCTTCGCTGGTGATGCGGAGGACGGCGCCGTCGGCTGGATTCGCAAAGACGAGGCCGTGGTAAGGAGTCATCGCCCCTTCAGGGCCGTTCTGAATATGCATGGTGCTGTGGGCCAGATCGACGCGATAAGCGAAGACGGCGGCCCGCGTGTTTTGGACCGTGTCCCATGACAACCAGGTGAAGCTTGCTTTGTCGGCTACCAGCACCTGCTGCATGAGAGTCCCGAATTCACCGCGGGAATAAGCGCGGAACGAAGTCGACGGGCGAAGCCTCTTTCCCAAGGTGTGGGTCTCGATCGGCTCATATGCCTCAAGGCCGTTGACGAAATTGAGCTTCTGGCGATATTCGCCGATGGGTTTGAATTTCGCGTCGTGGCCCTTGGCGAAGAGCTGCTGGGTAATCTGGATGCAGACAAAGTTCGGCAGATTGGAGATGTAGGCGGCGGCATATTCGCGCGTCCGGTCGAGGATCTGTTTCTGCTCCTCGGTCAACCGCGCAAAGCGTGCGGATTCGGCCTCAGCGGAAGTACCGGAAGAGGCCGATTGCCAATCGGCCCGCAGGTTTGCAACCTGCAGTACCAGCGCGGCGGCGAAGATTATGCGAGGCGGCGCTTTCATATCGATGAACCCTCAGTGACATTGTGCAACGGGTAGACATACAATCCAATCCAGGAACAGTATGAATCTTCATTTGAAGAGATGGACCGCGGTATTCGCCGCATTTCAGTGGTGCGGCCTGGCTGGCCGGGGGCAGACGCCGGATGCGCCCGATCTGACGGCGGTCCGCGCCTATATCAAGACAAGTTGGCGGACGCTGGAGCGATCGAACCTGACGATCTTAAAATCGGCCTCCGATAGCAAGGTGGATCAAGTGGATCGCTTGACGGTCTATGTGGCGCGCGATGAAGAGCCCGCGAAAATCAAGGAACAGTTGGCGGAAAGGCTGACGCCCGCCGAGCGAGAGCGGCTTGAGGTCAAGGCGCTGCCTGAAGATCCCGAAAGCATTCACGAGGCCGGCCTGCTGTATCTGCCGTATCCCTATGTGGTGCCGGGCGGCCGGTTCAACGAGATGTATGGGTGGGACAGCTACTTCACCCTGTTAGGGCTGGTTCGCGATGGCGAAATGGGACTGGCGAAGGACATGACGGACAACTTCCTCTATGAGATTGAGCATTACGGGAAGATTCTCAACGCGAACCGGACGTACTATCTGACGCGATCGCAGCCGCCGTTTCTCACGCAGATGGTGCTGGAGGTTTATCGTCGAAATGGGGATTTGAAGTGGCTGCGATCCACGGTTCCGGCAACACTGAAATACTACGATTACTGGACGAAAGGCGCGCATTTCACCGCGTCGACGGGACTCTCGCGCTATGACGGCGGCGCCACCACGCCGGCGCCGGAGGTAGTGCGAGGAGAGAAGGACGCTGACGGGAAGTCCCACTATGACCGGATCATCGAGTATTACAAAACGCACACGGTGAAGGAGTATGACGTGCGGCGATATTACGACGCCGCTACAAACACGCTGACGCCGGAATTCTACAATGGCGACCGGGCCATGCGGGAGTCGGGGTTTGACCCATCGGCGCGGTTTGGCCCGTTCAGCGTGGACATCATTCGCTACAACCCCGTGGATTTGAATTGCCTGCTCTACCGCATGGAAATGGACATGGCGGCAATTCTGACGATGCTCGAAGACAGGGGAGCGAACGAGTGGGCGGATCGGGCAGCGAAGCGGGCAGCAACCATTGACCGTCTGATGTGGAACAGCGCGGCCGGGCTCTATTTCGATTACAACTTTGTGGATAAGCGGCAATCCACTTATGAGTTCCTCACCGCCTATTACCCCATGTGGGCGGGCATCGCGAGTAAGCAGCAGGCACAGCGGCTGGTGGAGAACCTGAAGATCTTTGAGCGGAAGGGCGGTTTGCAGATGAGCCCGAACCGAAGCGGCAACCAGTGGGATGCGCCGTTTGGCTGGGCGCCCATGCAGGTGATCGTGGAGGAGGGATTGCGGCGGTACGGTTACCACGACGACGCGGACCGGATCAGCCGTAAATGGCTGGGAATGATTGCGGCCGATTTCAAGGAGCATGGAACGATCAAAGAGAAGTACGATGTCGAGACGGGCAAGAGCGATCTGGCGGCGGGGTTGAAGTTTGGGTACACGTCCAATGAGATCGGATTTGGATGGACAAATGCCTCGGTTGTGCTGATGGACGAACAGTTAAAGGCGGACCGGAAGTAAGGGGGCGGGTTAATCGGTATGCGGACGAGCCGCGGCCAACAGGAGATCTGCGAGGCCAAGACGGGCGCTACCGGTCACTCCCTCCTAGAACGTGTGAAAGATCATCGAGACGAACGGACGCACCCGCGCCTTCCGAGCCGCGACCGTCAGGGAGCGACCGCAGTCGCTTCAAAATTCTGGCCAACGGCAAGCAGTTGG
This sequence comes from Acidobacteriaceae bacterium, assembly GCA_903970405.1. Classification (GTDB taxonomy): domain Bacteria; phylum Acidobacteriota; class Terriglobia; order Bryobacterales; family Bryobacteraceae; genus CAJCIT01. Next base: position 12,829 of record CAJCIT010000152.1, on the reverse strand, counting down.
AATGCCCGGGCGGTTGTGTGTTGAACTATGCCGGGCAGAGCCGCAAGCGGGAAGACCTATACCGGCAGTACCGGGCGCAGGGCGCCGATTCCCAGGCGTGCCAAAGGACGACGCACCAGACGGTAGCGGCGCCGGGATAGCCTCATATTCCTCCGTCGCGCGGTCCTTCAGGCGTTTGGCGTGGCTTACCCCAATACCCAGGTTCTCACCGGTCTCCCGGAGCGTGAGATCGGATAGAAGGATCTGAAGCACCTCCGGTTCGCGCCACCAGTTCTCGTGCCGAGCCCACCTGCCGAGCAGTTTAAGGCGCATTGCGAAGACCATACTTATGTCCAGGCTGTGCTTGGCGGCGAACTCGTGCGCGCTCATCGTCTGAAGGTCCGGCAGACGCTCCTGCCACCAGTCCGACAAATCGTCACGGTAGTTGAACCCGAGGCGCTTGCGCAGACGTTTGAGTGTTGTTCGCCCAGCGGGCAGATCGAGAATAAAACCGCCATAGTGAGTCTGGTGTTTTATCCAGTAGTCCACCAGGGATTGAGTTGCGATCAGCCGGGGCGGACCCCCGAAATAACTTCCTAAGCGCGTCTGAATGTGACCGAAAAGTAAATCAAAACCGTGTTTGGTGTCGCGTGAATCGCACACATCCCAGGAGGCACCCTCGACATCTTTAACTTGGCCGAGGATGATACGCCTGCGTTTCATCCGTTCTTTTAGTGTCGCAAATCGCGGAAGGCATTGGAGAAATAATTACTTTGCCAGCAGAGTCGATAACTCGGCTCCAAGCCGATCGACGTCGGATTCATTGTTGTAGAAATGCGCGGAGACGCGCAGGCCGCCTTTGCGTGCGGAGACGATCACGTCGCGGGCGATAAGCTGTTTCGCCAGTTCGGAGGCGTCCCGGCCTGGGAAGCGGACCAGAACGATTTGCGACGGCAGGCAGGCGGCCTGTTCCTCATACGGCTCCGCGCCTAATTCGGCGAGACGAGTCCGGATGAGGGCGGCCAGCGAGAGAACACGCTTTTCGATGACGGCCGGCCCGAGATTCTCAATGAGCTGGATTGAGGCCTGCATGCCATAGAGAGACGGAAAGTTCAGCATGCCGCCTTCGTAACGTTCGGCCTTGTCAGAGAACCGGGCCGCGCCATGGTGCAGATTGTCTACCGACCGCCAATCGTAATCGCTGCGCCAGCCGATCACGTTCGGCCGCAGCCATTGGCGGGCTTCGGGGTGAACATAGAGAAAGCCGGCGCCATTGGGGGAGATCATCCACTTATAGGCGTCCACGGACAAGAAGTCCGGCTGGGTGCGCCGGCAATCGAACTGGAGTGCGCCCAGGCTTTGCGTGCCATCGAGATAGATAGGGATGCCGCGCGCGCGGAGCCGCGGGATGAGCGAGTCGAGATCGGGCCGGAGACCCGTGACGTAGTTGACTGTGCTGAGCATCACCAGACGCGTTCGGTCCGTCACGGTTTCTTCCAACCGGTCCCAGCGGCAGGCGGCGCCGTGAATCTCGCCGAAGCCCATGGATGCGTAGAGATGGTTGGGAAATTCATGTTCCAGCGTGACGATTTCGTCGCCACGGCGCCAGTCAATGCCGGCGAGAACAGTGGCGAGACCTTGCGAAGCGGAGGTGATGAAGGCGATGTCGTCAGCGGACGAGTGGATCAGGCGGCCGATCGCCGCACGGAGTTGCTCCAGATCGTCGAACCAGGAGAGAAAATCGGTGCAAGCGTGCCGGTCGCGCCGGTCTAGATGAGCGGTCACTGCCAGCTTAGAGGCAAGCGGAAGCTGGCCATAGGTGGCGGAATTCAGAAATGTGCGATCCGCAAGGGCCGGGAATTGGGACCGGATCTCCGGCCAGGAGATTGGTTGAGTCATCTCTTAGCCGCAGTTGAGGAAACCAGCGCGGCAGCGAGCGCCTTCTGAAGATGCGCCGGGACATCGTGCAGAAGGATGTCTTCCGATTTCCGGGTGCGGCGCTCCACGAATTCCACTTTGCCTTCGGCCAGTTTCTTGCCAATAGTGACGCGGTAGGGAACGCCAATCAGGTCGGCATCCTTGAACTTGACGCCGGGACGCTCATCGCGATCGTCGAGCAAAACGTCCAGACCCAAGTGCTTGCAGTCCTTGTAGAGCAGGTCGGCGGCTTCGTGCTGGAGCGGATTCTTGTAATTGGCGGGCGTGATAACCGCCGCAAACGGGGCGATGGATGGCGGTAGGCAGATGCCGTCCTTGTCGTTGAAGAGTTCGACGGCGCAGGTAAGGATGCGCTCGATGCCGATTCCGTAGGAGCCCATGATAGGCGTCACCTCTTTGCCGTGCTCATCGAGAACGCGCAGACCCATGGATTCGGAGTACTTGTAGCCGAGTTTGAAGATGTGCCCGATTTCGATGCTCTTGACCGTCTCGAGCGGATGGCCGCATTGGATGCAGGCATCGCCGGCAACGGACTGGCGCAAATCAAACCATTCGGGCTTGAAGTCCTCATCGGGCGTGACGTGCCGCAGATGGTAGTCGTCTTTATTTGCGCCGGTAATCATGTTCTGGCGGCCCTGGAGGGCGAGGTCGGCGAGGACGCGGAGTTTGGTAACGCCGACCGGACCCAGCGAGCCGGCGCCGGCGCCAAACCATTCCTTGATTTCATGCGGCTGAGCAGCGCGGACTTCCTTGGCGCCCAGCGCCGCCGCGAGTTTTGTTTCGCTCAGTTGATGATCGCCGCGGACCATGATGAGGACGGGGATGAGGACGGGCTTTTCGCCCGCGCCCGTGGTGGCCACCATCACCAGGCTCTTCATTTGGGAGGACTCGGGCAGGCCAGTGAAACCGGAGAGCTCGGCGATGGTTTTGAAGCCGGGCGTGTGGAACTCTTCGGGGGCTAATTCGCCTTCAGGGTCGGCCGCGAGAGGCGCGGTGGCGGCCGAGGTTGCTTTCTCCAGGTTGGCCGCATAGCCGCAATTCCTGCAGCGGACCACCAGGTCTTCGCCGGCGGCGGAGGCGATGGTGAATTCCTGTGACTGGCTGCCGCCCATAGCGCCCGAGTCGGCTTCAACCACCATATATTCGAGGCCGCAGCGGTCGAAGATCTTGCAGTACGCGTCGTGGTGCTTCCGGTAAGCGGCGTCCAGACCGGCCGCGTCCATGTCGAAGGTGTAGGAATCCTTCATAATGAACTGCCGGACGCGGAGAAGGCCGGATTTGGGACGCGGTTCATCTCGGAATTTGGTTTGAATCTGATACCAGATCTGCGGCAGTTGCTTGTAACTGCGGAGTTCGCCGCGAGCGATGACGGTCATCACTTCTTCGTGCGTCATGGCGAGGCAGAGATCGCGCCCGGCGCGGTCCTTGAGCCGGAACATGTTGTCGCCCATGAGATCCCAGCGGCCGGATTCCTGCCAGACTTCGGCGGGGTTGAGCACGGCGAGCAGCATTTCCTGGCCGCCGATAGCATTCATCTCTTCGCGGACAATTTGCTGGATCTTGAGAAAAGAACGCTGGGCCAACAACAGATAATTATAGATGCCGGCCGAGAGCTGGCGGATGTAGCCGGCGCGCAGCAGCAGTTGATGACTGGCCACTTCGGCTTCGGCCGGGTTCTCTCGCAACGTGGGAATGAACAGAGTGCTCCAAAGCATGGGTACTTCGATGTGTACCACGAGGGGGCGCCCGTGGTTTAGAGCCGGCTAGGCGGGTGCGGTTTGGCTCTCCAGCCGGTTCCTGCTCCGCCGGGGCCGATGAACGATAATAGAGGGACACATGAGCACCGCAGAAACCCTAACCGAACCCCTCATGACCCTTTCAGACAGCGCGAGTCGAATGGCTCGTCCGCTGAAGGAGGTTGACCCGGAGGTCTATGACGCGACCCGGAAGGAGTTGGACCGTCAGAACACGCGCCTCGAACTGATTGCGAGTGAGAACTTCACGTCGGAAGCGGTGCTCGAAGCCATGTCGAGCGTCTTCACGAACAAGTACGCGGAAGGTTATCCGGGCAGGCGGTACTACGGCGGATGCGAATACGCGGACATCGTTGAGAACCTGGCCCGGGACCGGGCGAAGAAGCTGTTCCAGGCGGAGTATGCGAATGTGCAGCCGCACTCGGGATCGCAGGCCAATGAGGCGGCTTATGCGGCGGTGCTGCAGCCGGGCGACACGATTCTGGGCATGAACCTGTCGCACGGCGGGCATCTCACACACGGCCACCCTTTGAATTTCTCGGGCAAGCTTTACAAGATCGTGCCTTACGGCGTGCGGCAGGACACTGAGCTGATCGACTACGAGGAAGTGTCGCGGCTCGCGGACGAACATAAGCCGAAGATGATCATTGCGGGAGCCAGCGCTTATTCCCGGGTCATCGACTTTGCGCGCTTCCGCCAGATTGCAGACGCGGTGGGAGCAGTCTTCCTGGTCGACATGGCGCATTATTCGGGTTTGATCGCGGGGGGCGTCTATCCGAATCCGTGCGAGCATGCCGATATCGTGACTTCGACGACACACAAGTCACTACGAGGGCCGCGGTCAGGCATCATTCTGGCGAAGGACCGGTTTGGGTCGGCGATCGATAAGGCGGTGTTCCCGGGCGCACAAGGCGGTCCGTTGGTCCACGTGATTGCGGCGAAAGCGGTTTGCTTCCTGGAGGCGCTCACACCGGAGTTCCGTCTTTATCAGGAGCAAATTCTGAAGAATGCGCGGGCCTTGGCTTCCTCGCTGCAAAGCGAGGGATTCCGGGTGGTCAGCGGCGGGACGGACTCGCACTTGGTTCTGATGGATGTTTTCGCCAAGGGCGTAAAGGGCAAAGAAGCGGAGAAGGTGCTGGATGAGGCCTACATCACAGTGAACAAGAACTCGATTCCGTTCGATGTGAATCCCCCACTGAACCCGAGCGGCATTCGCCTGGGCACGCCGGCAGTGACCACGCGTGGGTTTGTGGAAGAGGACCTGCGTGAAGTGGGGCGCCTGATTGCCGATGTCATCACCAACGCCAAATCGCAAGAGATGATCGGCCGCGTGCGCAAAAAAGTGGCTGTGCTGACGTCGAAGTATCCGCTTTATAGCTGGAAGCGATAGCTGGCCTGGAGTGTCGGCTCCTTGATTGGCAAGGTGGCCAACCTCAGCTCGCGCGGCGTTTTGGATCGGGCCGGAGCCGGCGCGCCGTCTGCGAGTGCTTCCGGACCAGGTCATATCGGGCGGGCTGGGGTTCGACACTGAACTGAAGCTCACCGGGCTCCAGAAGATCGATGCACCCGATGCGAAAGTGCCTGAGCAAGCGATCGGCCAGGTCTGGGCCCAGAGCGCGGCAACCCTTCAATACGTTGTGCAATTGGGGCTGAGAGACGCCGATGACCCGCGCGAGCGAGCGCTCACTGTATTCTCCATTACGGATCCGATAATTGACATATCCGATCAGCCGTGTTCGCAGGAGCTCAAAGTTGATGATGATCATTTAGCCCATACATCGCCAGTTTTTGGGCCTTTCTACCGCGAAAAGTGATCTCACGTTGAAATACATTAGCCCTGCTTAGCTTTGGTCGGCGTTGTTCGGGAATTTGTCCGTGATAAGCTCATTTGCCGCTAAAACACTCTGCCCATAACAGTTGTGCGTGTAATGCAAACTTCTTCTCAAGGAAATAAAAACATTTTTTAAAAATGCAACGTAAACATTTCAGTCTTACGTTAGATTTGTACCAGTACTAAGGTAAGGGTCTGTAGTTGGTGTTTTTCACGCGGTCAGGAGAAATGAGCTAATACGAATGCAATGGACAAGAACAGAAACCTTAGCGCTAGCCCAACAGTCGTGCACGATGTGCTTCGGTTTGGGACTTCGCGAAGGGCGGGGCGGAGCGTCGACTCCATGTCACTGTGTCTTCAGAGCAATCTTTAGGGTTTGCTTTGACAGGTTTAAGCGGTGTGCTTCGAAGGAGAAGTACATTAGCCGGGTCTCATTGGAGCCACTTCCGGGACGGGACCGGAAAAAATCATGGGGATTAAAGGATGAAGAGTACATGGCCGACTTCGTTCTGGTTTCCAAGCGCACGCTGGACGAATTGGAATACAAGATCTTCCGATTTCACTTTTTGATGGGCGCGGATTGGAAACTCTGTTGCCAGCGGCTTTCCCTGGATAGAGGGGACTTTTTTCATCACGTATATCGGATCCAGCAAATGATGGGAAGGACGTTCCGCGAGTTGCAGCCCTATGCGCTGTTTCCGCTGGATGAGTACTTCACGAGTACAGCGCCCAATTCAGGCGTTCCGGACGCGGACCCGGACGCGGCGTTCAGCGTGAAGGATGAGGAGGAACGGAGACCGGTGGGAAGGCCGCGCCTGAGGTATCCCCTGAAACGAGCCGCCTAACGGACGTCGAGCCGTCAAGAGCGGACATATGCCAGGCGCGGCGAGTCCAAGGTTCATCGATCGCTGTGCGAGCGGAGAAGCGAAGGCCGAAGCGCGCTTCCTTCTGGCGTTAGAAGGGCGGGATTAAACACCCCGCCCTCGGCAAGGGCGGTGGCTGAAGCCCGGGCCACCCCAATCGTCTTCCACATCGACAAAAAGGGTCCGGCGACGACTCGCCGGACCCTTTCGTGTGCTTACTTACGTGGCTTGCTTATTTGGGGCAGCCGAGAGCCTTCACTACCGACTCAGGAGCCGGAGCGATGTCCATGTCGTGGACCTTGGTGGTGCCCTTGGGAACGAGATAGACCTCAACGCGGCGGTTCTTATCCGATGCGCTGACAGCCGACTTCTTGCGTTCCTTCACCGAGGGATGAGCGGAAGTGCCGCAGACGCCGTTCGGTTCTTGGCCTTGCGCCGTACCGGCATATGCCACCTTGATCCGCGTCAGATCGATTGACGCGCAGGTGCCGCCGCCGCCCGAGAGGACAGCCGCTGCGTTCAGCGCGCGAGCCTGGTCAAGCTTCTCGCCGGCGACGCGCTTCTTACCGCGGCCCGTAGGCGGCAGATCAGGCTTTTCGTCGCCATCGATGTGCCCGATGAGCACAACGTCGTAGTCGCTCGAAGCCATCGCCGAAGCGACAGTCTTCAAGACGTCCTTACCGCAGTTGTTAACCCGAGCGTTGTCCTTCGGGAACACGATATCGCTCTGGCGGATGATGGTCGGCGGGCAGTTCACAACAATGTCCACCGTCTTTGTCGCGGAGTGACCAGTCGCGTCGGTGGCGGTTAAGGTGGCCGTCACGGTCTTGGTCTGGTTGACGCCGGAGTTGGCGTCGAAGTTGAGACTGGAGGAATCGAAGGTGGCGGACGTGCCCGAGCCGCTGATGCTGCCTTCGCTGACCTTCCAGACGTAGCTGAGTCCGCCGCCGCAGGCCGAACCGGTGGCATTGGCGGTCAAAGTGGCCGTGTGCGTGCCGTTCGGGTCGGACGGGCAGCTCAATGTAGTGGCTGACGCAGTGAGCGTCGTGATCTGCGGCTGCAGGTATTCTTTGACGGAGAACGAGGCGTTTTCAGTGACAGTTCGCTTCGGATCGCTCACGTCGGTGACCTTGCACGAAACGGTGTCGTCACCCGCGTTGTTTGGAGTGAAGGTGAAGTCGGGGCTGTTTGAGCCGGCGGTGGCCCCGTTCAGCGTCCAAACGTAGGCCAGGGTGTGACCCTCAGGATCGGACGCGGTGGAGTGGAGAGTGATCGCCTTGCCTTGGCAGAGGACGCCGTCAGCACCGGTGATTGCGCCGGCATTCAACGAAGCAACTGGTTTGGGCTGCGGCGGGACAACAACGGGCGGAACGTAGGTGGGCCCGACGTAGAACGTCACGCCGAGAGTAGCCTGGAGGCCATTGAGGGTTCTGTGATTCGGAATGTAGAGTCCGCCGTCGGGTGAACTCGCCAGGCCAAAAGTGGGATTGCGCGAGGTCATGCCGTTAACTTGAAACCGCAGACCGATGTGCGGCGACAAGTGAACCTTCAGGCCGGCGCCGTAGTTGACCGCAACCTGCAAATCGTTACCCAGACTCGCTGAGCCGAAGGTGGCATTGGTTGTAGGATTACGCGCGAAAAGCTTCGCCGTGTCGGTGGGGTCGAACATCGCCGGTCCAACGCCAACTATTACGTATGGCCGGAGAAAGCTTCCAGTTGACGTGAAATGATACAGCACGCTTCCCGTCGGATACCAAATGTGGCTTCCGAAATCGTAGCTGGGGAGACCCGGGGCAACCGGCGTGACCAGCCGCGTATTGTTCTGCAGGTAGCTGAAAGACGCTTCCATGGCTATGCGGCGGGTTACGTTGACGCCCAGACGGACGCCGGAATCGCCACCATTGATGAGCTTGGTATTCAAGCCGTAATTCACTTGACCGAAGACGCTGATGCCACCGAAGATATCGATTTCAACGAGGTCGGGAACCGTCGGAAGTTCGTCATTTGACGCCCTAATTTGCGCCGATGCACTTGAGCCCACACACAGAAGCGCCAAGCACAGCAACGCGGAACCAATCGGCTTATGATGCCGAATCTTCATTTTTCTCTCCTCCGCTCTTTATTAGAGTCTAACCAACACCAATGTTTGATGTTAGCGAATTATGGGGCTGTTGCGAAAGACCAAACCGAACTCATTTGTAAGAGCAAAGAGCCGATCTTCGAAAGCCCCGGGCATCCACAAGCGGCGCAATTGGTAAGCCGGTTCACGTTCTGCCGGCGACCGCCACGAAGCGCCTCCATCCCGGCTGACAAACAACTGTCCGTACGTCACCGCGAACGCATTCGTTTCGTCAGCCGGATTGTAAACAACTGAATTAAAGGTGGAAACCGGCACGCCCCGGTTGATTCGATACCAGTGTCCACCCTCGTCGGGTGACTCAAACAGCCCATCGCTCATGGCGCCCAGCCAAGGTGATGACGGGCGGCCAGGGAGCGCAATTTCGTTAAGAAATGTAAGCTCTCTCGGGAATCCCACTGACTGCCAGTGCTGTCCAAAGTCCCGGGAAAAAAATATGCTTGCCCCGCGAACCACCATCCGGCCATCGTTCGATGGCGAGATGGAAAGGGCCTCGACGGAACCGGCGCCGGGAATGTTGGCGAGCACCCACTTTTCTCCCTGGTCTTTGGTGGAGAGCAGTCCTCGATCGGTGGCCGCGTAGATCACCCCCTGCGTGCCGCTCTTGGCGGTGTAGAGGCCATGCACGTCGTGAATCGGAAGCGGATGAAGAGGACCCAGGGACACGACGGTAGCAGCGGGTTGCTTTGAGCCCTTGGGAGGGTGGGAATTCTGAATCCGGAAGGATTCGTTCCGCACCATGACGGTGAGTGGGTTCCAGGAGACGCCGCCGTCACTGGATTTGTAGATGCCGTGGGCGGTGGCCCCAAGAAGAAGCTTCTCGTCATCGGGCAGGCCGATCAGATACTCAAGATGGACGCCTTCCAGGCCGTTCGAAGTTTCGAGGCGATCCCATGTCTCGCCCCGATCCTTGCTGCTGAAAAGGCCCGTGGTGCCGCCGATCTGGGGTTCCACGGCCATCAGGCGGCCGCCGCTGAGAGTGACGCTGGTGAGGCGGCGATCGATAAAGCCCTGGTTGAGCGGCGCCATGGTTTCGCCCTGATCGTCGCTCGTATAGACGCCGAGGCCCTCTATGGCCAGATACATCCGTTGCTTCAGTTGAGGATCGAAGGCCAGCCAGTTCACCTGCTGGAAGCTGACCTGCTTCCACGTTGAGCCGCTGTTGAGGGAGCGGAACAGGCCCAATGTCGTTCCGGCGTAAACGGTGGAGGGATGCAGCGGATCCTGGCGGATCACGTACGTGCGGCGATGCGTGCTCGGGATGCCCATGAGCTTTCGCCAATGGCCGCCGCCGTTCGAGCTCGCGTAGATTCCGCTGCACGCGCTGGCAAAGATATGTTGGGGCTCGGCGGGGTCCACGTGGATGGAGAAGACGTCGGAATCGTCAATCATTCCGTCATGAATGGATTCCCAGGTCTTGCCGCCGTCGGTGGTCTTCCACGGCAAATGGACCGTGCCGACGTAGATGACGTCGGGATCTCTAGAATTGAAGGCAACTGCCGTAGTTCCCTGCATGGCGGGGTCGTCTTCGGGCGAAATCCTCTTCCACACGGCGCCGGAGTCGGTGCTGAGAAAGACGCCGGTCATGGTTGCGGCCGCGAAGTGACTTGGCGCGCTGGGGGCGGAGACGAGGGCGCGCACGCCAAAGCCCTGTAATCCGTTGACGGGATTCCAGGTTGAGCCGCTATCCCTGCTTTCAAAGAGGCCGCCGCGGTCGGCGCCCGCCAGACCTACCAGATAGTGCGCACTGTTTTGAGGGTCGATCAGGATGGTGGCGACTTCACCGAACTGGCGCTTGGGAAAGTGGAGGACGCCCCACTGGGAACCCCCATCGATAGACCGGTAGAGCAGTGAGTTCCGCCCGCCGGCCAGGATGGTGTGAGGATCGGCGGGATCGACGGCGATCGACGTCGCGGTCCCGCCCCAGGGACCGGTCGAGCGCCAGGTGATCGCCGTGGGGACATTGCCGCCACTGGGATCGGCCGCTGGAGTAGACGGCTTACCGTCCGCCGAAACCGGCGGGGACAAGCTCACTGAACCGAGGGCCAGCAAAGCTGAGAGAGCACACACACACAGCTTGGCGTTCCGAAAAGTTTTCCTCCGCATGGGCACTCTATCTATTGTGACCGATGAGTATTCCGAAACCGCCTGCTGCTCCGGCCGGTCAGCGGGCAAACGTCATCCGGACCCCGGTGGTGAAAATCAAGTCGTTATTCTTGATGGGCGCGGCCGGAAAGAAGGTGGCCGGGGGATTCGAGATATACCGGTCGCTCAAGCTCACCTGGAACGATAGAAGTTTGGTCAGCGCGGTCGACCCGGTGACGTCCAGATTCATCCGGTACTGGCCGGTGTCGCTGACGTTGGGGAAGAAGCGGAAGCTCTGGTGAATGTGGCTGCGCTTGTTGATCGTCCGGTCGTACTCGTCGCTCACCACGGCTTCGGCGTAGGTCTGGTTCGAGGAGGCAAACCACTCGCGATTCAGGGAGGCGCCGGCTTGGAGGTCGAAATAACCCTTGTCGCTTTTGAAGACGTGATAGCCCAGACCCCCGGCCGGATTGACTCGCAAATTGAGTTCCTGCAGGGCGTTATTCTCAAAATCCAGGGAACCCCATACGAAGAACTTCGCGCTGACATTGATGTTGTCGGAGAGGCCGCCGCGCTTGGCGTTGGCCGATGTGCCGGACTCGTATCTCGAGACCAGCGGCGAAACGCCGGGCGTGTACGTTTCCTGGGTGGCGTAAATGGACGTGAAATAAACATTCAACTTGTCGCGCTTGGTGGCGCGGGTGGCATGAAACGCCGTGCTGAAGTTGGCGGTTTGCGAATTGCCTCGCGAGACAGCGAGGCCAACGTCCACGGTTCCGGCCCAGAGGTCGAAAATGCCGGGGTGCGCGTAGCGGTCAATGTTCGCTTGGTAGGCCTTCTGCTCATCCTGTGAGCGGATGGCGGCGACGGTGGCGCGGTCCGCCTTTACCGTTCCGTCGCCCGTGGTGTGGACCTCAATTGCGCTGGGGTCGAGTGCGGCGGGACCGGCGGCGATGCGTCCGTCCTTGAAAGTGACAGCCGCGGGCCCGGTGGTGGTCAGCGCGGTGACAGCGTCCAGGGGGACCTTAATGTCCCCGGCCAGTTCGCTGTGAAAAATGAGATTTGGGCCGTCGGTTTTCACCACCGAGCCCGTAATGCGATCTCCGTTCTTCAGGACAACTGTGTCGGCCTGCAAGGCGGTTGGGATGAGCAAGGTTGCGGCGGCCAGGAGGCCGCGGAGTCTCAGATTCATAAGTTCCTTTAGTTCGCAGCTCTGAAGCCGTGCGAGCGCCGGCGTTTGCAAACGATCGAAGACCGGAACGACCTTAGTCGCTCCAGAGTCCTTCCCGTTTTAGATCGCGCTGGAGGTCGCGCCCCGACCGTTTAGGATAGCCAAAGTCCCAAAAGGGTTCGCCGGCGGAGCTCTCCCAGATGCGATTGGCGGCAGGCTGCAGAAGCGGGCGGAGCTTTTCGTCGGCCGCGACAACGGCGGGGTCCGCGGCAAGTCCGGTATGTTCGATGATGCCGCGCAGGTCTAGATCGTTCCGGTAGTCTTCCAGTCCGAAGTGATATCCGCTTTCCACTTCCTGAACAAAAGTCTGCCAGCGCTCAATGAGCCCCGCGCGTCCAGAGCGCACGATGTGTTCGGGTGAGCCGTTGTCGCGCAGGTATTGGCGGATCTGTTCGTCACTGAGCGGGGCGAAAGAAAAGGGATTCGAGTCGGACATAGGGAGATGGAACGAGCGGGAGTCGGTAAACTCCGATATTACTCGTGCGGGGAGTTGATTTGGCGCCTGAAGTAGCTCTCGCCCTGATTGGGGATGAAAAACGTGCGGATGGTGCGGTCGGCATTGTAGGCCCCGAAGTACCCGCGGCGGCGGTCGAACCTGGTGATGGAGCCGTCAGCGCGAACGGCTTCAAGAATGTCGCCGCCTTTGGGCGCATCCCGCAGTTGCTGGGCCAGCGCCAGATACCGTTCAGGTGTGACATCGCCGAATTCCCGGCCGTGTTTCGCATAGTGCTCGCGAAACTGTTTCTGAGAACGGAACCCCGGCCCGCCCGCGGTGAGTAGCAGCGAAGGCAAAAGGAAGGCCACCACAATGCGGACCAGGCGCGAAGCCGCGGGATGTGAACCTGAGATCATGACGATTTCATCGTAGCCTGGGATGCGTCCATCGCTCGATGGGACGTGTGAAAAATTGAAGCCCGACTTAAGCGCCGATGCTTCAGAGCCGCGACCGTCCGGGGGCGACCAGTTATTGATGGGTTCTGTCCTGTCAACCGGTCGCTCCCTGAGAACTGA
>CAJCIT010000151.1 GCA_903970405.1 Acidobacteriaceae bacterium | reverse complement strand
GACCGCGGCGGCGAAAAGCTGTGGCGGCCTGAAGACTTCCGGCGTCTGCCCTTCAACGCCGTGGCGCAAGCGCTCTCGCGCCTGACGCGCCAGGGACTACTTGAACGCCTGAGCAAGGGCGTCTATTACCATTCCCGGCATACGACGTTCGGCAAGAGCCTGCCGAACCCCGCCGCCATCCAGAAACTCGCCTCCCGCCACAGGCAGGTCTTTCCCTCTGGGATTGCCGCCGCCAGTCTTCTAGGTTTCACGACGCAGACGGCGAGGCGGGCGGAGGTTGCCACCAGCGCCCTCAGTCTTCCGCGCAAGCTCATCGGCGCCGATACTCTCGTCCACGCAAGGCGGCCGGAGGCATGGGCCGGCCTGTCGGATGCCGATGCCGCCCTGCTTGATTTTCTGAGGCGCGGGGGAAAGACGAGCGAGCTGTCCCCGCCGGAAACGGTCCGCAAAACCGTGGCGCTCTTTTCGGAAAGGGGCCGTTTCAAACGTCTGCTCAGGATCGCTGACTCGGAGCCGCCGCGGGTGCGCGCGCTGATCGGCGCCATCGGCGAGGAGATCGGCAAGAAGCCCGCCACGCTTGCGCGCCTGCGCGCTTCCCTGAATCCGTTCTCACGTTTTGACTTTGGTCTTCTGTCGGGGCTGCCGCATGCCCGCAACTGGCAGGCGAAGGTGGGACGCCGACATGACGCTGTTTGAACATACGGGTTTTGAGCAATCGATTCTGCGGGCGGCGGACATTCGTCGAGAAGTTGTTCGCCATTCACAGCAAGGTGGAGTTACTCAAGCGGGATGGCCAGCCGCTCGGCACGTACGCTCGGCACTATTACGATCTGCATCAGCTCGCGGCGCAGGGTGAGGTGACCGAAATGCTGAATTCCCCCGAATACGCGAACATTAAGACAGATTACGACCGGATCAGCCGTACCCATTTCCCCCGCGGCTATTTCCATCCCGAGGGCATGAGTTTCGCCCGGAGCGACGCGCTGTTTCCGCTGGGTGAACTCGCCGCCGCCATCGGCGCGGAATACGAAGCGCAGTGCCGGATGCTCTGTTATGGCCCGTATCCGCCATGGGCTGAGATTCAGGCCCGAATGAAGGAACTTCGGGAGCTTCTGTGATCGCAGCCCAAGAGTGTGACGGCTTGAGTATCTGCTCACTGGACGCGACCAGATGTAACCTCTTTGGATTACGCCCTTGCCTCGTGCCCCGCCGTTTCAGAACGCCGCACCCGGACCTTTACCTCCACACGCGATCCGAGCCGGTTGAGGACCGACATGAGGCGGTCGACAGTAAACCGGTCCAAATCCGCGTTGCGGATGCGCGAGAAATCGGCGGCTGCGATGCCGGTGCGTTTGTGCGCGGCGCGCACGGTCAGGTGATCCCGGTCAACCGCCTTGATGATTTCGGCGGCCAGGATGGCCTTGAACCGCTCGGCGTCCGCGTTCTTGTGTCCCAGGTCGCGGAAGACATTCCCGCTCCCGCGTACCACCTCGAGTTTTTCCGTTTTCATTGCAACATCTCCTTCAGTCTCCTCAAACGGTCCTTGATGAGGTCGATCTCGCGTCTTGGCGTCTTGATGCCCTGCGTCGATTTCTTCTGGAAAGCGTGAACGACCCAGATGTCATCGCCTTGTCCGTGGCGTCATCGCTGGGCGATGTCTCTATGTCATGTTGTCATATCTAACAACAAAATGCAAGGGAAGGCTTGTCTTCTCTGGGCCGAACTTACCGCGGCACCGCGGTCGCTCCCTGACGGTCGCGGCTCGGTAGGATGCCGGCGACGGAAATCAACGGTGCTCGGGGTCGAGCGGCAGGGCGGCAGGCTCGTTCGGGCTCTGCTCGTAAGCTGTTAAAATTGAAAGCAGATCGGTTTTCATTCGTTTTCCTTCCCCGCATGGCTTGTCCCAACCGGCCGCGCAACAACACGCTCAAAAATGCGCTTTTACTTCGATCACAATGCGACTACGCCCGTTGACAGACGGGTTTTATCCGCATTTGTCGAAGCCCAGCAAACCTGCCCCGGCAACGCGTCGAGTATTCACCAGGAGGGCCAGCGAGCGCGGCAGCTACTGGAGCAGGCCCGGCGGCGCGTGATCGCCGGACTCGCCGAGGGTCCCGCCGGCGCGGCGACTTCAGGCTTGGACCCGAACGAACTTGTCTTCACCGGCGGCGGCACGGAATCGAATAACCTCGCGATCCTGGGCCTGGTGCGGAATCTTAGCGCGAGATCGAAGCACGTAGTAACAACCGGCATTGAGCATCCGGCGGTGATCGAAGCGTGCCGCCAGTTGGAGGGTGAAGGAGCGGGTGTGGCGCGCGTTCCGGTGGACGCGAGTGGCCGTGTCCGGTGTGAAGCCATCGCCGCGGCGATTCGGCCGGAGACAGTACTCGTGAGCGTGATGCATGCCAACAATGAGACCGGCAGCGTGCAACCTTTAACCGAGATTGCGGCCGTGGTTCAAGACCGCCGCGCCACAGGCCAGACGATCTACTTTCATTCGGATGGTGTGCAGGCTTTCGGAAAGATTCCGGTGAATGTAAAGGAGCTGGGCGTGGATCTCTACTCGATCAGCGCCCACAAGTTATACGCACCCAAA
>CAJCIT010000150.1 GCA_903970405.1 Acidobacteriaceae bacterium | reverse complement strand
GTCGGCGAGATGCTGTCGGAAGCGTTCGTGTGTTTGGTAGTAAAAGCGTTTGACGGTAGCTTCCTTGAGAGTTCGATTCATGCGCTCGACCTGGCCATTGGTCCAGGGATGTTTGGGCTTGGTCAGGCGATGATCGATGTCAGCTTTCGCACAGGAACGCAGACCCAACAGAGAGCAAAAGTCTTCCATGCCGCGCTACGCGCCGCTGGCCCATCTTGCGAACAGCTTGCGCCCACTCAGCCAGCTCGCGACGAGCACGAGGCCTTACAGTTTTTGCGGCGATCTACCACAACACATGCCGGTCCAGGCTCAGATCAGCCACCAGCCGTGTTCCAAATTAGCTGGCTGTTTCGGCGGCCACATTCCCCGGCACTGATGCTGGTGGTCTGACTGATCACACCAGCCACCTCTGCTTGTAGCTCTCTCTGCGGGCCGAACTCCTCTGATTTGCGGTTCCCATCATCGACGGCGTACAACTTCTGTCGTGGCTCGTCGCCTATACACAGCCCGAAGAGCAATTACCACCTGTTGCCCTATGAAAACTCAGCGACGATACACCAGAAATTTCCTATTTCTGTCGATGTATAGAGCGCTATTGAGAGAGGCCAACACGACTCAATAGATCATCAAAGCGCGGGTCGGACCGTAGGGGGGCAAGACAGGGCTCGATCTTAAGGTAGGTAAGGCCGTTATCATGGGTCTTGTAAGCTTCTTCCAGCCACTTGAATGCCTCATCTTTCTTGCCTAGGCCGGCATAGACGAGAGCGATTTCATATCTTCCAATGCCCTCGTTCTTTACTGTGTCCTCGAGCCGCGGAATGATCGCGAGCGCAACGTCGACCTGGCCGGAGCGGGCGTAGGCGTTGGCTAAATGGCTTAAGGCCTGCGGTCTGCTTCCCGCCCTCGAGAACTCGGCAATGGAATCAGCGAAGGCTCCTTTTTCGGCGTAGATCTCCCCTAGCAAAAAGTGCCAGTTGGGGGGAGGAATATCGAGCGTGCGGACCTTCTGAATCAGCTGAAGAGCCTGATCATATTGGCGGCAATAGTAAAGGATGGAACCCTCAAGGTGAAACAGGCGGCTCGAGAACGGATCTAGATCTCCGCTTTTTTGTATCTCTGCAAGGGCCTCACGGACTCTACCCGTTCGAACCAGATAGCTTTCATACTCTTCATGGATCGAAGCCGACCGTGGGCTCAACTGCAACGCCCTCCGAAACTCGGCTCCGCCAGCGGCCCAATCCCAATTGAGATTGATCTCCGCGTTCGCAAGCTCGGCATGACCCTCGGCTAAGGAATTGTCCAACTCAATCGCTCTTCTTGCCTCTATCATCTGCATGGAGAACGCATCGTTGGAGTCCATGCGGTCCGACTCTCCGAGATGACCATCGCAGAAGGCGAGGGCGGCTTGGGCCTGGGGATAGTTAAAGCTGACGTTCAGCGCGGCTCGGAAGTAATCGGCACCATTTGTGCAGTCTTCCGCTTCCAGAAGATACTTGCCGTGCGTATAGAGATCCTGGGCCACAGGGTCGATTGGACGATTTCGCCGAAAGCGAGCCTGCGATTGCTGTGTCACGCCGAGGTCGATCTCCTTGACAATCGTCTGTGCAACCTCTCCCTGCCACGCGAGTGCGGTCGCGAGATCGCGAACATAGGTATGCGCCCAGACCGGATGATTTGTCTTTCCATCCGTCAACTGAACGCTAATCAGAACCTGATTCCCTTCTCGTTGTACGCTTCCCTCCACCACCCCATCCACGGCCAACTCACGGGCTATCTCGGGTTCAGTTTTGCTTGTCCCCTTGTAACGCATCACCGAAGCGATCGGGGCCACATGAAGCGTCGAAACCTGGCCCAGATCGCTGACCAGTTCCTGGGTCATTCCATCTGCAAAGTACTCCTGCGCGGGAACGCCGGAGAAGTTCCGCAGAGGCAGGATCGCTACGGAATGAATTGATGACGCCGCATTGGAATGGAGGTACCATCTCTTGCCACTGATCAAGGCTGCGAGGGCCAGCAGGGCAGATCCGATCCAAAGACCGAGACCGACGTTTTGCGTGTGCGCTGGCCGCCGCCACATGGAGAGTGGCCTGAGGACATCCCGCTTGTCAGGCATCCTTTTGGAAAGATCGGCTTCAGTGACGGTACTTTGCTCCTGCCTTCGCTCCACACCCCGCCTTGGAGCGACAGGGGAAATCGAACCGATCTCGTCATGCTCGAGCGTCTCCGCCGACTCGAAGCAAAAGCGAGGCACATACGATCCGCTCGGCAGCTCAATCCGTAGCGTTGGGCTGGCTGACTCACGGTAATACTGCGCCAGCTTCTTGCGAACCTCTGTCGCTTTAACCCTGACGACCGAATCGCTACCAGTGTCATATCCGATCGGACGGCCAAACATC
Organism: Acidobacteriaceae bacterium; assembly: GCA_903970405.1. Classification (GTDB taxonomy): domain Bacteria; phylum Acidobacteriota; class Terriglobia; order Bryobacterales; family Bryobacteraceae; genus CAJCIT01. Next base: position 39,964 of record CAJCIT010000150.1, on the reverse strand, counting down.
TCCGCTCCGATCATCCGCTCACGCAGAGAATCGAAGTCACCTTTGAGAGCATGCCCCACGATCAACTGAAGAAAATCGCGGGCGCGTTTACTTCCCGCGAACGCTGGACTTGCGAGCACCTCGTCGAGATGGTGTCGCACCTGGAGGATTTGACCCGGGGTAAGTCCGTCGGTGTTCCGAGCTTGAGCGACCGTCCCCATGCTCTCCTGGTATCCTCCGCCCCCCACTCTATCACAGCAAACGTCCCGCTCGACAGACAGGAGCACTTCGACAAACGCGCATGCAAGTTATTGAAAATAATAATCTTACCGGAAAAATCTGGACAGCAAACCGTTAGTAGCGTGGTGGGTTCCAATAATCGCATGTTCGAATGGCAACGCTTTTCGATAGGGAACTTTCGCGCAGGACCGCTCAATTAATGAACTCGGACATACCTATTTGATGGCTATCTCTCAGGAGGCTTCACAATGAATCAGACTGCACTGCGCAAAACCCTCTGGCGTTACGTGATAGGAGGTGTTTGCGCTCTTGCTTTCGTCTTCACCGCAACTTGCTCAGCGAAGGCCCAGATCGGAGGCCAGGGAGCTATCTCTGGAACAGTTACCGATCCTACGGGAGCAGTGATTCCCAACGCCACAGTAAGTGCACAGAACAGCGGTACCAACGCCATGACATCTAGGACGACTACGAGTAGCGGATACTATCTTTTGTCTCCCCTCCCACCAGGCGAATACACCCTTACGGTGCGGGCTGTCGGATTCGAAACTCTGAGTCAGGCACACATCACAGTCGATGCGCTGGAGACGGTCGGATTCAACCCAAAGCTCTCCATTGGCACAGAAAACAGCATCGTTACGGTGACTACGGCTCCGCCGGCACTCGAGACGGAAAACGGAACGCTCGGCACCACCATGGAGCAGACCGAATATACCAATCTTCCACTTAATATGAGCAGTGCTCCACGAAATCCAACGTCCTTTGTTGGCTTGATGAACGGTGTCGCCGGAGGAGTCGGACGGTCCGGCGAGTTCAACGGCAGTGGTTCGGGTGGCTATCTGGATGAGGTCTATGTCGATGGCATCGCGCTAACTGCTCCAGTTCAACAGGGTGACAACCGGTCGATTGCTTATACGGTATCTCCAGAGGCGGTAGAGCAGTTTCAGGCCCAGACCAGCGGATCGCCGGTTGAGTTTGAGGGCCAGGGGGTGCAGAACTATGTCATCAAATCCGGCACCAACAAGTATCACGGCAGTCTCTTTGGCTATGTCAGGAACACCGTCTTCGATACGTGGGGGTTCGCCGGAAGGATCAGCAGCATCAATAGCATTACGGGTCTACCGGTTAAGCCGGTCGAGCACAATCGCGAATTGGGTGGAAGCCTGGGTGCCCCGATCCTCAAGAACAAACTGTTTATATTCGGCTCGTACGACACCTTCCAGTACACGAGCACGCCCAACCCGACACAGTTGACCTTGCCTACAATGCTGGCACGGACCGGTGACTTCACCGAGTACCCCTACCCGATCTACGATCCCGCGACCACTGCCGCCTGCTCGGCTGCCAACCCAGTTCCATGTCGCTATCAATTCATGGGAATGAAAAACGGCATACCGACACCGAATGTGATCGACCCAAGCCGCATCTCGGCTATATCGAGGAAACTCCAGGCTGCGTTGCCAGCGCCAACAAACGGACAAATCAACGATAACTACTTCTCCGCGATCACCGGCGGCAACACCTACTGGAAATCGGCCGAACGGGTTGACTACGATTTGACCAGCAAACAGAGACTCTCCGGGATCCTACTCGTTGGTAACTACTCGACCATCGGACCTACTTACAGCAGCAAACTCCCCATTCCCTACGGTACCGCGGAGTACGTCTCGCAATTTTCGATTACGGGAGACTTCGAGCATAGCTATGTGCTCACCGCTCATCTGGTGAACCAGATCAAGTACGCCTTCAATCGACTCACCGCACCGGACGTGAACGCGACGCTCAACACGCCATACACAGCGGATGCCGAGGGACTTACAGGATTGCCGGCAGGCGAGGCCGCCTCCACCTTCCCCGCCATCAATTTTTCGGGAGGCATCGACAACCCGACCAGCTGGCATGCGATCACGGGTTCAGTCTCCAACAACGAGGTCGTAAACACCTACGTCCTGCTGGACAACGTCCAGTGGATCCGTGGACGGCACGCCGTCACCTTCGGAGGCCAGATCCAGTGGCTCCAGGACAACTACAAGTACCCAAACAACAGCACCAGCTACCCCATGACTTACTCCTTCAGCACCAACGCGACGGCGCAGTTTTATCCCGCCGGCAAGCAGCAGGGAACGCTCAATACAACGGATAGTGGCATTGCCTATGCTGACTATCTGCTCGGTGCCGTCGACTCATCCTCGCTCCAGATCACCTCGATTCCCGAAACCGGTTCGCGCTTCAAAACGTACGCGCCCTATGTGCAGGATGACTACAAGGTAAGGACAAATCTGACCGTAAATATCGGCCTGCGGTGGGATCTCTGGACTCCCTTTAAGGAAGTCCGGAATCGCGCTGCGTTCCTCAATCCAACAGCCACGAATCCTCTTACGGGAAACCTCGGCACTCTCGAATTTCTGGGCTCAGGTCCAAATAGCTGCAACTGCGATACGCCAGTCAAGATGTGGTGGAAGAACTTTGCACCCCGCTTGGGCTTTGCCTACACCGTCATACCCAGGACCGTGATCCGCGGAGCATACGGCATATCGTATGCACACCAGGCAGCTGAGGGCGGACACACCGGCTACTCACGTACCGGTGCCAGTCAGCAGGGCTACTCAGGAACCAGCAACCTGGCAGGGACCGCGACCGGAACTCCCGCCTTCTCCTGGGATGCCACTTCCAATATCGGCACTACCGTCAATGGCAATGGATCGTTCCCTGGAGTGATCCCGACGCTGCCGAACTATAGCGCCTCGCAGCTAGCCGGCTATTCGAGCGCCTACACCAACAATGGTGTCGTCGTCACCGGCGGTGGTATAGGATACGCTGACCCCGTGCTCGGTCAACGTGTCCCTTATTACCAGAACTTCAACCTGGGTGTGCAGCGGGCGCTGACCGATTCGACGACCATCCAGGGCAGCTATGTCGGTAGTCTTGGCCACTTCGTTCCAGGGGCGGCCGCCCGCGGCTACTGGTCGAACAAACTTGATCCCAAATACCTGCCGCTTGGCGCGTTGCTCATCGGTCCCGCAACTCCGGCAAACGTCGCGCTGGCCAAGCAATCGTTCCCAGGAGTCGGACTTCCCTACCCAACTTTCTCCGGCCCCAATGCCACCATCGCACAGATGCTGCTTCCGTTTCCGCAATACGGCGGCGTCACGGATGCGGTCGCCAATATCGGAAATACCTCCTATAACTCCTTCCAGCTCACGCTTAACCAAAAGACCTGGAACGGCGTGACCTTCACACTGAACTACACCTACGCGATCCCCAAGGGCGATGTGGACGACTCCCGCAGTTCCTATGACGTCCCTGCCGGAATCATCTCCGGGTTAACCGAAACCGCTCCAGCACACAGCCTCGATAACACCTGGCAGGGGAATACACAAAAGCAGGCGCTCACAATCTACGGCGTTTGGATGCTCCCCTTTGGTAAGGGCCGCTTGTTTAGCGGCGGCAACTGGATTACAAGGCCGCTTGTGAACAACTGGCAGTTGTCGTCCATCTTCCAGTACTCCTCTGGTGGGCCACTCTCCATCACCGGGAGCAAGTGCGTCCTGGTCGGGCAAGGGACGTGCTACCCCGACCTGGTTCCAGGATTCAGAGGAAACCTTCGTCAGAATGGAAGTCTCGGAAGCAACTACGTCGCGGGCGGTGTTTCGCCGGTCTATCTCAAGTCGACCCCATTCGTGGATCCGTCACCTTACATGATCGGCAACGCCCCAAGTCGCGCACCATTCAACCTCTGGGGTCCCGGTTCTTACAGCCTCAACGCGAGCATTCGTAAATCGTTTCCAATCCACGACACCGTGAAATTTACCTTCCAGGCAGATTGCTTCAACGTGCCGAACAAGGTGTCCTTCGGATACGCCTCCACCAACATCGATTCCACTAACTTCGGCCAGACGAACAGCGGATCGGGTAACCGAGACTGGCAGTTTGCAGGGCGTATCGACTTTTAACTCCCATCACAGCAGATCCAGGGATTCTGTCTGATCTCCAAGGACATCTGGTCTGCTGTGGATGATTTACTCGTTTGATCTCTTTGTCTCAAGATTTACCCAATTCCAGACACCCCACAGGGGTTCCCAAAGACACCGTTGGAACGAGCTCCTCTCGTTCTCTAACTCGTAGGCAGGTCTCACCACGAAATCACAAGAGGTCTTATGATTATCTCGGCAGCCCAACGAATATTCTCTTGCGCAGTATTAATTACGCCAATTCTTTACTGCATTGCCGCACCGTCGCAAACGGTCTCCTTCCCCGGGGCTTTCGGTTTCGGTGCCTCTGCGACAGGCGGTCGGGGTGGCACGGTCTACCACGTCACAAACCTGAATGACTCAGGCACCGGCTCCTTCCGCGATGCGGTAAGTGTGAGCAATCGTATAGTTGTCTTCGATGTCGGAGGCTACATTGTTCTGCAGTCTCCGGTATCGGTCAGCAGCAACCTGACGATCGCTGGACAGACAGCTCCGGGTGGCGGTATAGGCATCATGGCTGGAGAGGTCTCTCTGAGCGCACAGACAAACATCATCATGCGGAACGTTCGTATACGCCAGGGAAACCAGGACCCTCTTACCGGTAAAAGTGCTCTGAACATGGGCACAGCGCATAACATCATACTGGACCATTGCTCGTTCGAGTATGGACAATTCGATAGCGTAGATGCCGTAGGTACGGTCGACTTTACCGTTCAGAACTCCATCATCGCGGATCCGATCGGCCAGCAATTCGGAGCGCATGTTGAGGTAGGTCCATCGACGTTCTACCGCAATCTATGGGTAAACGCGCATAATCGTCAGCCACTCTCGAAGGACAACACTCAATACATAAACAATATTATCTACGGCTATCAATCCGCCTATACGGTAGCTGACACCGGCGGACTCTTCTCTCACGATCTTGTGAATAACTACTTTATCGCTGGCCCAGAAACAACCTCTGCCGGGGACGCTTATTTTCAGGTGAACTCGAATCAAAGTATCTATGCCGTTGGTAACTTCATCGATGGTAATCAGAACGGCGTTCTGGATGGCACAGCCAGCAACACGGTGGGGAGTGCGCAGGTTCTTACAGCACCTTGGGCATCAACTACTTCCTCGATCCCGACACTGAGCGCCGCCGCTGCCTTCACGAGCCTGCTTGCCTCTAGTGGAGCCATACCTCGAGATTCAGTCGATACCTTCGTTCTCGGTGATGTTACTTCGCTGGGAACCAAAGGGCAGTTGTACAAGGATCAAAGCCTCACCGGACTCGCAAATGACGGGTATGGAGTACTCGCTGAAGGGACACCATTTGCCAATTCGTCAGGCGATGGTATAGCGGATTATTGGGCTTCGGCTAACGGTATCAGCACCACCGATCCTGATGCAGGAAATGCAATGTACGGAACTACCGGATACAACAACCTTGAGGTATACATCAACAGTCTTGTGCTGCCCTCACCATGGACTGCATCAGACCTTGCGGGTACGCCTGTACAAGGGGTGACTTCCTACAACGTATTTACCGATCAGTGGCTTCTAACCGGAAGTGGCATGAACTCATCTTCTACGATCAGCCAGGGGCAGTTCTCTTCCCAGCCTATGACCTCGGACGGAACTTTGACGGCCAAGCTGTCAAATCTATCAGGCGCTGGACCACAAGCGCAGAGTGGCATCATGCTTCGTAGCATAAGCAACAACGGCACTTCTTTTGTCGCTTTGGTTGGAACCGGAACCGGCGGCTTGTCTTTCATGACGTTTGATGCAGGAACCTCAAAATCGAATGCCGTTCAATTGGGACGAGCCCCGGCACCTATATGGCTGAAGATTGTCCGGAGCGCCGGAACGTTTGCAGCTTCCTACAGTAGCGATGGGGTCAACTGGACCCTGCTTGGGACGGAGAGTCTTGATTTTACCGCCCCCGTGAACGCGGGCCTCGTGTTCTCTTCCGGAAGTGAATCTAGCCTCGGGACGTCCTCCTTCTCAAATGTTTCCTTAACTAGCGAATAACGGATGTCTATCAAGCAACGATTGCGGACCTAAATGCAGCATTCCAACCGTTCGATGGAGTACAAGGAAGCGGTAACGCAACTTTCAGCGCTACCGCTTCTATCTCTAACTTCCACATCGCAGCAATCATCCCACGTCCTCTCGCACCTTCGTATGGATGCCGGCTATCAAAGTCCGTCCACACTGTCAGGAGTTCCATGAGATCGTTGAAGGCGCTATCCCGCCTCTATTTGGCCATCCCGCTCACTACGTTCCTCGCCTCGGCCCAATCCCACACACTCGCCTTCCCTGGAGCCGAGGGATTTGGTGCGACTGCCTCCGGTGGCCGCGGACAGCCGGTGCTCACAGTAACCAACCTTCAGGATGATGGTCCAGGCTCCTTTCGTGATGCAGCCAGTCACTCCAACGCGACCGTGGTCTTTGCCGTTAGCGGTGTTGTTCATCTCAAGTCGAACATGGAGCTAGGGAGCAACCTAACAATCGCAGGACAGACTGCCCTAAGTCCCGGCGTTACCATCGCCGATGCTAAGGTGTCCATGACTCATGCAAACAACATCATCATTCGTTACGTCCGCTTCCGGGGCGGCATTACGGAATCGCCAAAGGTCAGCTCCCTCAATCTGAGTGACGCCAGCCATGTGATGCTTGATCATCTCTCCATCGAATGGGGCCGGTGGGACAACATCCAGACCAACGGCAACAACTACTCCACCATTCAGAACTCCATCGTCGGCGAGGGCATCGTTCCGCAACGCTTCGGCTGCCTGTGCGAGAGCGACTATCTCACTCTAAGCCATAATCTTTGGATCGATAACAAGAGCCGGAACCCAAAAGGCAAAGGACACATCCAGTACGTCAATAACGTGGTATACAACTGGGGGGTAGATGGATATGTCGGCGGTCACGGAGCCGCAGATCACTATGCTGATCTGATTGGCAACTACTTCATCAAGGGTCCGAACTCAACGGACACTTTCGTCGGTGAGTTCACCAAAACCGACCACATCTACCAGACGGGCAACTATGTTGACCTGGATCGCAATGGCAGACTCGACGGTCGTCGCACGACTGACGATGACTTTCGGCGAGTGAACGCCGATGTCGTCTCCGAGCCGTTCGCGAAGCCTGAAGTACCAGTACGCGTCGATCTTGCCAGCAAGATGGTCCAGCGAGTCGCCCAGGATGCTGGTGACTCGCTCTGTCGCGACAGTGTGGATCGCAAGTTAGTAGACGAACTGCTCTCCTATGGCACCAAGGGCGCTCTCATCGCCGATGAGACCGAAATCGGAGGCCTCTCATTATCGGGCAACAGTGTACCCTCGCCGCAGGACAGCGACGGCGATGGCATTCCCGACGTCTGGGAACACAAGCGCCATCTCGATCCACATAATCCCGCAGATGGTCAGAGGATCGACCCAAAGTCTGGCTATAGCAATCTCGAGATCTACCTCAACGAACTTGCAGTCACAAACCAACGGATAAAGCCTGAGCCGAAGGTCGCCTGCATAAGGTGAAAAGATCTTTAGGGCAGCAAGAGGATGACTTGATATGGTTAACCCGATCCGCTGTGGCTGGACATGCGTCGATCCGAAACTATCAGAGCCATCTTCCGGCTAGAAGTTGAACTTAGCCGCAAGTTGCCAGTCACGAGCACCGTTATTTTGTTTCGAGATGATTCCGAAGGTAGTGGGAGAAGCCAGCGATGTCCCTAGGCCGCCAAACTGGACGTGGTTGGTGGTGTTGAAGCAGTCCGCCTGCAGACTAAAGTTGAGGCGATCGTGGATAGGAAACGTACGCTTGATGCCCGCATCGAGATTGTACGTCCCTATGTTATAGAGCCCATATGGCGCTGAGCGCGGTACGTTGCCGAAGTTATACCCGTAGTTGCCGGGCGTGCCGACGATCGCAGGCTGGCCTGCTGCCGTTGGGTTGGCAGCGAACCCGTTCTTATCAAGGAACACGGTCGCAGCGGCCTGCTGCACAGTGTGGATGGCGCTGTAGCTGCCGTTGATACGTTCATTGCCCGTAAAGGCAGTGTTGTAGCTTGGATAGCAGCTCCCCGGCGTCTGGCAGTTAACTCCGGTGATCGACAGCGGGGCTCCGGAAGTCTTGGAAAAGATGTAGGACAGCTCCCAGCCGCCAACAATGGTGCGCGTCCAGAAGTTCCCATACCCCATGTGGTCCTTTGTGCCGTAGGGAATGGTATACGTACCGAAGAAATGCAGATTATTGGGGATGTTGCTGGCGCTGACAGCGCGGTCGATGCGGTTTGCCTGAAAGGACCCCCTGCCGCCGTCGATTACATTATTCGGAATGGGATAGCCACTGCGCACACCGGCGATGTCGTCGATGGTCTTCGAGTAAGTGTAGTTCAATGTGTAGTTGAAGCCATGCCAGTTCCTGTGCTGTAACGTGAGCTGCAACGCGTTGTAGTTGGCGTTGCCAATATCTCCCCAGGTATCTGTAATGCCCGAGTATTGCGGAAACGGCTTCAGCATCTGGCCGATCGTCCCCTGTGCTCCGCCGAAGTTTGCATAAGGCAAGGCAATGCCCGGAATGATTGCCTGTGCCTCTTGGAGATACTTTTCCCCGGTCTTTGAGTCGACATTGTTCGGAAGTTGTTTGAGCAGTGTTGTGAGCACTTGGTACTGAGGCGCCAACTGATCTTGCCAGATGCCGCGGCTTTGCGCGAATAGAAAGTGGGACTGATTGCCAACCCAGTCAACGCTGATCGTCATGTCCGTTGCAAGAAGATGCTGGATACCGAAGGTGTAGGACTCCGTGTAAGGAGGACGGCCGGAAAGATAGGGGTCTGCGTAGCTCAGACTCGAAGCCGTAGGCCCGCCAACATAGTTGCCCGTGTTTGCGATTGTGGTTGGATTGATGGTTGTGCTGTAAGCAGGCAACGCCGCATTAGCGTACGGCTCAGCAAGCGCAGGATTTAGAAAGAAAGCCGGCTGCTCTCCCTGATTGCTGGAGGCGAAGGCAGTGCTGACCGTGAGACCGGTCTGCCCTGTGCCATTGTAGTTCCCGTTGTTGGAACCGCCGACGCCACCGGTGTGTGTGTACATGATGGAGAACGAGCCACGCACCACATCGCGTTGTTTGACCTGCCAGGCAAAACCTAAGCGGGGGCCGAAGTTCTTATACCAGGTGTTTACCGGAGATGAGCAGTCGCACTGTCCGTTCCCATAGCCGACATAGGAAAGCGCGCCCATGTTGCCTGTTGCAGGGTTCACTATATTGGGGTTGAAAAAGGACCAGCGATTATTCGCCTCGCGGTAAGGCGTATACAGATCCCATCGAAGCCCAAGATTGAGCGTCAGGTTTTCTGTTACCTTCCAGTCGTCCTGAACAAACGGGGAGAATGCTTTATAACGAGCGCCCAGAGTGGAGAAGTTCTGGATGTAGACGGAAGAAGAGCTCACCGCCCCAATAAGAAAGCTGGCGTACGAAGCGCCTGATGCGGCAATGATGTTGCCATTGGAGAAGCCGCCGGTTTCCGTACTCGAAAAGGTGAAGCCCATAGGTTTGGAAGTGCCGTCCACAGAAGACTCGTTGAACTCCAAGAACTGGTAGTCCCCACCGAAGGTGACGTTGTGATGCCCCTTCGCCCACGTCAAATCGTTGGCCAGCGTGTAGGTGTTTACCGCCTCATGATACTGTGTCGGTGACGAGAAACTCTCAGGGACATCGATGCCGCCTGAGAAGCTTGTGCCGGGTGTGGTATCACTGGCCAGGCCCGACGGAAGATTCCCGATGCCCAGGGCGCTCGCGCTGAACTTCGGATCACCGACAGTCTTGTTGCCTACTGTAGTCCAAAAGCGCGTGTAGCCGTAGCGAAACTGATTCACCACATGCGGTGAAAAGGTATATGTGTGCTTGACGATGTCCGTCGTGGTCAATTCATCCACTATCGTACCGTTTGTATAGGGGTACGGAAGCACTGACGTTGCGCCGTAGTCGTAGGGAACATCGACATGGGAGCCGTTCGTGGAGATAAAGGCCAGTTGCTGCTTCGGATTGATGGTGTAATCGAGGCGGCCGGTGAACTCCCAGTTGTCTACGCCTGTCTGCCGTCCGGAGATATAGTTATTTGCGATGGAGGTGCTTGTCACCGCTGGAAGATTCGCAGCCCAGGCCCTCGCAATCGGAGATATCTCCGAAGGTGGAATGACGTCCGCCACACCGTTGTAGGAGAACGGTGTAGCGCAAACCTGGCCACCATTTGCAGCGGTGCACGCGGCTTCGGTTGTCGGATCGTAGATGTGGTAACCAAGCGCGCCCATCTCAGTGAAGTTGCCCTGGCGCATCAGGTTGGTCGGAACGGTGGCAAGCGTCGGGTTGGTCACCGATCGGTAATGGTAGCGGTCGTAGTTGCCGAAGAAGAAGAGCTTGTTGTGCAGGATAGGGCCGCCAAGCGAAGCTGAAATTTCGTTCTGGTTCTCTGGCGGCTTTGGGATCGGTACCTGAACGCCCAGAGCATTCGGCTGGGTTTGAGACTTGGCAAAAAAGCTCCATGAGTCGAGAATCGTGTTTCTCAGGAAGAGGTATGCGTTTCCGTGAAATTCATTAGTACCCTGCTTGATCGAGAAGTTCTCAACACCTACGCCCTGGAACTGCGCTGTTGATCCACTGGTCTGGATTTGAGTCTGATCGACGGCTTCGATCGAAAGATTCTCCTGCAGTTTGCGGCTGTCGCCTTGCGAATCCACGGTCGTGAGAGGCACACCTTCCACATAAAGCTCGTCCTCGTTACCCGATCCCGTGCCGTCAAAAATTCCTGAACGTCCACCCCCCTGCGTACCAGGCAGCAGGGACGAAAACGCCGTTGGATCGCGAGGATTGCCGCTACTCATCTGCACCGGCAACTGGGAATACACCGCGTTTTCGATCGTCCCTCCGAGGACCGCGTCTGCAGTTTGCAACGGAGGAGGTGCCGTCGTGACCGTGACCGTCTCGGTAATCTGGCCGAGCTTCAGTTGAGGGTTGTACGTGGTCGTTTGGAGAGCATCCACGTTGACGTTCTCCTGCTGGAGTTGCGAGAAGCCGGGTGCCGTCACGGTAATGGTGTAGAGTCCCGGGGGCAATGGAGAGACCACATAGTAGCCCGCGCTGGTGGCTGTACGGGAGATCACCACGCTGGTCGAGTTGTTGCGCACATCAACCTTTGCTCCCGGAACCCTCGCTCCATCTGGGTCGGTGACCGTGCCGGAGACAGCGCCCTGGCCTGTGATCTGAGCGCCGACCGCATAGCTGAAGAGCAGCACCGCAATCAGCGGCAGGAGAATAGAAACGTAACGCGGTATCCAGAAGCCGAGCTTGTACTTTTTCATTAGCCTTGACCCATTTCAATTAGCGAATGATTTTGAACGCCGACAAATGTAAGTTGCTCTGTGCACAAAAGTCAATTCAATGGCGGAATATTTTTCAAACAGAACTTTGACGACGTTTGCGATGCAAAAATCAGGACAGTGACTCGCGCAGTCCCATAATGGAACGCCATATCGGCCGCTTGCCCACGGGTGCGTAGGAAAAGCGGCCGATGTGGTCAGGTGAAAAACCGCTGAAGGTGTCGCGATGCCGATCGTCCAGATGCCCGCGGAATCAGCTCCTTTCCAGAGTCATCCCTAAAAGCCCCATTACTACGCCGTACAGTTCGCAATCAAGCGTGCAGGCGGCGAGTTCTCTATGCTCATCAAGATCGACATCCATGGCGAATGCAGCTCCCCCTGGGATTCGGCCGCCTCTTCCTCGCAGCGATTCTCCCGAGAGCTTCCGTGCACGTCCGCTACTGAGATCCACGCGCCAGGGCAAAGGGCCTTCGTCTTCGCCGACGCGAAAAATGTAGTCGTCCACAGGGTAGTCTTGTTCGATGGGCCACCAGGTTCGAGGGCTGCGAAGCTCCATCACCGTTGGCGACTTTGCGTCCTGATACGTCACCGTTATCGTTGCGTGTGTCGAGCCAGTGGCCTGCGGGAATGTTGTTCCAACAAGCAGCAGATGCAGTTTTCTCGCCCGCCCGCCAAGGTTTACGGTGACATGCGGCGGATCAATCGCCCATTGCGAAACGTAGCAGCAGTTTTCCGCAAAACGGTCGGCTGGCGTGAGGAAGTGCAAACCACCAGGCAGTTCGATCTGCCCTTTACTGCGCCGCAGGCCTGAGTCGTCAATCCTTGCGGTCGCGTCGAAGTTGGCCCAGCCTCCTAAAAGCGTGTCGGGTAAATTGAGCGAACAAAACGGAGAACGAGGCTGGCGATAGTTCCGCGCGAAAATCTCGGCCACAGATCCTGAAAAGACCTTATTCAGTTCAACAGGTTCAAAGGTGTTTGAGGACACCGGGGCGTGAGAAAAACGCACGGATAGCTCAGGTCGCGCGATCAACAACTCTACGGGGAGCCAGTATCTGACATCCCCGGTTTCCTGCAGCGCGAAGATGCAGTGCCGACCGGAGACAGCGGGAATTCCATTGGTGAGACAGCGTTGCGGATCATCGAGTCGATGATGCTGAATGCCGGATGGCCACGGCACGGGATGCCCTATAGCACAAGGCACCGGCTCCGCAGCCCCCTCTATCGGGGGCTCACCCTGCCATTGCAATTCAATGCTCCAGGGGCCTGCCTGCGTGGCTTCGATCAACACTCGGGGCGTGCCTACGGCAGCGTCAATGCAGTGCACCTGCTGCGGATGGCCATTGATCTTTACTTTCGGCAAGCGGGTCGTTCTTGCAGGGAGTTCTAAAATGAGACGGGGAGCCTTTGCGAAAGATGGCTGGATGTTCCATATCTCCGTTCTTTCATGAAACTGATAATGGATGAGAATGCCTGGATGGCGAAGTGTTGCCTCCGTCCATTCGAGCGGCAGCTGTGGACAGATGGTCAGTCGTCCATTGAGAAGGTCGGGACGCAAACCCCAGAGACCTTCTACGATTGCCCGCGAGGCGCATCCGACAGGATCACCGAAGTCGCGTTGTGACTCCTGCCGGTGCGGATCCAGTTGTAGCGACATGGGAAAGTTACCGGGGCACAGACCACGATAGGCTGCATCGAGCAAGCTGCCCCGAAGCAGAGCGTAACCGTCTCTCGCCAGTCCAGCCTGAAAGAGAGCGAGGGCGGTAGCGAGGTTTTCCGCGAGCACCAGCAGCGTCAGCGACCAAACATAGGGCTGCCAGTCAGAGCAGGCCAGCTGCCAACCCGCATCCTTCGGTACGCCGTCTCCAATCACAGGTATCTTCCGCAAAGTGCGCAATCGCTCCGACGCAATCTGCCAAGCCTGTTTACGGTCGCCGACCTCACTGTCGATGGCCTGATACATCGTCCATACAGCGGGGTTCTCGACCAGTTTGCGTTCGCCGAGCCATTCACGGCCTTCTGCAAAGGCACCGCGTTCGTCCATCCACAATAGCTTTCGCATCGCGCGACTGATCAAGTCGGCTTCAGCCTGGTACGAGGCGCCGATCTCGGGAGAGAGTTTTAGCTGTCCGCTGAGCTGGGCCATGCTCTGGTTAAGGTAGAGGTTGTAGGCGGAGCTGTGGGCTGCGCCACCTCCGTTGTACTGGAGATTGTCGCTCGCCCAAATGGCCGCATACGCCTCATAGAGCGGAAGAGGCTCCGCTGCGGTGCCGTAATCACGACGGAATAGACGGCGCTCCCACGCCGCATGGCGTTCTAACGCAGGCCATACCTCCCTCGCAAAATCGATGTCTCCGGTCCAATGAAGATGACGCAACAGCGCATCGAAGAACACTAGGTTCATGTCGTAATGGTTGTGACTTAGATCGCCTGCAGAGTGGAGAAGTTTCTCTGAGCGCGATTGCGCTGAGTTGGGGTCGGGCGCCCCTTCGGCTTCCTTTATCTGTGCAAAGCCCCTAAGTGTCGCAACACCGGAAGAGCCATTGTCGACGGCAGAGACGTTCTGTCTTGCGATCCAATGTCGCAGGTGACGACGCATACGGTCATGGTGACCAACAATATCCAACATGTAAGGGCCTCGCCATCCGGCTAGAGGCGTGCGCCACGCGACGGCGCCGTGCATGACGCATCCCTGGTCTTCATCCCAAATAGCATCGGCTGCAATCCCCAACGCACTGGCAACTCCGTCGAGGTAAGGATCCGGAGTCGACCAGTTGAGGCGTCCAGCGATTTGCTTGAGATCATCTCGACGCTGCGCGAACTGTTCTGCAAGATTGCTTTCGGAAACGGAGGTCTCGACAACATGGTGCGGCGTTGACTGGCTTGCAGGTAAGACAACGCCTTCAAGCGCCGTGATCCGAATCACCTCGGATTGATTCGTCAGCGGGACCCGCCCCAACAAAAGAGGAAGTCCGGATGAGCTGGAACTCGAGTTCCATAGAGCGTTCCATCCACCATTCCATTGCTCCGCTGAACCGATTTTCAGAGTTGCTGCGGAGGGTGAGTCAAGGCTCAGACGAATCTTGCCTGACTTTATCTCTGCGGAAGCACGGTCGCTCCCATTGTCATGTAAGAGAGTCCAAACATTTCCACGGCATTCCTCTGGACGCATCTGAAAAAAAACGCTCACTGGTTCGACCTCACAACCTATGTCGCCATTACGTTGCCCTTTGCGTCCGCTCACTCCTCCGTACGCCCAGGCGAGGTCCAATCCTTGTGGAAGTCCTGATGGCGTTACCTGCAGCCAAAGAGCTGCTCCGACCGTCAGCGCCTGAAGCTGGATGACTCCCGCAGGGCCAAGAAGAGGATCCTTCAGGGTGTAAACGAGACTCCCGGCTTCATAAGAAGCAAGTATCGACTCGAACTCGAAGAACCATTTGCTTTCGACAGGCTCTTGAGAAGCTACGCACAGCCGAATATTGCCTCCATGCCCCGGAAGGTAGAGAGAAAACTCGGGTCGGTCACCACCATCACAGCGGAAGGGAATATTCGGACCGTAAAGCGGCCGATTGAAGAACTCCTTTCCGTTGCGAATGACAATCGCTCCGTCTTGAGGGGAATAGCGCAGCGGCCGGGCCACATTTTCTTGAAGAAGAGGTTTGTAGTGGCCAGCAGTAATCTCTGGAGAGTTTCGTTGTGATTGTGGCGGAAGGTCCTGGCCAAACAGCCCTCTTGCCTGCGAGGTTGTGAGCGCTGCGGAAGCGGTAGCCGCCTCCAGGAAATGTCGTCGAGTCCACATGTTCATGTATGAAGTTTTCCTTTGTTAGGGATGATCAGCGTGAGCGCCAGATACGAGGTACGCAGTTTGCGTCTTTATTGAAAGAGGTAGTCCGAAGGATCTGACACCAGTGCGGGCACCTTGGTTGAAGCAATCTCCACCGCGCCCTGAAGTTCCTGACCACTCACATTCGCTATCGACGGCAATGGACGAGTGTTGCCCGTGACAGAAAGACCTTTGATCGCGACGTTCGTCGCGTTTGCGATCGAAATGCCCTTGATGCGGGTGCCGGAGATATTCTCAAGCCATAGACCATCCAGCTTTTAAGCTCATAGAGCTTAGTAGCCTGTATCGATACAGGAGCGTCGTGCACGCGAATATTGGTGAAACGGAAGTTATGGAACAAGCGCACGCCTTCGAGGCCCGGCGCAGTACATTCGTCCTCAGTACCTGCGTTAACCTGATCGATTTGCAGAAAGCCCATCCGCATGTTCGCGGCGTCGATATAGCGGAAAGTGAGGTTCCCGATAAACGAGCCACGGCCAATGCGGCTCTTGATATAGCAGGCATTTTTGTGCCCGCTTTTTACCCGGTAGTGTTCGATAAAAAAACCGCGTATGCCTGCGGAAGCCTCGCTCCCTATGCCGATGCGGGAGTATCCTCTTCCCTCGAATGTGCAGTTCACGATGCGCACGTTCTCTGTCGGGCGGTTCAATCGATACGCTTCTTCTCCCCTGCCGGATTTGCACGAAACGCAATCGTCACCCGTCGCAATGTCGCAGTCATCAATGAGGACATGCCTGCATGAGTCGATGTCGATACCATCGCCGTTTGTTTCCGTACTACGAACGGTAAGGTTTCTGATCGCAACATTCTCACAGTACGTAGGATGAATGGACCAAATATGCGCATAGAACGTTGAAAATCCCTCCAGCCGCACGTCATAGCATCCGATTGGCTCAATCAAAGCTGGCCTTCGTAGCGGTTTGTCTTTCGTAGGTTTGCCCCCCACGCCTACATTGCCTTCGATAGGCCCGTCCCCGACAATCGCGATGTTTCTCTCATCGACTGCGTGGATCGGTCCCAGATATCCGGAAATCCATTTGCCTTCCCGACGTACCTGCCCCCCGCAATAGTGGGCGAGATCATGCGAGCCTAAGATGGTTGCGTCCGTCTCTAGCCTCAACGTCGCGTTGGAACGGAGCGACAAACTTCCTGTGAGATATCTACCGGCCGGAATCACAAACTCAGCCCTACCCAAAATATTGCAACGAACCAATGCTTCCTGCACCCTCGCAGTATTTAGCGTGACGCCATCCCCCACCGCCTCATGATTGCGCACACTCATCCGCAACGGAGAACCTGCCACCGTTGTCGCCCTCATCAACAATGACCCCGTTGGATATCGTGCATTCACTCTCTCGCTATGAGTACCCTTATTACGAATGACATAACACGATGCGACAGTCATGCCAACGCGCAGAAGCTCCCGACGATTCATAGATCACTCCCCGCAACTCGACTGGAGGGCAGCCGGACAGTTTGCCTCAACAACTGCTGTTTATACCTCACCATGACGGTACATTTCAAAAGAGAACTTATTTGTATATATATTTCTGCCAAATTCTTGCTTTCCCGCCAGAGTTTAGTCGCCACTTCAGATCTGAAGCAATGAAAGTCTTCTATGATTTAGCTTTTGCGGAGCTGCCATCAGTCCTGAGAAATGCCATGCCTCAGGTGCTGGCGGTCTGTAGCCAGGCGTAGAGTGCGGTTTGCGACCGACGACTGTCGCATCCTGCCCAGGAGCCGAAGCCGAAGAGAATGCAACAAACAGTGACGGTGATGATGCTTTGAAAGAAGGCAAGTTGGATCAAGATGACAATCATGAAGAGAATCCCTCCCACCACCACGGGTTTCCTCCGTCCGATGCAATCCGCCAACCAGCCATCATCGGACACTCGACGACCCATCCAAGCGTCACCAGAGAGGCCGCAGTGTTGGCATCACTATGGCTGAGCGCCAGATACTTCTGAAAAACGCAACACCCAAGATCTTCGCTCCAATCGTCGTCGGCACGAATAGTAAGCCCGATACAATCCCGCATAGATAAGACTGCGGATTCTTAAACACAATTCTGTTCGGCGAGAAAGACAATAGCACCGATGATCAGGCTACCCACTCCTAGGAGTTTGTTGAAATTCGCTTCCACGGCGCGGATGGATTGGGGATTGGAGCCCGTGTAGGGTCGGAATGTGTTCGAAACTTGGGTTTGTCCAGTGTTTATGGGGTTTCGAGCGGCTTCGGGGAGCGCTCTCAGGCCTGAGGCGGCAGTTCAGACACACTGCTCCCCGAGCCGGGCCGCGCGTTGTTGAGTGATGAGCTTCGGCAGCCAGAGCAGGTTATGCGCGGCGCAGCTGAAGACAAACGACCAGTTCACCTTTTCCAGTCCGCGATACTTGGTCTGGCGCAGTGGGCCGGTCAGCTTCAACCAGCCGAATGTCTTCTCCACCAGCCAGGCGTGGGCTGACTGAGTGGGTAGGGTCGAGGACTGGCGCGGTATTTTTAGAACGAGCCTATCTGTTACTCCCCGTTTCCTCTGGGAGTGCCTCATTAGCTCATTCATAAATCCGTTTCCAGCTCCCGCCGCGTCGAACGCAACGTGCGGTTTTCCCGCATTGCGCTCTCCTGTTTGCTTCATGCCAAGGGTTATGTGACCTATCATGCTGGCAGTCCTTTCGGTGATGTCATGTAGCGGACGCGATAGTCGCGGAACAACTTCAAGTCCTCGTACAGCCATTTCCTACTCCATCTCTGCCAGCAGAAGCCCCATACTTTCCGGGATTGAGCTACATGGCGTCGAACCTTCTTTTCTACCCATTACCTAACGAAGGCGAAGCACTTGCCGGAGTGTCCGATGGCGAAGTAGTTCACCCAACCGCGCAGTATCGGGTTGATCTCTTGGATCACCTGCTCCACGGGTTGTGAGTGGTATCGCCGGAACACATCCCATTGCCTATGGAATGAACGTGGAGAGGCCAGTTTGGAATCTTGCGAAACTCGGAAAGTGTACGGCGCCGCGAATCTTGAACTATTCCATTGTGGAATAGCCATCGGCCAGATTTTCATTGGACAGTTTGGAGTGTCGGGAAGAAGTTTGAGGGTACGAGAACGGATTCTCACTTCAGAGGTTTCTCAATGACCGACGCGCAACTCAACTCAAGAACGCTATCGGGAGAACCACATACTCTCAACACAGATGAGCCTAGCGCGAACGGAAGAGCTGCGCTAGACCCCGTGTACAAAAACAGTAAACACTTCCTGAACGCTGATGAAGCAGCAGAAGTTCTCCGTATGGATAGCCGAACTCTTGTGCGTTGGGCGCGCCTTGGTCAGGTACCCGCACACCCTCTCGGCGAAGGGAAACGGCGGAAAAAGCCGTGGCTTCCTTTCGCGCCAACATCAACACCGGGGTCAGGGTGCCGGAAACGGTATCGGACCTCATAGCCCACTATCTCAAACACGAACTGACGGCAGACAAGAAGGTATACGCGACTATCGAGGCGACGACGATCTATTTGGCTCGTCATGTCGGCCCAGATGGGGAGCCAAGCATCTGTCAGACGTTCGGACCGTGGAAGTCGAGGAGTGGTTGCATTCTCTTAAGTACGCTCCTGCCACCAAGAGCAAGATCCGCAACATCATGTCGGCCTTGTTCAACCATGCCATCCGGCATGAGTGGATCAACCGGAACCCCATCAGTAAGGTTCGGGCTTCCGCGAAGCGCCTGCGGGAGCCGGATGTTCTGTCTCCAGGCGAATTCGCGGCACTGATCGAACAGCTACCCCTTCGTGAAAAGTCGATGGTCATGCTGGCCGGAAGCACCGGGCTGAGAAGGTCGGAGCTGGTTGCCCTGACATGGGGGAACATTGATCCGTTCCTGGTTCAGATCAATGTCGTTCGCTCTTGCGTCCGCAATCACTTCGGAGACACGAAGACCGAAGCAAGCCGCAAGCCGGTTCCGCTCCATGCATCCGTAATTGAGTACCTTGACGAATGGAGACGAGTCTCGCCGTACAACAGCGACGGAGACTTTCTCTTTCCGTCGGTTCGGCTGGAGGGCAAGAAGCCCATCACGCCCGATATGGTGCTCAAGAAGGTCATCCGTCCGGCTCTCGTTCGAGCGGGAATCACGGACAAGGTGATCGGCTGGCACAGCTTCCGCCACTCTCTGGCAACCAACCTGAGAGCGGCAGGAGTTGACCTCAAGACCGCGCAGGAACTCCTTCGTCACGCCAACTCCCGGATCACCCTCGACGTGTATACGCGAGCGATCTCCGCGAACAAACGCGACGCCAACAATAAAGTCATGGAGATGGTGTTGGAGGCCGGAAAGGGCCAAAATTCAGCACCCTCGCCAGCACCCTCGCGACAGGGAACGCCTTTCTTACCGGACAGCAAAAAGGGCGCTGAAATCGTTCAGCACCCTTCAGCACCCTCGCGGGCTTCAAATTCTTTTGTCACTGTGCCATAAACCATTCATTTTCTTTGGTTTATGGCGGGGACGACGGGGCTCGAACCCGCGACCTCTGCCGTGACAGGGCAGCGCTCTAACCAACTGAGCTACGTCCCCAAGAAGCTTTTCAACAACTTGGATTAAAGTCACGTAGAATCAAGCGTTTCGCAGATTTCTCTGATTTCGCTCTTTTCTACCTTGTCGCTGCTGTGGACTCAGTTTTGGGGGTCATTTGGAGACCAAGTGGACACCAAAACGATTCCCGCGACGACAACATTAAGTCTACCAGAACAGGAGGCAATTTGGTGTCCATCGGGCCATGTCACCGACAAGAAAATCGAACGCGACACGATCCATCCTGCCGGCAGCAGCCTCCCCGAAGGCGAACTAGCGGTTGAGCGAGTCGTTCGGCAGGACACCCCCACCATCCGTCATTCGCTCTCCCTCTCTCTTGGAGACGGGTTAACATTGGTGGACAGTCTTCGCGTCCATGTGGACGCCGTAACCGAGGTAGGACGTAAGCACACCATGGCAAGCGCCAAGCGGCTGTAGCGTGTTCATGCAAATACGCAGATTGGTTTCTTTGAGGAACTTCTGCCAGAGCCTTCCAACTGGCGTGTTGCGAAGGTCCTCGTCTGGCTCGTTGTCCGGGTCGTTCAATCGTCGATACACGATCATCGGATAGACAAAGAAGCTGCTGCTCTCCTCTGCCAACAACGAATCGAAGTACACCTGAAACCAGGTCCAGACAATGCTCTTGAGCCGATCGCTGTTGTAGTTGACCCAGAATAACGAAGGACCGTCGGTGCTTGCTGCATCAACATCTTCCTTCGAAAGAGTCGCGCGGAAATGCTTTCCCTGGTCAGTGGGCGCCAAGAAGTTAAGATCGGAGACGCGCCCAGCCCTCTCCATGTACTGTTCCAACCGCGGCGGCGCGGTGCTGCCGAAGATTGAGCAGCAGATAATCCAGCTCATAGGCGTCGTGTTCGTCTTGGAAAAGCTCCTCATACTCATCGGGCGTGACGAGGAAGTCGGCGCTCGCAACCTGACTCTGCAGCGAGCG
This sequence comes from Acidobacteriaceae bacterium, assembly GCA_903970405.1. Taxonomy (GTDB): domain Bacteria; phylum Acidobacteriota; class Terriglobia; order Bryobacterales; family Bryobacteraceae; genus CAJCIT01. Next base: position 19,059 of record CAJCIT010000150.1, on the reverse strand, counting down.
CTTCCTGGCTCATCTTCAGTCGCATCCGATGCTTCCGCAGCAGCTGACCGAACGCCGAGGATGAATCACGATTCGAGCTGTGCTTTCACTACTCAACCCAGGCTTCAGTTCTCCTCAGCGCAACGGCAAGATCGGTATCTGCTCCATACTGGATCGTCTTCCTCGCGAGAGGACTTGCGGTGAAGAGAAGCGCGACGCCCGTGAGAGAACAAACAATTCCCGAGATCCAGAACGCGTCCTGATAGCGACCGGTGTACGTACGGATGGCGCCCGCGCCAGCCGCTGCGAGAGCCGCGCCTAGCTGATGAGCCGCACCGATCCATCCATACATCACGCCGGCATTCTGGCGTCCAAAGCAGTCTGAAGCCAGTTTCACAGTGGGCGGTACCGTAGCTACCCAGTCGAGCCCATAGAAGATGGCGAACCAGTTGAGATGAGACTGGTTTTGCGCGAGGGCGTGAGGCAGGAAAAGCAGAGAGATGCCACGAAGGAGGTAATAGGCCGTCAACAGATAGCGACTGTCGAATTTGTCCGTAAGCCAGCCGGATGCCGTGGTTCCGAGGATGTCGAAAACACCCATCGTCGCCAGCAGCCCCGCAGCGTGTACTTCCGATATCCCGACGTCGTGACATGCTGGGATCAAATGAGTCCCAACCAGACCACTCGTACTTGCCCCACAAACGAAGAAGCTGCCTGCCAGTACCCAGAACGCGGGCGAGTGCCGGGCACTTTTGAGTGCTTCGATCGGACGCAGAGGAGCCAACGGCGCATCACGTGTAGGTTCGGTTTGTCCGAAGGGCAGCAATCCAAGATCAGCGGGTTTGTCCTTCATAAAGACGAAAACGATTAAGAAGACGACAACTGCCGACGAAGCCACTAGGGCCGAGACGCTTCGCCAACCATGACGCTCAACAAGACGCGCAAGCGCGGGAAGAAAGAGGAGCTGTCCCGTCGCGTTGGCCGCCGTGAGGATACCGAGGATAGGCCCACGATGGGTCTCAAACCATCTATTCGTGACAACTGCGCCCAACACCATGGCGGTGACGCCGGTGCCTGATCCAACACAGATGCCCCAAAGGAAAGTGAGCTGCCATTGCGAGTGCATTTGAGTAGTAAGCGCTACCGATACAGCCAGCAATGCCAGCGCGCATAGAACGATGCGTCGCAGCCCTATGCGGTCCATCAACGAAGCGGCAAACGGGCCAATGAGACCGAAAAGCGCGATATTGATCGCGACCGCCAGAGAGATCGAAGCGTTCGACCAGCCGAACTCGTTTTCGAGCGGCACCATCAGCACGCCTGGTGTGGCCCGAATACCTGCGGTGACAAGTAGCACCAGGAAAGTAACGCCGGCTACCACCCATGCGTAATGAAACCGGGTCTCTACGAGTTCGCCTACGTCACGCACTTGCACCCTCCCTTGCTTGTGTCGAATCGGATTATTGACATAACAGCATGACATACATCATGCTGAAGGGTCAACGATCCGATACAGTGGTATGTGAAGATCATGCCTTGATCAGCCCTGGATTTGTGGGAGGGACACATGGGACAGACCGCAGCCGAAACCGCACAGAAACATGAACGGATTCTCGACGAGTCGATCAAGCTCTTTCGCGACCGCGGCTTTGCTGGAGCCAGTGTCGGCGACGTGATGAAGGCCGCCGGGCTGACGCACGGACCCTTCTATAATCATTTTGCTTCGAAAGAAGCCCTAATGGCAGAATGCCTGACGCGCGATATGCAGCGTGACACCGCCAGCTATGACAGGTATCCCGCCACCGAAAAGGGCTTGGCACAGTTCGTCGGCGAATATCTGAGCATGCAGCATCGAGATTCCGCTGCCAGTGGATGTAACGTAGCTGCCCTCTCTTCCGAGATCCGTCAACATGAGGAACTTCGCGAGCCGTTCACCATGCAGCTCAAAGCTCTGATTCAGAAGCTGGCGACACATTTCCCATGGCGATCTCGTCGATCTGCTCGTGGCGACGCCATTCATATGTACTCTGCGATGGTTGGCGCCATGATCCTTTCAAGATCGGTTAGCGACGACAAATTCGCCAGGGAGATACTCGAAGAGGTGAAGCAGCGAATTCCCTAAGCGCAAGTCCGCACTTCCACGTAGACGATGTCGGCGACGAAGATCGGACAGGTCATCAGAACAGATTACTTTCAGCTTCTTCTCATGATTCGTGAATCGTTTCCTCGGGTGCTCACCTCTATTGATTTGTCAGCATGATATACATCATGCTGACAGCGTCGAATCACCTGCTCCCTGCATTATGGTCGTCATGCTCCAAAGCTGCTTCGCATGTTGAATGTGCACATAAACGACAAAGAGAATTAGTACTCAAAAAAGGGGATTAAGAAATGAGTAATCACAATCAGGGAGTGGCAGTCATCACTGGCGCTTCGGCAGGAATTGGCAGAGTCTACGCAGATCGCTTTGCCAAGCGTGGCTACGACCTGCTTCTCGTCGCCAGACGGAAAGATAGGCTTGGCGAGCTTTCCCAGGAGCTTCAGAACAAGTATGGGGTCAAGGTCGACACGCTGGTCGCAGATCTTACCAAGCGCGAAGATCTCGAAAAGGTAGGTTCGACACTCGCGTCCAACGAGCGCATTTCAGTTCTCGTCAACAATGCCGGGACAGCCGTGGTCGGATCTTCTGCTCAGATTCCAATAGCAAATGTGGAGTTTCAGTTGGATCTGAATGCCCGCTCTGTAACTTACCTGAGCCAGGCGGTTCTGCCGGGGTTCATCAAGAGGAATAGTGGCACCTTGATCAACATAGGCTCGGTACTCTCTTTCTTCGCCTACCCTTTCAGCACTTCATACAGCGCGTCGAAGGCTCACGTCCTCCTATACACCATCGGACTGCACGACGAACTCGCGAACACCGGTGTTCGGGTTCAGGCCGTGCTACCTTCAAACACCTATAGCGAAATCTGGGAAGTCTCTGGCATGGGTGTCGAGAACCTCGATCCTGAGACTGTGATGTCCACAGACGATCTCGTCGATGCCGCACTTGCCGGTCTCGACCAAGGCGAGACGGTGACTCTTCCGTCGCTTGAAGATATTTCCCTCTGGGAGACCTTCGACGCTGTACGGATCAAGATGTTCCATGCCGCGCAGACGAAAAAAGCAGCATCTCGTTACGGCTTGGGTAAATAGTCGATACGGGCGATCCGGGGAACGCGGACGTTCCACGGATATTGCTTGAACGGTCTTATTCAACAGACAAGAGGAGAAGACGATGCCTGACGGAAAGCTTTATCTACTAGCTGAATTTTCAGTAAAACCGGAACTATTGGACCAGACGAAGGCGATCTTCTCCAAACTGCTGCCCCGTGTCCTGGAAGAGCCAGGCTGTGAGGCGATGTACACCACGTCGATCGACGCTGAGCCGAACAAGCTCGTCTTCTTTGAAATTTTCTTGTCTCAAGAAGCGCACGATTGGCATATGGCACAGGACTATACGAAGCAGCTTGCTGCCGATCTCGACGGTAAGCTTGCCGGGCCGCCGAAGATGACGAAGCTGAATCGCTTCTAAAGCCAATAGGGCACAGGTCATGGCCCATCTTTCTCAACAGCTTGCGATAGGAGTTGCGAAGAACCGACAACAATCCACAGTTTTCATTCCATAAGAGACGGCACCAAGAGGAAATGGGCATGAGCACACTTACAGGCAGGATAACGGGCGAATTGCTGCTCGCAGGCGGCGGTCTGCGCTGAATCCCTGGCCGCGTTGCGAACCGTAGGTGAGCTCGCTGCGCGGCCGATACAGCGCCAGACGCGACTGTTCGTAGCGATTCCACACCTCCACATCGGGGAGCGCAGGAATCGTGACCAGTTCCTTCTCATCGAAGGCGACGAGGGCTGCGTCAACGCAATCCTCTGCGCTCATGACGTTCTTCTCGGGAAGATTGCTGACAGGAAGGCCGGCGCGATCCCAAAAGTCGGTCCGGGTTGCGCCAGGCAGGACGGCCTGAACCTGCACGCCTGTCTCCTTGAGGGTCTTGAACAGCGACTGTGTGAAGTTCAGCACGTAAGCCTTCGAACCGCTATAGGTGCCGTTTAGAGCATCGGGATTGACTGCGACGACAGAGGCAATGTTGATGACTGCGCCCTGCTTCTTCTCGATCAGGTTCGGAAGAACCGCGGCCGTCAGCCGGGTGAGAGCGGTGATGTTCAGGAAGATCATGTTCTCGAGCTCGTCCACGCTGGAGTTGACGAGAGACTTGGTAGCGCCGAAACCCGCATTGTTCACAAGGACCGATACTTTCTTGTCTGCCTGCAGTTGAGCTTCCAGCTTCAGCAAGGCTGCCCTATCAGTCAGATCTGCGATGAGCGTTTCCACGGAGACGCCGTACTGTTCGGAGGCCTTGTTGGCGACCTCGCCGAGTCGCTTTCCGTCACGAGCGATGAGAAAGAGATCGTAGCCACGCTTGGCAAAACGATCTGCATAGACTGCGCCGATGCCATTCGTTTGTAGTTTACGACTTCAAAGGCAATCACTTCGTCTTTGGCTTTGGCTCAAGTAACGGGAGACGGGCTTTTGGGATGTTGGGAGGCCGAAGGCAGTAGAGGGGAAAAATGCAGGAATGGGGTACGAGCCTGTTACCACACTCCCCGAAGCAATGATTCAACTCCAGTTGCTGTCGAGAAGCCGACTTCTCATTACCGATCCGTGGGCTCTAGAGCTTGATAAGGTGGTGTGGCTCGATGGAGGCCAGCGCTTTGGTCGGCGGGCCGCCCGCAAACACTCGGAAGTCCCGGATCATATGCATCTGATCGTAATAATCTGCGGCATGCGCGACTTCAAGCCATGAAATGTCCTGGCTTGAGACGAGTGCAAGGGCCCTTTGGAACCGTGCGATGCGGCTCAGCATGGCGGGAGAAAGACCAAAGTACTCCAGTGATTTTCGTTCGAACTGACGTGTGCTCATGCCGATCTGCCTGGCAATCCGCGCCACACCAGCATTGTGGCCTCCCACTAGAAGCGTCCGAAACCCGCTAGGCAACCTAGGTCGATTTGACGTTCGCTGCAATCGCTCAAGGAAGAAGGCATTGAGCAGGTTTACGCGATGTACAAAGGAAGTCGCATCGCCCAGGCGTTCGTAGAGCCGTGAGACATCCGACCCAAGCACTGAGTGGCCCTCCGTCCCCCTTTCGGCCAGCGGCGCTGCTGGAACGCCCAAGAGCTGGTAAAACCCCGCAGGTTCGAAGATCACAGCCAATGCACTGACATTCCCACGCACGATCAGCCGGACCCTCCGGCTGCTAATTGGGCCGATGACCGTAATGGGGGAGCACGGATTCTCGGAGTCATCGCTGAAACTCGGAATCCAGTAAGGATCGCGAAACTGAAACTCGAGCATCATGCCCAACCGAGCCACGACCGGCTCGACAGACTCCTCAAGCCCCATGCGAAAGTCCCGCTGCACGAAGGCATGCACGTAGGGCACGAGCAGCGGATGGGGACACATTGCCTGAATCTGCAGCATGGAACCAGTCTATTTCCGTCTCTGCTCTGGATTGGAGAATGGTAGGTCCATTTTCTCTACGTTGACAAGATTCACTTCACTCGCGAGCCACGCACTGCCCGTCCTGAGCAAAATGAAAGTGACAATCATGTCGTTGATGGACGCGGGGTCGATGGTGCCGTCGGGTCTCATGACAGGATTCTGCCATTTTGCTTGAATTGCTTGAACATTGGGGGCGAGGGATCTTTGGATCAGCAGTTCCAAGGGGGGAAAGACGGAGTTGTGGAAGGGGCCGTGGACACCATGAAGGAAGCCTAAGGCCTTCCCAAGGTCCTCCCTTCCGCGCACTACGGTGCCGAACCGGTTCACAGTGACGGCGTCGTCGGTGTGCAGTGCGGCGATCGCCAGAGCATCGTGTCTTGCCCAGGCTTCGTCCCATTTACGCAGAAAGAGTTTCACGTCTGCGGCATCGTCTGCCGCAGCGATTTCCGCGATCCATGCGGGGGCTGTTGTCGCAGCGGCGATAGTTGTCATCAGAAACTTCCGTCTTGTGGTCATTGAGTGTGCCATGTGGAGATATTCGGCAACTGAGAGCGTTCGTGCCTAGTACAGATGCGACAAAAACGACAGAATAGGGAGCACTCGTACATTGGTACCCATAAACGCTCTTCGAGGAGGTTGGGCGGGTTGCTGACGAGAACCCGACCTGCTAGGACTTGTAAAAAGAATGGCCACACCCGAGAATGGTGCGCTAGAGGTAGAACTGCGGATGTCTACAGTGCAGAGAATCGCGATCTCGCTGGTACTGATACCGACCGGCCTTCTGGCTGGCCTGCAGACGATGATGTTGATGGGTATGCTTCCTGCAATCGCACGGATGCCTCTGACTACCTATGCCGGGGCATGGCAGGCTCTGGACCACTTCATGGCCTTCCGTATGCCGATCCTGGTGAATGCGACCTTCCTACTATACCTCATTGCCATAGTCTGTTTTGCCCGCTACAAGAACAGACGGATGTTCTGGTCTCTGCTGGGTTGTTTGACCCTGCTGATAGCTGACACTGTCTTCACGGTCACACAGCAGTTGCCGATTAATCGGGCAGTTCAGGCATTGGACCTGGCGCAACTCGCTGACCCTGGGCGAGTACAACAATTGCGCGACGCAACGATTCAACACTTTCATCTGCGCGGCTGGCTGTCGATCTGCGCGTTTCTGTGGCTTGTTTTCGCTGTCGTCTTCTTGCTTGACCAACACAAGTCGGTACCTCACGAGGAGCAGAAAAATGAAACGTCTATGTAGAGTTGTCCTTTTCGCATCATTGAACTCATGTCTTCTCTGCGCCCAGAACGCTGCACCTCCGCCGCCTGTACCCGTAGAGTCGTCGTTTCGAGATATGCTCGTCGCTCGCGTGGATAGCTTTATGCTCGCATGGAAGAAGCAGGATGCTGTAGGGCTTACGGCGACTATGGCTCCAGACTTTCTCTACGTTTCATCGCGCGGAGTCACTGGGAGAGAAGGAGTCGTGGGGGCGCTCACCCACGCATGCAAACTCACCAGCTACAGCTTGAGCGACGTGCAGGTGGCGCGGATCTCATCGGAGGCCGCCACCCTGATTTACAAGATCCATCAGAGCGCGTCCTGTGCAGGACATCCTGATCCGCCCGTTGTGCTGAATACAGATACGCTGGTACGCCGTGATGGCAAATGGCTCTTCCTGGTGACCACCTCAACGCCGGTGGAATAGAACGCCGACTCCAATCGAACTGAGGCGCAAGGTCACGGAGATGGGGCTCTCTCAAGTCCTCATAAGCGCCCTTTTCGTCAGGAATGATCACTGACGAGAAGCCGAAGTCTCGATACTAATCTAGGACCCGTTTCGCTTCAAGGCGCGGCGTTGTTTCCTCAAGGCACTTGCAACAGCATCCTCAACGGCTGCAAAGGTCCTAACCGGGCGAAAAAAAGGTCTGCCAGTCCGGCACGCACCAGCGGCAGGTCTGCCATAAGTGACCGTGCCTCTTCCACGTCGTTCGTACCGAAGATAAATAGAACGCCACGCTCGTCCAGTTGTGAAAACCACTGATGAATACGGCCACTCAGGTAGAGTACGGCCGTCGAGGCTATCTCTTCCCGCATCAAGGACATGGCTTGCTGGAGGTCGGCGCTTTCTCGCAACTTCAGCGAAACCAGAACGTGCGTGCAAACCCCCTGGTTCAACATCTGGGGCCTCGTTTCGTCTTGCATGGGAGAAGTCATAGGGCCTCCAGAGGGCTGAGCCGCAGTTCACCCTGCGCCTTTAACCCGCGTCGGTGTACGAGCAGGTCGTAGGCGATAACGTGGATCGTTGCGAGCACACCGACGCCGAAAAATGGGATCAGCGCCATAGGCAGGCCGGTGATGGCGTGCATCGCACCAGGGTTCGCGAGGGTTAGTCGAATCGCAATGGCAAAGGCGCTAATGAAATCGACCATTCCGAGCAGATGCGCGGTCCAATAGCCCGCACGGCTCCTCCAGAAGATCACCACCGCAAGCGCAATCAGACCTGCAGCAAGGTCGCCCCAGCCTGCAGCCTCGACGAAGGATTGCGGAAGTAGATTGCGGTTGCCGTACCAGAAAAACAGTGGGACAGCAGCAATCCGAAGGACATGGATGGCGGTAAGCCGGTGCAGACCGAAGCCAGCAAACCACACGCGAACCGGCGGCAGAAGAAAATAGCCGACAGACGAAATGAGGATCGTCAGCCCGGCGAGCAAGGGAGGGGAGTAGGGTGAAAGGGAGCCCAACCACCCCGACACGCTGGCCACCAGAAGGGCGACGAACCAGAGCGAGAGGGCCAGGACAAGACCCATTGGTACGTAACGGTCGTGACGCGTTTGCATGGTGGAGGACCTTTCGTTTAGAGAAGTCTAACCGCATAGGTGTAGATACACGTATCGGGTCGGCAGATTCTAAAGTTTTTTCAGGCTCGATCCCTTCAGGCTGCTGAGAGCGCCCAGAAGTTCGGAGAAGGATTCGCGGCCGTACTTTTCAGCGTTCCTTCTAAGATTTTTCTGCGCATGTTGTTGGGCCGATCGCCATAGCGGCAGAGCGCTGTCGAACGCCGCGCGGCCAGCAGCGGTCAAAGAATGATGATGTTCCCGGCGGTCCTCCGGTCCTCGCTCGACCCTGAGCAGACCGTCGCGCTCCAGCAGCGCAAGATTCCTGGTAAGGGTAGTTCTATCCATCCCTAGAAAACGGGCAAGCATTTGCTGAGTAGCGGGCTCCGCCTCGGCGACGGTGGCCAGCAGCTGGAATTGTGTAACCCGAAGGCCCGAACTTAGCAATGCCCGGTCATAAATCTGGGTCACGTTACGAGCTGCGCGGCGCGTTTGCAGACACAGACAACTCCGCACTTCAATTTCGTCAGAACGCATAAATCAGTGTCTCATTATGTTTAGAACGCACTGGGATCATAAGGTGTACCAGATTGCCGTGTGGCTGGTTGATGTCTTGCTCAGGAATTTCGGTAACTCCTCATAAACGCGCTTGTGTGAAGTTGAAGCGCCGCAGGCAGTAAAGGGGAAAGGTGCAGGAAGGAGGGAACGTCGTCCTGCCGGGCAGCCGGCGAGCGGGGGGGGGCCGGAGCCAAAGCGGGAGCGTGGGTTGCAGCGATGAACCGACAGCGGTGTCTTCCTGCGCGATTTTTCGGCGCAAACACGCACGCCGACCCGCCCTGGTGCTTGCCTCCGGATTTCCTCGCGCATCCTTGAGGCCCTAGACCGCAACCATCCACCACCCTCAATGCACGTCAACGGAATACCGTACCAAAACCCCGTTCACGAACTCGGCATGAATAAAGGAGCTGCCCTGGGCATAGGTTTCCGAGTGGACTTGGATGCCGTCGTGGTCCGTGTCGCCGACGCTGGTCGGGTTGCCCAACAGCGTCCGTACCTGGTCCTGGTGCATTCCTTTCTCAAGGCCGTGGACTTGGCCCACCGCGGGCGGCGGCTGGGTCGCGCCGGAAGCCGCGACCGCCGGGACCGGCTGCGCCGTCGCGGCTCCGGTTCCCCCCGCGGCGCCTGCCATTTGCGGCGGGAAGCTCACATACGGCGCAAGCGCGGTCATCACATCCTGCGGGGTGATATTGGCCGGCACCTTGCCGTCGTACCGCAGATTGAAACGGGATCCGCCTTTCGCCCGGTTCTCATCGACCTGTTGCCGCTTGACCTGGGCGGCGGCCTCGGCGATCGCCCGGTTGCGCTGGTCGTCGCGTTCGCGCTGCCTCCGCAGATAGTCGAGCTCTCTTTGGATTCTGTCCTTCTGGTCCTGGTCGTCGGTGTTGCTGAGCTGGTTTTCGAGGTCCTTCTCGTGATCGCTCTTCGCGGCCGGGGTGAACTGCACCGCGGTGTTGGTGTCGTCGCCGAAGGTGCCGAATCCGCCCCCGCCCAGCTGGAACTCGATCAGCTTATCCTTCACCTTGACGGTCGTGACCATGACCGCGTCGCCGTTCCGCAACGCAACCGGAAAGCTCTTGATCCGCTTGCCGTAAGCCTTGGCGTCGAGCGAGTTGGGTCGTTGGGGATAAATATCGATCCCTTGTTGGCTACCGGGCATGTCGATCTTGACGACGACCTGCTTGCCCTCGAAAAACTGGCTGAGGGCCGGGTTGTCCTGGGCTCCGAGAGGGCAGGCCGCGAGCAGAATGGTCAGCAGCAGGAATGGCTTTTTCATGGATTCGTCCCCTAAGCATTCTCCCTGTTTCTTCCAGGAATTCAATGAAAAAATGCGGTGGCGGATCGACAGGGGATTTTCCGGAAATGCCCCAAAGCGCCAGGCGCGCTACGCCCGCCCGATCACTTCTTCTTCAGCACGGCGCTATTGTTCTCGTCGGTGGTCATGACGGCCATCAGCTTCCTGACGTCGTCGGATTTCTCCGGCGCAAGATCCATGTCCTTGACCACGTACTCCCGCGAATAGTGGAGCACCCCGGGCAGCGCCTTGACCTCGCTCTTGTAGCTTGCGAACCCGACATCGACGCTCACCGGCTCGGGCATGTCATCGACCACGTAGCCCGGGGGCAGCGCGACATCGACGCTCTCTCGCCACGTCCCCGTCTCCCCGAAATCGATAGGGTAGGTGCGGGGCTTGTCATTGTAGGGCTGGGAATTGCGTCCCAGGATCCTCGGGCGCACCAGCAGCAGGTCGCCCGAGGGTTTCGCATAGGAACTCGCTGTCAGCGAAAAGTCCACGACCACGCTCTTCGACATGTCGCGGGCATTCTGCGCGGATGCGGAATCGAGTGTGAAGCTGGCCAGGTCGCGCTGCAGGCGATGCTCCATGTATTCCCGCTGTTCCTTCTCGCCGTCCTCGACATAGAGCCGTCGATACTGCCACGACGTTTGGCCCGAACGGATTTCCGTCACCTTGCCCTTCAGCGTGCCGTCGGCGCCAAGTTCGAAGGAGGCCGTGCGCTCCAGCGTCGAGGCGTCGGCCGACAGCGTTGGCAATTGAATCACCTGGCTGTCCTTGCCCGCGACCAGAACGCCATAGCTCGCCTGCAGCTCCGGACGAATCAGCCCGATCGGCGTGTAGGGATCGGTCGGGTCGAAGATCAGATAGCGCTTCCCGGTATGCGCGGCAACCACGGCGCGCAGCGAGGGATCGCTGTAGCCGGCGGGCATCTCGATCGCCGCGATCATGTGGTTGCCGTCCTTGGAGGGCAACGCGGGATCGACGAATCCGCGGTGCGTGTCGACCATCACCCAGGTGGCCCGGACGCCGACCGCGTTCAGCATGGCAATCAACAGGGTGGCCTTGTCCTTGCAGTCGCCGTAGCGGTACTTGAAAACATCGGCGGCGGGGTGCGGTTGTAGCCCGCCCACGCCGATCTCGATGCCGACGTACCGGATCTCGCGCTGCATGAACCCCGCCACGCTCTGGATCTTCCCCTTGAAGTCGGCCGCGTTGGCCGCGACCTCGCGCGACTTCGCGGCCACCTCCAGCGGCGCCTCCGTCCGCGGCGCGGCCAAACCGTCGTACCAGTTCCCGATCTCCGCCCACCGCTGGTCCCCGGTCGGTAGGTCGGTCGCCGAGTAGTGCACCACCATCCGCCCCAGCAGCGCCTCCTCCGACGGGGCCATCGGAACATCGTCGAGGTCGATCGGCGGCACGTCCCCGAGCTCCCATCGCCAATGGTTGGGTGCGACCTCGCTGCCCGTGGCCGCCTCGTGGCGCAGCCACGCGGTGTAGCTCTTCCAGCCCACCGGCAGATCGATCTCGAACACCGATCGATGGACCGGATTATCCCCTTGGAAATGCCAGCTCGTCTCGCTTTCGCCGTAGTTGGCGATCTGCCGCACCGCCTCGTACGCCACCACTCCGTTGGGGTCGGCCCCCGGCGGGTTGACCACTTTGGCGCGCAGGTCCACATAGAGCATCCCCCCGCCCTCGTAGCCCACATCGCGAATCTCATCGTCCTTGATGGTGTACTGGTGCCCGTCGGGCCCGATGCTCCATGCGTGGTAGGAGTTCAGCTTGTTGTCCTTGTTGTACCAGGCGATCAGGTGGGCGTCCTCCCGTCCCTGGGGACGAAGGATCTTGAGCACCATCCGCTCCCGCTCGGTCGCTCTGCCGTCGGGGCCTACGGTCACCAGCTTATCGTCGAGCAGCACGACGGCCCGCGTACGCGCCGGGTAGCGCGGCAACAGGCTGGCGGCGGCCTGAGTGATCCAGTCGGGAAAAGGCGTCGCGGCAAGTCCCCGAGGTGTCAGCGCCACGGAAACGAGCCCCAGCAGGACCAGCCGTCCCTTCAACCCTTGCAGGCGCACCCGCATTATCGCGCACCGCTTCCGGCCGTCGCGCTCCCGTTGGTCTGCGGTCTGCCCGGCTGCGCAGGGGCGGCCTCGAGAATCGCCTGCTCCTGGTCCTTGGCATTCACCTTTTGGTAGAACTCCTTCAACGCCGGGTACTCCGCCGCCGTGTACAGCGAGTTCGCCAGCACGAAAAGCCGCGTCGCCTCCAGCTTCCCCTCGCTCTGCTTGAACGTCGCCTGGTAGACCGCGTTTTTGGGTAGCGGAATGTCCGCGTCCTTCGGCACGCTTTCCAGCGCGAACGACGGCGGCAGGTGCACCACCACCGTGTCCCGTACCGCGTAGGAATAGTCCAGGTCCACCGGCAGGGTGCGCTTGTCGTGGACGAAAACGGGCTTGCTGCCGGCCTCGAAGAACGTCGCCGGCAGAAAGACCCGCTTCGAGGTCGCCGTGCCCATGCTGCCCGACACGTCGAGCACCGCCATCAACGCCTTGTCGTACTCGGCGAGACTGAGGAAGTGGTGGGTCTTGACCTCCACGCCCGGCGGCACATCGCGCTGGACGCTGTTCTCGAACTCGCGCTTGATCTCCTCCTCGTCGGTCCGCAGCGCAAGCTGCCGCCAGCGCAGCGCCTCGCTCCCGGTCATCGTGATGCGGATGCTCCCATGCACCTTGCCGTCGGGGTCGAGACGCAGGTCGGCGGTCCGCAGCATGGCGTTGGTTTTGTACCCCGGCGCGGCCGTCGTCACGATCTCCGTGCCATGCTCCGTCTGTCGCAACCCCTGGGTGATCGTATGGGTCCACTCGAGTTGCCCGAACGGACAATAACGCTGGCCTGGATCGAAGAACTCGTCTTTGCCGTCCAGCTCGACGATGGCGATATCGTCGTCCAATTGGCCCAGATACAGATAGCTGGGAATGAAGATCGCGCGGTCGCGGTTGGTCACCGCCGCCACCCATGCTTTGAGCCCCGCTGCCCGGACCAGGCCAACGAAGAGCAGCGTGATCTCGTCGCCGTTGCCCCGTTTCACCGCCCAGATGTCGGAGGCGTTCTTGATCTTGATCCCCTCCGCCTTGTCCTCCGCGCCGCTGCGTCCCCGCGTGAAGCTCGTGTTCTCAAGCTTCATCACCTCAGCGTAGATCTTCTCTACCTTCTGCCGCGGCGTGTCTGAGGCCGCGACCATCTGACCCACGACGCCGCCCAGCTTTCCCGCGTCGATGAACTTGTCGGTCTCCTTCGACCAGTACTTCCCCTCTGTCCTCCAATAGTCGTCCGCGCTTCTCGCGATCGTGTAATAGAACAGCACCCGGAAGGTCACGCTTCGCATCGGCGGCATGTACTCCTCCTCCGGCGCCGGGTCGATCTTCTCCACGTCCAGCGAATATGTGTCCTGGGTCTGCGAGAACTGCACCGCCGCCCCCTTCGGCAGCAGGCTCGCGTAGGCCACCGACGCCGGCATCCCGTTCCCGTGCGCGTCCAGCAACTCATGCGCGCTGGGGATAAACTGGTATTTCCCTCTCCGCACATACAGTGGCAGCTGGATGTACCACTGCGGCGCATCGACCAGGTTGTCGTCGTACGCGAGCACGTAGCGATACTCGAGAATGCTGCCCACCTGCACGTCCGGCAGGGTGAAGACCTTCGCCTTGTACTTCTCGGTCTTCGTCTTCTCCAGCGTCTTGTCGTACGGCTTGCCGGTGAACGGAATCACCGTCCCGTCGCTGTGGATCGTGCGCCCCTCCACCGCCCGAATGCTGAACTGGCGCCCCTCGTAAGGAATCTCGACGTCCGCATAATCCTTGCCCTTGTCGGTCAGCACCTTGAGCCGCACGTACAGCGTATGCTCATGCAATTTGTCGTCGGCCCGCTCGTCGCGGTACAGGTAGATCGCCGCCGCGCCCGGCGCAGCGGGCTCGGCGGTCATCTTCAGCTCCTCCGGGGTCGGCTGGGTCCAGCTGTCGGCCCAGGCTTGATTGGCAAGAGCGCCGGCGGCGGCGAGAAGAAAGAGAAGGCGTCGAACGTTTCCCAAGGCAATATCCTCGCGGACGAAATCGAAACAAGCCGTCTCGCGTCGACCGTAATCGAAAGCTCTGGATCGGTGGGAGTCGGCTGCGCTATTTGACGACGGATCGGGTCGGAATGACAAGCAAATTCTTGCCGGAGACGCGTCTCGTCCCGAGTCGGCCCGCCGCGTTCCGGCGCGGCCGGCAAACCTACGAAGGCGGAAGAATTCGGCGATAGTGGTTGGGGTCGTACTCGAATTTCACCAGCCCGTCCCGGTAGTCGATGTGCGTCTTCAGTTGCCCGAGAGTGGTCGCTCCGATGAATCCCGATATCTCCAGCCCGGTATTCCTGCTGATATTCGAGGTGTCGAAGCTCGCGACCTCCCGGCCCGGCTGGCGGATATTGGCGAACTCGAACGTCACGTCGTCCGCCGTATAGACCTTCTCCACATTGCCGCTGATGCCATGCACCCTCATGGTGTCGTCGGAATGGACCTTCGTCACCGCCCGCGCCGCCTCGGGAGAAATCGTCGTCGTCCACGATCCCGTGTCCAGAATGAACAGCCGCTTGGTCGCGCTTTGGTTGATCGTCGTGGGCATCAACAGTTGATGTCCCACGCGGTAGACCCAGGTGTAGTCCTTCATGTCCGGCGCGATATAGCGGTCCTGGGGCCCTCTCCGTGGCGCCGGAGCGGGGGTTGCCTCATCTTTATTGCCGCTTGCGGGCGCAGAATTGGACGCCTCCTCCGCCGAGCCTTCGCCCGAGCCTTCTTTGGTTTCAAGAGTGGGCGTCTCCGGAACCGTGTCCGTCGGCCTCGGCGGAAGCGGCCCAAGCTCCAGCTTTTGCATCGGGTAGTCCAGTGTCACCAGAAAGCGGGAGAACACATCCATGCCGATCAGACCGTCGGAGTCCACGACGTTTCTGGAGTCCAGCACCCGCACCACGCAGTCGTGAAATTCAAGACCGCCCACCTGGATGCTGTCCGCGTAGGCGATATATCCGCCCTTCATCCCGCCGCTGCCGATCCCGCCCACCTCCGTCTCCGAAAACGGCTTCAGGCCTGCGTGCTCCGCGACCGGTCGGCTGATCAGCAGCCCGCTTGCCCCGGTGTCGATCTGCAACCGCGCCTTGTGGTCGTTCAGCTTCACTTCCAGACCGAAGGCGCGCACATGGGTGGCGTCGCGCATCAGCATGATGAACGGAATCTCCGTCGAGGTCGCAGAGGAGGCCAGTCGGCACGATTTGTGCGGCTCTGCGGCCGATTTCTTGAGCGCCTCCAGATACATCTTCAGCCGCCGGATGTCGTCCGGATCGTCGCCCGTCGGAGAAGCCAGGTACGCCTCGAGCTCGGCGATCCGCTGACCGGCCGGAAGCGTCCGAATCCACGCGCTCCGGATCGCCGGATCGGTCGGATCCAGCGAATGCGCCGCCCGCACTTCGGTCTGCTCGCTGGCATACAGCGAATTCAGCCGCGCCAGCCGCGACCGCATCAGGTGCAGCCGGGCATTGCAGGGGTCAATCTTCATCGCCTTTTCCGTAACCCCGCCGGCCAGCCACGGAGTGCCCTGCCGATACAGCACCTCCGCCTGCGCCGTCATCACCACCACCGACGATGGCATCGCGGTCAGCGCCTGCTCCGCCGTCTGCGAGGCCTCGGCAACCTTCTGTTGCCGCAACAACACGCCCACCAGCCCGGCGACCGCCCCCGCGTCGTTCGGATTCGACTTCCACTGCGCCTGATAGAGGCCGGCCGCCTTGTCGTAGTCACCACGCAGAAAAGCCGTCTCCGCCTCCGACGGCGCATGCGGCGCCGTCACCTTGCAGGACACCGCGAAACCCCTCCCGCCAGAGCAAGCCAGCAGGATCAAAGCGAGGCGAAACCACGCAATCCGAAATAGGCGCATTTCCAAGCCCTGCCTTCCCATTCCCACTCCCATTCCACTGTCCCGCATTCTCCGCCCATGGCAGGAATTTTCGTGCAAAGGTATCACGAACCCTGCGCGGCGAATCAACCCACCCTGGTCCGCGGCATAATCCGGGAAGCTGTCGGGGCACCCTCTAGCCAAAAACCAACAGCCGCTCGATGGCCTCGCAGGCCGCTCCCGCCCCATCCTCCGACCGCAACCGATGCGCGATCCTCTCCGCATTGGATGTGTAGCCCGGCAGAGTCAGCAGCCGGTCCAGCGCCCGCGCCGCCGTCTTCGCCCCGTACCGCTTCCGCGAAATCGTGGACCCGGCCCCCAGCCGCCGCACCCGCGCCCCATTGTCTGGCTGGTCGAATCCGCACGGCATGATGAGGGAAGGCCGGCCGGAGCGAAGGGCCTGCGCCGTCGTACCCACCCCGCCCTGATGCACGATCGCCGCCGCACGGGGGAAAATCTCCGAGAACGGCGCATAGGGGGCCGCGATCACATCGGGGGAAAGCCTCATTCGGGGAGCGTTGTCCCCCGTCAGCAGCACCGCCCGACGGCCCAATATCCCCGCCGCCTCGGCGCTCGCTTCAAAGAACCCACGCGGATCATGCACCGCCGTCGACCCCAGCGTGAACACAATCGGCGCCTCGCCCGCCTCAAGAAACGCAACGATCTCCGGAGCAAGCCCCGCCTCCCCGCTGTCGTAGTACACGAATCCCGTCTGCACCGTCTTCGCCGGCCAATCCGGCTGCGGACGCGCCAGCTCCGGCGAAAACATCGCCAGCGTCAGATCGTCCGAGAATTTGTCGTGAAAGAGAGGATTCCGCCCCGCGCCCAACCCCAGCTCCCGCCGAAGCCGTCGCACTGGAGCCCACCAAGGCAGTGTCCCGATCCGGGCGGATTGCAGAATCGCACGATTCACCAGCCAGCCCGCCGACGTCAGGAAGCCCAACGACGGCGCCAGCGGCGACACCACGGGATCATGCGCGGAAAGAAACGAAAATGGCGAGAGAATCGCCGACACCCACGGCATCCTCAACTTCTCCGCCACCAGCGGAGCGGCAAAGACGATCTCCCCCGCGATCAGCAGGTCCGCGCCCTCGCAGATCGCCGCCAGGTCCTCGAAAGTATCTCGCAGGGCGGGCAGAATGAGGCCGCGCAGCAGGAATTCCGGCCCCCGCCGCATGTCCATGACTTTGCGAATGAGATCGGAATCCTCCGAGTCGAAATCGGGCCGAATGGGCCGGAATTCCAACCCAAGGCCGCCCACCTTAGCCCGATAGACCTCTGTGCTCGCCACCACCGGAATATGCCCACGCTCCCGCAACGCCAGGGCCAGCGCCAGGCAAGGATGCAAGTCCCCCAAGGAGCCAATCGTAGCCAGAACAATCCGAGCGGAACGACCGATCATGTAGCTCCAGTATCCGACATAAGCCGCGGCCCCAACTCCCCTCCGCAGCCACTATCCCTATTCCCTGTTCCCTGTTCCCTAGACAAAAAACCTCTTGACGCCAGACCGGCAAGAGACTACTTTCATCACGAGGCGAACAAATGGCGAAACTAGCCGCTCTTCCCCAGACTCCCCTCTTCTCCATCCTGAATCAGGATGCCGCCTTCCCGGCCCCGGCCCAGATCACCGGAATCGCCAGCCAGGCCCGGGCCGCCTCCAGGATCGACCACGGCCACCAGGTGGAATTCCGCTCCCTGGCCGTCCGGTCCGTGCTCAACACCTCGGTCTCCAAGCGCCGTCTTTCCTTCTCCAGAAGCATCAATCCCTATCGTGGCTGCGAGTTCGCCTGCCGCTACTGCTACGCCCGCTACACCCACGAATATATGGAGCTCCGCCAGCCCGAGGACTTCGAGCGCAAGATCTTCGTCAAGCAAAACGCCGCCTGGCTGCTCGAGCAGGAGCTGCGCAGACTCAAAGGCGGCGAGGAAATCGCCATCGGCACCGCCACCGACCCCTACCAGCCCATCGAGCGCCGCGCCAAAATCACCCGCAGTCTGCTCGAGGTCTTCGCCGGCCGCCGGGGGCTGCGCATCGGCATCGTGACCAAATCCAACCTGATCACCCGGGACATCGACCTGCTTGAAAAGATCGCCGAACACAATCAACTGGTCGTCCACCTGACCATCACCACTCCCGACGCGAAGCTGGCCCGCATCCTGGAGCCGCGCGCCCCCCGCCCCGACCTCCGCCTCCGCGCCGTCGCCCGTCTGCGCAAAGCCGGACTGCGCGCCGGAATCCTCTGCTCCCCGCTGCTGCCCGGCATCACCGACACCCTGGAGGCTCTGGATACCATGGCCCGCCGCGCCAAAGACGCCGACGCCAGCTTCTTCGCCGCCGAACCGCTCTTTCTGAAATCCTGCTCGCGCTCAACCTACCTGGCATTCGTCCGCGAGCACTTTCCCGCCCTGGAGTCGCTCTACCGCTTCCGCTTCGACGGAAGGGACTTCGTCGCGGACGGATATCGCAAACGCATGCAGGCGCTCGTCGCCCTCGTCACCCAGAGGCACGGCCTCGCGCCACGCAGCACCGACGCTCTGCTTACCCGTGACGCCGGCCCCGGCGACCCCCGAGGGCCGCGCGACGGCGGCCCGTGCGGCCAGACCTCGCTATGGCCCGAGCGCAAGCCGCCCCGGCGCGCGCGCGACTCCAGCGGGGAAAAGACGGGATCGAGAACCTCTCCCTGAAACTGTCGGCACACTTCGTCATCCCGACCAAACGATCTGAAGGCGAAGTTGATTTGTCATCCCGACCGGGCCATCCGGAGCCGAAGATTTGTCATCCCGACCGAAGCGCGGCGAAGTGGCGGGATCTGCGGTTTCAGCGATCTCCCCGCCGGAGCCGATCGCAGCGATTGCCGATAAC
>CAJCIT010000149.1 GCA_903970405.1 Acidobacteriaceae bacterium | reverse complement strand
CGGCGGTAAATTTCAACCTTCTTGCTAGCCGGATCGATCAGCCAACCCAATTGCGCTCCCTGCTCCAGATATTCGATCATCTTTTTCCGAACTGCCTTCAGGCGGTCGCTGTGGGATTTGAGCTCGATCACGAAGTCGGGGCAAAGGTGCAAGAAGCCTTGCCGCTCAGCGGCGCTAAGGCTCTTGACGCGGCTCCTCGAAGTCCACGAAGCATCGGGTGAGCGGCGGGCGCCGTTGGGAAGCACGAAGCCCCCGGAAGAATCGCAGACAAAACCTCGGCCGTCCTTCCTGGCCCAACTGCCCAGTTGCGCGTTGATCTCGGAGTTGCTAACGCTGGTCGAAAAATGAGTGGGGGCCATGACGATCAACTCCCCCTCGGCGGTCATCTCAAAATTGAGGTCGGGATGCTCAGCGCAGAAGGCACTGAACTCCTCGTCCGTCATCGGCTCAGCCGTCAACGTCGCAGGCAGGTTCGCGTCGCTGATTACGAACGGCATAAGGTCAGTCTAGCGCTCCATCGCGCGCGGCGGGGCGAAGGGGGGCTCTACCGGCCCACCGCCGCCGTTTTGTACTCCTCATACGGCCCGATGAAGTCTTCAATCTTCCCGTCGCCGGTGAAGTGCCAAATGCGCGTCGCCACTTCGTCAAGCAAGTCTTCATCGTGCGTCACCAACAGCACCGTGCCGTCGAACTTCTGCAGCGCCACGTTGAGTGCGTTGATCGCTTCAAGATCCAGGTGGTTTGTCGGTTCGTCAAACACCAAAATGTTCGGCTTCTGCAACATCAGCTTGCAGAACATGAGCCGCGCCGCCTCGCCGCCGGAGAGCGCGTCAGTCGGTTTGGCGCCTTCCTCCCCGCGGAACAACATCTGACCCAGCAATCCTCGGATTTCTTCACGCGAGGCTTGCGGCTCCCAAGCGTGCAGCCACTCTTCGGCCGTCGTGCCGTTCTGAATGCTGCCGCGGTGATCCTGCGCGAAGTACCCCACTTGCGCTTCGTGGCCCCACTCCACTGCTCCCGAATCGATGGCCACATCCGGGTCGTCGTTACCGGGCGCATTTTTGAGCAATGCCTTGATCAGCGTGGTCTTGCCCACGCCGTTGCGGCCCATCAATGCGATCTTCTGGCCGCGCTGTAACGATGCCGAGAATCCTTGGATGACTGCGTGCCCGCCGTATCCCTTCACCACGTCTTTGAATTCCAGCGGCGTCTTGCCCGAAGGGCGCTTCATCTCAAATTTGATATAGGGGCGGGCGATGTTCGACCGTGCCAGTTCCGTGGTCTGCAGCCGTTCCACTTCCTTCTTGCGCGACATCACCTGGCTGGCGCGCGTGCCCGCCGAGAACCGGGCGATGAATTCATTCAACTGCGCGATCTTCTTCTCACGCTGTGAATTCTCCGACTCGATACGCGATCGCACCTGCGTCTTCTGCAGCACCATATCGTCGTAGCCGCCGGTATAGGTGATGATCGTCTGGTAATCGATATCGGCAGTGTGGGTGGTTACGGCGTTCAGGAAGTGCCGGTCGTGCGAGATCGTGATCAGCGTGCCCTGGTATCGAGTGAGGAACTCCTGCAGCCAGTGGATGGATTCCAAATCGAGGTAGTTCGTCGGCTCGTCCAGCAGCAGCGCCGCCGGATTGCCGAACAGCGCCTGCGCCAACAGCACGCGAACTTTCTGTCCGCCCTGCAACTCGCCCATCTTGCGGGCGTGCAGCGGTTCCGGAATATCGAGTCCGTCCAGTAACGTGGCGGCGTCGGCTTCGGCGGTGTACCCATCCTCTTCCGCGACCACGCCTTCCAGCTCGCCTAACCGCATGCCGTCTTCATCGGTCAGGTCCGGCTTCTCATAGAGCCTCTCGCGCTCCTCGAGCGCGGTCCATAGAGGCAGATTCCCCATGATCACGGTATCGATCACGCGGAACCGATCGAACGCGTACTGATCCTGCTTCAGGACTCCGAGCTTCTTCGGCTTGACCACCGTGCCTTTCTGCGGCTCCAGTTCGCCGGAAAGCAGTTTCATGAAAGTGGATTTTCCGGCGCCGTTCGGCCCGGTCAAGCCATACCGGCGTCCCGGTTGAAAGGTAGTCGAGACATCCTCAAACAGGATTTTTCCGCCGTACCGCATACTGACATTGCTGACTGAGATCATTTGGTTTGCTATAGCTTCCGATGACTACCAGGTGACTGAGGTGGTGCGAACAGGCTTGGGGATTCGCCGCCAACGAGAGCGGCTGGGCCCGTTTGAAACATCGAGACTTCGCGCGCGGCCTCACTTCACAAGCCCAAAAACAAGAGGAGGGGACCCCGCTCGATATATCTTCAGTGTACCGTGCGAGATCGCATCGCCGCCACCTTGCCTCACCCGCCGGGTCCGCCGGCCGTAAGAGCGGAGCGTTCACAATAGAATTCATGTCGACCTTCGCGCCAGGCTGCGCCTTTCTGCTCTTCGGCATCGCCTTCACGGCGCGCGCCTCGGCGGCCGACACCTACAGTAACGTCGACGTCTGCCAGTTGATGGCCAACCCCGAGCAGTATGACGGCAAGCTCATCACTGTCCGGGTGAAAATCGATATTGGATTTGAGTACTTCGAGATGGAGGCATCCCACTGCAAAGGGCTTGCCGCCAACCCCATTTGGCTCGAATACGCCCGGGGGCTCAAGCAGCCCACCACCTGGTGTTGCGGAGATACTCGCAGCCGGGATCCGCTGGCCATCAAGAAAGACAAGAGCTTCCGGGAGTTCGACCGCTATTTGCGCGCCAACCACAACGGCCATGCGGTATACCACGTCACCGCGACGCTCTCGGGCCGCTTCGACAGTGCGCCGGCGGCGTTGTGTCCGGATGCCAAGCACCTGTGTCCGAAGGACGGCGGCTTTGGTCATTTCGGCGGATATGCCGCGCGGATGGTGATTGAATCCGCCTCGGACGTTTCAGCGATCCGCGACCGGAATTTCTAGTCCTGGACCGACCTCCGCGTTGCCCCGTAGAGCGCCCCATTCCGGTACTCTGCCCGCGCCAGATTATGGTTCGCGTCGAAGCGCGCCTTTGAAATCCCTGGGCCAGGGTTCAGCTCAGCCCGCGCTTCTGAACCGCGCGCGTCGGCAAGCGGGTGACAGCGGCTATTCACTCTGTCCAGACTGACCGCCACCGGCCACGTCGTCCGTTCACTGGTTCCGCTGGATC